>CAIWTJ010000203.1 GCA_903915535.1 Enhydrobacter aerosaccus
GGCGATGAAATCGTGGATGCGCGCCAGCCGGGCGGCCTCCTCCACCTCCTCGCGGCTGGCTTCGGGGCGGCCGTAGGCGATGTTGTAGTAGATCGTGTCGTTGAACAGCACGGTGTCCTGCGGCACCACGCCGATCGCGGCCCGCAGGCTCGCCTGGCTGACGTCGCGGATGTCCTGGCCGTCGATGCGCACGCTGCCGGCCGCCACGTCGTAGAAGCGGAACAGGATGCGCGACACGGTCGATTTGCCGGCGCCGCTCGAGCCCACGATCGCCACGGTATTGCCCGGCGCCACGCGGAAGCTCACGTCGCGCAGGATCGGGCGCGCCTTGTCGTAGTGGAAGTCGACATGGTCGAACACGATCTCGCCACCGCTGGCCACGAGGGCCGGCGCCCCCGGCTTGTCGGAGACCTCGGTCGCGACATTCAGCAGCCCGAACATCTGCTCCATGCTGACCAGCGCGGCGCGGATCTCGCGATAGGCGAAGCCCAGCATGTTGAGCGGCGCGTAGAGCTGCAGCAGGAAGGCGTTGACCGCCACGAAGTCGCCGATCGTCATCGTGTGCGCGGCGACGCCGTTGCCGGCCATGATCATGATGGCGGCGAGGCCGACCGCAATGATCAGTCCCTGGCCGACGTTGAGCAGCGACAGGGTGCGCGCGGAGCGGATCGCTGCGGTCTCGTAGCGCTTGCGGCCGACGTCGTAGCGCCGCGACTCGTGCGCCTCGTTGCCGAAATACTTCACCGTCTCGTAGTTGATCAGGCTGTCGATCGCCTTGGCATTGGCCTCGGTGTCGGCGTCGTTCATGCGCCGCACGAAGGCGATGCGCCACTCCGACAGCGTGATGGTGAAGACGATGTAGGCCGCGATCACGCCCAGGGTGACCGCCATGAAGCGCCAGTCGTAGAGGTGCCACAGGATGCCGCCCACCATCGCGATTTCGACCAGGGTCGGCAGAATGTTGAAGGTCATGAAGCGGATCAGGAAATCCATGCCCGTCGTGCCGCGCTCGATCACCCGGCTGAGACCGCCGGTCTGGCGCTCGAGGTGGAAGCGCAGCGACAGCGCGTGAAGATGGCCGAAGACCTCGAGCGCAAGATTGCGGATGGCGCGCTGGGCCACCGGCGCGAACACCGCGTCGCGCACTTCGCCCAGGGCCTGCGCAAGCACGCGCGCCACGCCGTAGGCCAGGATGAGCGCGATCGGCACAACCACGATCGCGTTGGGTGACTCGCCCAGCGCGTCGACGCCGCGCTTGTAGAGCAGCGGCACGAAGACGTTGGCGACCTTGGCGCCGACCAGCAGCACCAGGGCGATGGCGACGCGGGACCGCAGGCCCCACTCACCCTTTGGCCACAAATGGCGCCCTAGTATGGACAGCACGGCCCACGACCGGGGAAGGTCGATGCTGGCGGGACGGGCGCTGGAGGGCGGAGACATGACAGGAGGGCCTTGTATTGGCGCGTAAGTTGGGCGGTACTGGGGGCGAGGGCCTTCTATCGTGCCCCGGACGGCAAAGGTAGCCCCCTGTGGAACGCCATTTCATGACTTTTCGTAAGGCCTTGTTGGGGTTTGCCTTGTGCGCGCTGGCGCCCGCAACCGCGCGGTCCGACGACGGCAAGGCGATCGAAGGCGGCTACGAGATCACCTTCGCGGGCTTTTCCGGCTTCCGCATCGACTTCACCGCGCGCTTCAACGGGGCGAGCTACGACGTCGAAAGCCATGCCTTCAAGGAGGGCGTGCTGAAAGCCATCACCCTCGCGTACGACGGCCGCAACCGCGCCTGGGGCGGTTTCTCTCCCCAGGGTGCGCGTCCCGGCGGCGGATCGCTGTCGCTCATGATCAGCGGCAAGCCACGCACCTGGCTCGCCCAGTACGGCGCGGACGGCGGCCTGCACGAGACGCACAATCCGAACTGGAAGCCCACGCCCAAGGACGCGATTCCCGACGACAAGAAGATGGGCTCGCTCGATCCGCTCTCCGCTGTCCTCGTGGTCGGCATGCGGGGTGACGCGGCGTGCGATCAGCTCTCGCCGTCGAACGACGGCCGGCGGCGCATCGACATCATCCTGCGCAAGCTGCGGATGGAGACGCCGGCGCAGGCGGGCATACCGAATGCGAAGGGCGACGTGCTGGTGTGCGAACTCTATTCCAGGCGCGTCGCCGGCGAATTTTTCGACGCACCGGAGGAAGCCGAGTCCAAGAAGGAAGAGCCGATGTACATCTGGCTGGCGCGCTTCGACGACACGCCGTTCCGCTTTCCCGCCAGGCTCGAGGCCAAGACCGGCTTCGGCACGATTCGCGGCAAGGTGCTGTCCCTGAAGGAACGCCCGCTCACCGACGCCGAGAAGGCGGCGATGCGGCGCTAGCCTTCCCGGAGTTTCCCGACCCGTCGGGAAGCCTCCGATGCAGATGGCATGGGCACTACTCGCGATTCTTCCCGGATTCCCGCACTGCCACCCCCCGTCGATTCGATCGAAAGTACGCGCGGCAGACGCCGCGAAGTGAGATCTGCAAAACGGCGGCAAACCGTCTTCCGGACCGCGAGCCTCCGGCTCGCATCGTGATTCTGAGCGAGCCGGAGGCTCGCGGTCCAAAAGAATGTGAAGCGCCATTGCGCGAGTCTAGGCGCGGCCGGGCGGAGCCCCTATTACGGTCGTTACTGACGCCAAAACGCTGCCCCGCCTGAAGCGGACGCGCCCCTCAGGCAGCGCGGCGATGGTTGGTCTTGCGCAGGATCGAGACGATTTCGGCAGCGGCGGCCGGGATGTTGGTGCCGGGACCGTAGATCGCGGCCACGCCCGCTTCCTTCAGGAAGGCGTAGTCCTGGGCCGGGATCACGCCGCCCACCACGACCATCACATCGTCGCCGCCCTGCTTGGCAAGCTCCGCGATGAGCTGCGGCACCAGCGTCTTGTGGCCCGCGGCCTGGCTCGATACGCCGATCACGTGCACGTCGTTCTCGATTGCCGCACGGGCGGCCTCGGCCGGCGTCTGGAACAGCGGACCGACGTCGACGTCGAAGCCGAGGTCGGCGAAGGCCGTGGCGATCACCTTGGCACCGCGGTCGTGGCCGTCCTGGCCCATCTTCACGACCATGAGGCGCGGCCGGCGGCCTTCTTCCTCCGCAAACGAAGCAATGTCCGTGCGGATGCGCGTGAGACCCTCGTCGCCTTCCCACTCTGAGGCATAGACGCCGGAGATCGACCGGATGGTCGCCTGGAAGCGGCCATAGACGCCTTCCAGCGCCGAGGAAATCTCGCCCACCGTCGCGCGCGCGCGCGTGGCGTCGATCGACAGCGCCAGCAGATTGCCGGTGCCGTTGCGCGCCGCCTCGCCCAGCGCCTTCAGCGCAGCCACGCACCTGGCCTCGTCGCGCGTCTTGCGGATGTTGTCGAGGCGCTTCACCTGCTGCTCGCGCACCATGTCGTTGTCGACATCGAGGATGTTGATCGCATCCTCCTCCTTGAGCTGGAACTTGTTGACGCCGACCACGACCTCCTCGCCGCGATCGATGCGCGCCTGCTTGCGCGCGGCGGCTTCCTCGATGCGCAGCTTGGGCATGCCGGCCTCGACCGCCTTGGTCATGCCGCCCAGCGCCTCGACTTCCTGGATGAGCTTGCGCGCCTCGGCGATCAGGCTCGCCGTCAGCGACTCGACGTAATAGGAGCCGGCCAGCGGATCGACGACCTTGGTGACGCCGGTCTCGTTCTGGAGGATGAGCTGCGTGTTGCGCGCGACGCGGGCGGACTGCACCGTCGGCAGCGCGATGGCCTCGTCGAAGGCATTGGTGTGCAACGACTGCGTGCCGCCCAGCACCGCCGCCATCGCCTCGTAGGCGGTGCGGATGATGTTGTTGAACGGGTCCTTCTCCGTCAGCGACACGCCCGAGGTCTGGCAATGCGTGCGCAGCGACAGCGAATCGGCCTTCTTGGGCTCGAACGGCTTCACCAGCTCGGCCCACAGGAAGCGCGCGGCGCGCAGCTTCGCCGCTTCCATGAAGAAGTTCATGCCGATGCAGAAGAAGAACGACAGTCGCGGCGCGAAGGCATCGATGTCGAGGCCCTTGGCGCGGGCCGCGCGCACGTATTCGAGACCGTCGGCCAGCGTGAACGCCAGCTCCTGGACCAGCGTCGCGCCCGCTTCCTGCATGTGATAGCCGGAGATCGAGATCGAGTTGAACTTCGGCATGAACTTGGCCGTGTGCTCGATGATGTCGGCCACGATCCGCATCGAAGGGCCCGGCGGGTAAATGTAGGTGTTCCGGACCATGAACTCCTTGAGGATGTCGTTCTGGATCGTGCCCGCCAGCTTGTCCTGCGGGACGCCCTGCTCCTCGGCCGCCACGATGTAGCCCGCCAGCACCGGCAGCACGGCGCCGTTCATGGTCATCGACACGCTCATCTTGTCGAGCGGGATGCCGTCGAACAGGATCTTCATGTCCTCGACCGAATCGATCGCGACACCGGCCTTGCCGACGTCGCCCACGACGCGCGGATGATCGGAGTCGTAGCCGCGGTGCGTCGCGAGATCGAACGCCACCGACAGGCCCATCTGGCCCGCCGCGAGATTGGCGCGATAGAATTTGTTGCTCTCTTCGGCGGTCGAGAAGCCCGCGTACTGGCGGATCGTCCAGGGACGGCCCGCGTACATCGTGGCCTTGGGGCCGCGCGTAAACGGCGGGAAGCCGGGCACGGTCCCCACGGTCTCGAGGCCCTCGAGATCGGCCGCCGTATAGAGCGGCTTCACCACGATGCCCTCGGGCGTGGTCCAGTCGAGCGACGACAAGGGCTTGTCGCGCAGCTCCTTGGCAGCAGCTTTTTCCCAGTCGGCGAGCGTTTTGTTCGGAAAGTCGGCCATGAACGGCAATTTACTGCAAAGCGGGCGGGTTGCCCATCCGGCTCATTTCGTCAGGAAGTGGGACGCCGTGCGAAGGCCAGGCCCAAACCCAGCGCAACCATGGCCCCGCCCGACGCTTGCCGAAGGCGCCGGATCAGGCTTGGCCGAGCGAATGCGCCGTCCCTGAGTCTGCCGGCGGCGAAGGCGACCACCACGTCTGCCAACGTATTCAGCAGGACCGAGAAGGCACCCAGCACCAGGAACTGAACAGCGACGTGGCCGGTGGCCGGGTTCACGAATTGAGGAATGAACGCCAGGAAGAACGCCGCCGTCTTGGGATTCAGCGCCTCGACCAGCACGCCTTCGCGAAACGCGCGGCGGACGCCAACGGCCGGCGCCGTGCCGCCGTCCAGGCCCATCATTTCCTCACGGCGCGCCGAGCGGAAAGTCCGCACTCCCAGCCAAACAAGGTAGACAGCGCCGACCAGTTTCAACGCCGAGAACAGTTCGGCGCTCGACAGGACGATCGCGGACACGCCGACGCTGCCTGCCACCACATGCACCAAGCCGCCGAGGCCGGTGCCGAAACTCGACGCGAGGCCCTCGGCGCGGCCGCCAGCAAGAGTACGCGCGGCAACGTAGAAAATGCCGGGACCTGGCGTGATCGCGAGCAGAAGGGCGGCGGCAGCGTAGAGGGCGAGTTGGGTCGGTTCGATCATATGGTCGGTATATTACATCAAGCCGACCAAGACCCGCTGAACCCGAACTCCCTCATCCTGAGGAGGCCGCAGCGCGGCCGTCTCGAAGGATGGGTTCGAGCACCTTGCCTGTTGCCCATCCTTCGAGACGCGCCCTCCAGGCGCTCCTCAGGATGAGGTCCTTCCGCTGCAAGAGACTATTCGTTCGCCAGTATGGTGTTTCGCACCAGCGGATAGATCTGCCCGGCCCAGCGTTTGCCGGCAAAGACGCCATAGTGGCCGACGCCCGCCTGCATATAGTGTTTCTTCCGATAGGGCCTGAGGCTGGAGCAGAGGTCGTGCGCGGCCACGGTCTGGCCGATGGCGCAGATATCGTCGCGCTCGCCCTCGACGGTGAACAGTGCCGTGCGCCGGATCGCCTTGGGATTCACCCGGCGGCCCTTCCATTCGAGCACACCGCGCGCCAGGCGATGCTCCTGGAACACCCACTGCACCGTCTCGAGATAGAACTCCGACGCCATGTCGAGCACGGCGAAGTATTCGTCGTAGAATTTCTTGATCGTGTCGGCCTGTTCCTTGTCACCCTTGGCCAGCGCCTTGTAGAGATCCATCTGCGCCTTGATGTGGCGCTCGGCATTCATGCTCATGAACGCGGTGAGCTGCAGGAAGCCCGGATAGACGCGGCGCGTGGCACCGGGATAGCGCAGCGGCACGCGCGTGATCAGGTTGTTCTCGAACCAGCTGATCGGCTTGCCCATGGCGAGCTCGTTCACCTTGGTCGGCGAGACGCGCGTGTCGATCGGCCCGGCCATCAACGTCATGCTGCGCGGCTGGGCAGGATTGTCGTCCTCCGCCATGATCGCCGCCGCCGCGAGCGTCTGCACGCACGGCTGGCAGACGGCGACCACGTGCGCGCCCGGGCCCATCGTCTCGATGAACTTGATCAGGTACTCGACATATTCGTCGAAGCCGAAGCGGCCGTTCCAGATGCCGACGTCGCGCGCATTGGCCCAGTCGGTGATGTGCACGTCGTGCTCGGGCAGCAGCACCTTCACCGTATCGCGCAGCAGGGTCGCGAAGTGACCGGAGAGCGGCGCCACAACCAGCACTTTGGGCTGCGGCGGCGCGCCCTCCTTGGCGAAGCGCAGCAGCGTGCCGAACGGGAGCGACAGGACTTCTTCCTCGACCACCGGCACGGTGCGGTTGCCCATGACGATTTCGTCGAGCTCGAAGGACGGCCGGCGATGGCTGAGCGACGCCCGGCTCATCATCTCGCACAGCGCTCCGGCCGCCCGCCACCGGTCGGCGCTGGACTGGTCGCCGAGGGCAAATCCCGCCCCCGCGACCGACGCCCAGACGCGCATCGGCAGCATCATGTCGGCGGCGGTCTGGTAAAGCGCATACAACATAAAGGCTGCGACCGGTCCGGAATTTGCATGCCCCGGCGCCATGGCCGAGGCTTCTCTAACCATCAGTAGCAAGAACTATTCCTCTTGGTCCCTGCGCGGCTGGCTGCTGTGCAAAATGGCCGGGCTGGACTTCGAGGAAAAAGTCGCCTCGATGGACGATCCGTCCACGCGGGCGGAGCTTTTGCTGCTGTCGCCCTCTTTCCTCGTACCGCGTCTCGACCATGGCTCGGTCAAGGTCTGGGACACGCTGGCGATCGGCGAGTATTTGCACGAACTGAAGCCGGAGGCCGGGCTGCTGCCTGCCGATCCCGTGGCGCGTGCCCATTGCCGCGCCGTTTGCGGCGAGATGCATTCGGGCTTCGCCAACCTGCGCTCCGCCCTGCCGATGAACCTCAAGGCGAAGCATGACGGCTTCAAGATCTGGGCGGGCGCCCAGGCCGACATCGAACGCGTGACCGCGATCTGGAAAGAATGCCTCCAGCGCTACGGCGGGCCGTATCTCTTCGGCGCCACGCCCACGACCGCCGACGCGATGTATGCGCCGGTATGCACGCGCTTTGCGACCTACGACGTGAAGCTCGATCCGGTGTCGGCCGCCTATCGCGACCAGATGCTGCGCTTCCCCGCGATGCTCGAATGGACCAATGCGGCGAAGTCCGAGCCCGAGGAAGTCGAGGAGCTCGACGTCGAGTTCTAGAGTCATTTGGGTGCGCCACTCCCGTGGCGCTCATGGTCTTCTGGACCGCGAGCCTCCGGCTCGCTCATGATTTTGAGGCGAGCCGGAGGCTCGCGGTCCAAAAGAGCATGACA
>CAIWTJ010000204.1 GCA_903915535.1 Enhydrobacter aerosaccus
GCGAAGCCGTTGGCATCGCCCACCGCGTTGCCGAGCGCGAAGCCCGCGGGCTTGTTGATCTTCTTGAGATCCTGGCAGAGCTTCAGCAGGCCGGCGTGGTCGGACGGGACCTTGTCGTAGCCCGCTTCCTTGAGCGCCGAGACGCGATAGACCAGCGGTCCGCCCGAGCCGCCCATCGGCAGGCCGATCCAGTTGTTGGTCTTGGCCTTCTTGCCGTATTTCTCGCCGAGGAACGACCAGCCGCCGTACTTCTTGCCGAGATACTCGGCGATGTCGCTGAGCTCGAGCACCTTGTCGGCATAGATGTGCGGGCTCTCGGCCCAGCCGATGATGACGTCGGGGCCGGCGCCGGTGTTGGCGGAGACGGCGGTCTGCTGGGTGATGTCCTCCCAGCCCACGAGGTCGACCTTGACCTCGACGCCGAACTCCTTGGCGAACTTCGCCGAGTTGGCGCGGAAGATGACTTCATCGGGCTCCACGAACTTGGCGGGACGGATCAGGCGCAGGGTGGCGCCCTTCTCGATCGCGAAGTTCGGCGCCTTCACGTCGGCCTTGGGAATGTCCTGGCCGGTGGCCTGGCGCGCCATCGCCATGCCCAACGCCATCGCCGAAGCACCGCCGAGCAGGGCCTCACGTCGTTTGATAATGAACGCCATTGTCGCTTCCTCCTTGAAGTTTCTTGACTAGAGCCTTTGGCCCGATTGCTGATCGAAGAGATGGACGAGCGCGGGATCGGGACGGACCGGCAGGATCTCGCCGGGCTTGGCCGACACGCGCTCGCGGAATGCGCCGATCATGGTCTGGCTGCCGATCTTCATCAGCACCTGGGTCTCCGAGCCGGTGGGCTCGACGACCTGGACGGTGGCGGGAATGCCGCCGCTCTCGATGCGCAGATGCTCGGGCCGCACGCCATAGACGGCGGGACCTTCCTTGGCGCTCTTGAGCGTCGTCGGCAGCGGCCAGTCGGTGCCGTCGTCGGTGCGCAGGCTGCCGTTTGAGACGGTGCCCTTCAGGATGTTCATCGCCGGCGAGCCGATGAAGCCCGCCACGAAGACGTTGGCCGGCCGGTCGTAGAGCTCGAGCGGCGCACCGATCTGCTCGATGTTGCCGCCGTTCATCACCACGATCTTGTCGGCCATCGTCATCGCCTCGATCTGGTCGTGCGTGACGTAGACCGTCGTGACCTTGAGCCGCTGGTGCAGCTCCTTGATCTCCGAGCGCATCTGCACGCGCAGCTTGGCGTCGAGGTTCGAGAGCGGCTCGTCGAACAGGAAGACCTGCGGGTTGCGCACGATGGCGCGGCCCATGGCGACGCGCTGGCGCTGGCCGCCCGAGAGCTGGCGCGGGAAGCGCTGCAGCAGCTCCTCGAGGCCCAGGATCTTGGCCGCGCGGCCGACCTCCTGCTCCATCAGCGCCTTCGGCGCCTTGGCCAGCGTCATCGAGAAGGCCATGTTGTCGAACACGGTCATGTGCGGATAGAGCGCGTAGTTCTGGAACACCATGGCGATGTCGCGGTCCTTTGGCGGCACCGCGTTCACGACCTTGCTGCCGATCGCGATCTCGCCCGAGGTGATGTTCTCCAGCCCCGCCAGCATGCGCAGCAAAGTGGACTTGCCGCAGCCCGAGGGCCCCACCAGCACCACGAACTCGCCATCGGCAATGGCAACGCTTACGCCATGCAACACTTCAAACGGCCCAAAGGCCTTCCGCACATCGCGGATGTCGACCGTCGCCATTACGCCTCCCACACGCGGCAGCAGCGCTGCCTTAATTCTACAATCCGGCTCTTCCGTCCGGTGGTCGCGCCGATCATAGCAAACCGCACCAAGAGTGCGAGCCATGACTAACGCAATGGTGAGCCAGTTACCACGCCCCATCGCTTGTCGGAAAATCGCACCACCGCCATGATGGGCGACCTTCAACGGGGAGATCGATCATGAATATCACCATCCTGCCGGCGTCCTGGACGCCGTACCTGCTGAGCGTCCTGCGTTTCGTCACGGGTCTGACCCTGCTCCAGCACGGCACCGGCAAGCTCCTGCACTTTCCCGTGGGCGTTGTGCCGCCGACCTTCGCCCTGAATTCGTGGCCGGGCTATGCGGGCGTCATCGAACTCATCTGCGGCATCCTGCTGGTGCTGGGCCTGCTCACGCGTCCCGCTGCCTTCCTCGCCTCGGGCATGACGGCGGTGGCCTACTTCATGGTGCACGCACCGCAAGGCTTCTATCCCATTCTCAACAAGGGCGAGCTCGCCGTCGTCTACTGCTTCGTTTTCCTCTACATCTGCGCTGCCGGTCCCGGTCCGTGGAGCGTCGACGCCAAGATGAAGAAGTAGGTGCGGCGTCGCACTCTCCTTCTCGGCACGGCGGCCGCGATCGGCGCGACCCAACTGGGTCCGACGATCGCGCGCGGCCAGGCCCGCTGGAAGGCCGACAAACCGATCACGATCTACAATCCGTTCGCCGCCGGCGGCGGCACGGATGTGCATCTGCGCCTGCTCGGCGAGACGGCGGGTCCCCTCCTCGGCCAGCCGATCCTCGTCGACTCGCGGCCGGGTGCCGCCGGCACGCTGGCCCCCGCGCTGCTGCTGAACGCCAGGCCGGACGGGCACACGCTCGCCTGCATGAGCATCAACAGCCTGCGCTACCCGCACTACCAGCCGGCCAACTGGAACCCGATCCGCGATTTCACCTACATCATCGGGCTGACCGGCTACACCATCGGCATCGTCGTGCGCGAGGATGCGCCGTGGAAGACGCTGGAAGAGCTGATCACGGCGGCCAGGAAAGAGCCGGACAAGTACAACTACGCGACCAGCGGCATCGGCGGCACCGGGCAGCTCACGATGATCGAGATCGAACAGTCGACCGGCGCCCGGTTCACCCACGTTCCCTACAAGGGCACGGCGGAGTGGTCGCAGGCGCTGCTCTCGGGCGAGGTCCATTTCATCTGCGACGGCGCGCAGTGGGCGCCCTTCGTCGATGCCGGCAAGTTCCGCATCCTCGCCATGGCGACCGAGCAGCGCATCCCCAAGTACAAGGACGTGCCGACCCTGATCGAGCGCGGCATCAACGTCGTGGGCCAGAGCCCCTACGGCCTCGTGGGCCCCAAGGACCTGCCGCCCAACATCGTCGAGTCCGTCCACCTCGCCTTCAAGGAGGCGATGAAAGACCCGCGGGTCGATGCGCTTCTCGACTCCTATATCCAGGCGCCGTGGTACAAGAGTCCAGCCGAGTACCGCGCCTACGCCGAGAAGTACTTCGTCGACGTGAAGCCGCTGCTCATCAAGGCAGGCCTCGCCAAGGGATAGGAACAGCAATGGCATTGAAGCGCGTCGCCCTGGAGATCGGCATGGGCACCGACATTCGCGGCGGCGACTACACAAAGGCCGCCGTGCGCGCCCTCAAGGACGCGCTGTGGCACAACTCGCTCACCGTCGCGACGGCGCTCGGCAAGTCGAGCGACGACATGCAGGTCGAGGTCCAGATCAGCGTGCCGCAGCCCGACAAGGTCGACACCGCACAGGTGCTGGCGGTGCTGCCGCACGGCACGGGCACGGTGAAGGTGATGCAGGGCGGCCTCGAGATCATGAACGAGGCCGGCACCGACAAGACGGTGATCGCGCAGGCGGCCGCCATCGTGCGATTGGATCTCTGACATGGCACAGAAGCGCGTCATCCTCGAACTCGGCACCGGCAACGACTTGCACGGCGGCGACTACACCAAGGCGGCCCTGCGCGCGGTGCAGGACGCCCTGCACCATTCGTCGCTCACCATGCTGCGGGCGCTCAAGGTCAACTCGAAGACCGACATGTTCGTGAACGTCACCATCGGCGTGCAGCAACCCGACAAGGTCGATCTCGAGAAGGTGCGTGCGTCGCTGCCGCACGGCATCGTGACGGTAACGGCGGTGAAGGGCGGGCTCGACGTGCTCGATCCCGAGAACAACGATCCCGCGGTGATCGCGAGCGCCGCCGTCGAGGTTAAGCTCGAACTCCCCTAGGCCGTCTTGCGGCCCATGAAGCAGAGGCCGAGACCGACGACGATCGCGGCGATGCCGGCGATCGTCGGCACCGGGATCGTGTGCTGCTCTTCCTTGGTGATCTTGAGCGGACCCGCATCGAGCACGGTCTTCTGCTCGGTGAAGGAGATATTGGCCACGCCGAGGCCGACAATACCGGCCACGATGAGGAGGACGCCGAAGAGCATGATGGGTTTCATGCCCACCCAACGCCGCCGAAGCCTCCGGGTTCCCTAGTTTTTCACCAGCATCTTCAAGCCCTGCTCGATCGCCTGCCGGGCGCGCTGGCCCAATTCTGCGTCGGTGGCGCTCGACACAGGATGGTCGATCACGGCGAAGGCGTAGCCCGGCATGCCCAGCACGCGGCTCATCATCTCGGCGGCGCTCACGAAGCGCTCCGTCATGACCCCGATGGCGGGGACGTTGGCTCGTTCAGCGGTAACGGCGTCGTGCAGACTGCACGATGAACAAGAGCCTCAATCCCCGAGACCCGAGACGACGGCGTCCCAGGTCTTGATCTCGTCGGCGATGTGCGGATCGGCGGGTGCGCTGTAGTTCGACTTGGTGCGGAACACGACCTCGGCCACCCCGTAGTCGTCCTTTAGGATCTGTTCCAGGTGCCGGAAGAAGCCTTTGGTGCCTTCCTTGCCGTTGGAGATGAAGCCGACCTTCTTGCCCTTCAGCGTATCGAGGCGCGGCGCGAGCTGGCCGACCGGTGGCGCGGTACCGGGGGTGGGATCGAGAACTCGGAAAGTCATGGGTTCCTCTCGTCTTATTTCTTGGGCGGTTCGCAGTCGACGCATACACCGACAGGAACGGTTACGGCATGGCTCTTGTTGCCGAGCCACGGCGGGATCACCGCGCCGAAGCCGCCGGCCGGCCCGCCCGCGGCGATGACCAGCAGCTGATCGGGCGATTCCATCGCTGTGTAGACGCTGTCGCCGCGGTCGCGCACGACGGCGCCCTTGCCGACGTCGGCCCACTCTCGGCGATGGATGCGCGCCCGCTCGTGGATGAAGTTGGCGATGTCCTTCTTCGTCCACTTCGCGGCCTGCAGATGCTCGCGCAGCTGCTGCGGGATCACGATCGCGTAGTTGCCGGGATGGATCGAGTAATGCCGCATGTTGGCGCGCATCTCGGCCGCGAAGGTCTCGAGGATCTCCTCGGGCTTGGTCGTCCACTCGTTCATCAGCTGGCGCGGCGCGCCTGCCGCCATCACGGTCACGGCCGATGCCGCACGCTCGACGCCGCGCACGACATGCAGCGGGTCCCAGTCCGTGCCCTCCTCGTCTTCGGCCAGGCAGTAGCTGAACTTTCCGGGATGCCCCAGCGTCGAGCGGTCGATCACGCCGGGCCGCACGTCCATCAGGTTGATCAGGCAGAGCCGCACCGCGCGGCCGATCACCGCCGTCGCGCGATCGCTGTTGCCGAGCGCGTTGAACGAACCCGCGGCGCCGATCTCCAGACGGATCGGACCGTTCAGCACGACGAGCACGGCGCAGCCGCCGGTGCTGGCCGTCGCGCCATGCATCAGGAATTCCTCCTGCATCATCGCCGTCCACGCCGTCAACACGACCGGGAAGTGCATGGGCAGGCAGCCCGCCATCACGGCGTTGATTGCAATTTTTTCCGCCGTGATCGCGAGCCCGCGCACAGGCTCGATGCCGATCAGCTGGTCGGGCGGCATCATCGCCCAGTCGAGGCACTCCTTCACGGCTTCCTCGGTCGGCGGCACGATCGGCAGCCCGTCGGTCCAGCCGTTGCTGTGATAGAGCTCCTGAACCGCCGAGATGCTCTCGGCCTCGTAGCTGCGCGACTGAAACTGCACGTGAATTTTCCTCCGGGTCCAGCTTAGGCCCGCGGTCCATTAAACAAATGGGAATTTAATGGGAGCCGGCTCCGGATCTGTCGTCCGGACCAACGTTGGATTATTGCGAATATCGCATCAATTGTCAAGCCTCTCCCCATATTTCCGCCCCACACCTTTATGTCTGGAGGTAACCTTGGCGCCATGGACTGGTGGGAATGGTTCGGCCTGGCGGCCATCGCGATCTACATCCTGACGTGGCGCGGGCTCGGCCCGCTCGGCCAGCCGAAAGACCCGCCCTTCCCGATCTGGCCGGAGGTCTGGCGCTTCATCCGCGAGAAACTCTGGTCGAGCTGAAGCCTGGTCGCTTTCGCGTTGGCCCTCGCCCCGCTCCCCCGCGGTCTAGATGTCCTGGAAAGGCCGAGGGTCGAACCCGGGGGGAAGCTTGGCCCAAGCGCGGCCGTCGAGCATCTCGGCACGACCCACGGCATAGAGCTTCTGCATGTAGGCCTGATCGAAGGGCCCCTTCAGTTTCTCCGTGAACGACGCGGGCATCCACGAGACATTGTAGTCGATGCCGTCGCGCTTGCAGAGCAGATAGAGCCGGTAGAGGTCGCCGATGCCCTGGTACTGGATCAAGGTCGAGATCGCGCGGCCGGCGATCTTCATGGTCGAGCGCGCTGTCGTTTCGTTCGCCGGCGCGAGGGTACCGTTGCGAATGACGTAAAGTTGCCTAGGCCGGCGTGCCGCCACGCGCGCGACGGGCAAATCCGCCGGAGGCAAGTCGCGCGCGAGATCGGCGCCACTGAAGGACGGCGGATAGAGGACGACCTGCGCGGTTGTTCCGCCATCGACATGCATTTCCTCGTATCGCTGGCCACCGGTCTCGATGTCGATCATGACCGGCGGAAAGGCGCCGGGTATGGAGGCCGAGGCAAGAAGGATCCGCGAGAACAGGTCCGCCGCCCTTTCCATTCCACTCGCCGCGATCGCCCCCATGTTCCAGAGGATGGCCGCCGGGATATCGAGATTGGTGGTGGCGACCATCAGCAACCGGCCGTTTTCCGTATATTCGTGAGCGATCGCTGCCAGGAAGTCGGGAGTCACAAACCCCCGGATGGTCTTCAGCAGCGGCGTCGAATCGTACAGCGAGTCGCTGAACAGGGCCGTTAGCAGGCCCCGGCTCGTCAGCACGTCGTCGGCCGATATCCGGGTATAGACCTGCTCGAGTTGGCGATCGTAGTCGCTCCCCAGGAACGCGAAAGGCGCCGACAGGGCGCCGGTGCTGACACCCGTGACGGCCTTGAAGACCGGACGCGTCCCGAGCTGCGTCCAGGCGGTCAACAGCCCCGCGCCATAGGCGCCGTTCTCCCCGCCTCCGGAAATCGCAAGGAACGTGGCGGGCCCCAGCGTCGCCCCGGTGCGCCGCGCGTGTTCCACTTCGCGGCGCAATGCCTCCAGGGCAATGCGCCCGATCAGCCGGTCGTCGCTGCCGTCCAGAACCACGCGGCAATCGTCCGGCAGGCCGGCAAACCCGCCTCGCTGACGAAGCGCGTCGGGCAGGGAGGCAAGCCGCTGCGGTCCCTCGCACGCGGCGACGAGGCTCGCGCCCCCCATGGCAAAAAGGTCTCTTCGATTCACGTCCGTCTCTGTCTGCCCGTTGTCCCTACCGCGCCGTGCCGCGCAAGCTCAAGTGCCCTTTTGGCGGGAAGACCGAGTCCCTGCAAAACGGTCGCGACGACAGACTGCTCGTAACCCGCCGGCATTCGGCCGAGCGCGATGTATCGCATGCCCAGCATGACGACTCCGTGAACCAGGTCGACGGCCGCCGTCTCCCCGAAAATCCTGAAGTCCTTCTGGCGTACGCCGAGCTGGATGTCGCTCCGCACCACGGTGCCGATCGTCCTCAACAGGTCGGGCGCATTCACCGCCAGCTCCAGGATCAGCATCGCCCTCTTGGGGGTCTGGCGCGCAATGGCAAGGTAGCGAAGGCAGCCGTTGGCCATGCGCTCGGCCCCGCGAGGCAGCACGCGGCGGCTTTCCAGGGCGCGCTGCTCCAGTTCGCGGATGATCGAGACGGACACCGCCGCAACGACGTCGGTCCTGCCCTTGAAGTGGTTGTAGACGGTCCCGACCGTAACCCCGGCATCGACTGCAATTTCCTTCAAGGACGATGATGCGATGCCGCGGGCGCTGAACACCGATATTGCAGAAGCGATGATTTTCTGACGCGTGCGTTCGCGCTTCGGCACTCTTTTTTCATGGCCGGTTGTAAGTGCAATTTCATTGCGCTTGCTGTTCAATTTTGTACGCGCCATACAATTTTCGGGGACGATGTTTGCTTATAGGCGCGAGGGACCCGGATGTCAGACATTAATAATAGCAAGATTTCACGTCGCACCCTGTTGGGCACGGCCGCCGCTTCCGCAGCGCTGCTTGCAGACGCACCGGTCCAGATCGCGCAGGCGCAGGGCAATGCGCCGTCCGTCGCGCGCCCGCGCGGCCCGCTCAACGTTCTTTTCGTCTTCACCGACCAGGAGCGTTTCCACGCAAGCTGGCCGAAGGGCCTGTCGCTTCCCGGTCACGAGCGGATGGAGCGCACCGGCGTTACCTTCACGAACCACCAGTGTCCCGCGACGATGTGCACGTCGTCGCGCTCGGTGATCGTCACGGGCCTGCAGACGGCGGACAACGGGATGTACGAGAACCTCGACGTGCCGTGGATGAAGGACCTGCCGACGAAGAACCCGACGATCGGCCATATGCTGCGCAAGGCGGGCTACTACACCGCCTACAAGGGCAAGTGGCACCTCAGCCGGGACTTCGACACCACTTCGATCGACAAGTTCATGACGCCGGGGATGGAGAAGTACGGCTTTGCCGACAATTTCTCCCCGGGCGACCTGATCGGCCACACGCTGGGCGGCTACAGCTTCGACCACATCACCGCGGGCAGCGCGATCAACTGGCTGCGCACCAAGGGCCGGCCGCTGAGCGACGACGGCAAGCCGTGGTGCATGTACGTGAGCTTCGTCAATCCGCACGACATCATGTACTTCAACACCTACGCTCCGGGCGAGAATGTGCAGGACACCGGCAAGCTGCGGCTTCACGCGGCGCGCGCGCCCGAGCACGCGCTGTACAAGACGAGCTGGGACGTGCCGATCTCGCCCAGCCTGCGCCAGCCGTTCGACGCGCCGGGACGTCCCAAGGCGCACGGCGAATTCGACCGCATCTGGGATTACATCCTGGGCAACGTGCCGCTCGAGGATGCGCGCTGGAAGCGTTTCAACGACTACTACCTGAACTGCCTCCGCAACGTCGACCGTTCGATCGAAGCGCTGCTCGCCGAGCTCGAGTCGCTGCAGCTCGACCAGAACACGATCGTGATCTTCACCTCGGATCACGGCGAGATGGCGGGCGCCCACGGCCTGCGCGGCAAGGGCCCGTTCACCTATCAGGAGACCAGCCACCTGCCGCTGTATGTGGTGCATCCCGACGTCAAGGGCGGCCAGCAGTGCAAGTCGCTGAGCAGCCACATCGACTTCGTGCCGACGATTCTGTCGATGGCCGGCATCAAGCCCGACCGCGCGGGCGAGATCGCCGGCCGCGCGCTTCCGGGCAAGGACCTGTCGCCGCTCTTGTCCAATCCGGGCAGCCAGGCCATTGACGCCGCCCGTGCCGCCACGCTGTTCACCTACAGCGGACTGGCCAGCAACGACGCGGGCGTCTTCGACTTCGCCGCCAAGGCCGCCATGGCGGGCAAGAATCCCAAGGAGGAGGCCAAGGCTCAGGGCTTCAAGCCCGACCTCAAGAAGCGCGGCCATGTGCGCTCGGCGTTCGACGGGCGCTACCGGTTCACGCGTTACTTCTCGCCGCTCGACCACAACAGCCCGACGACCGTGGACGAGCTCTTCAAGTGGAACGACGTCGAACTCTACGACATCGCCCAGGACCCGGGCGAGATGAAGAACCTCGCCACCGATCGCGTCGCCAACAACGCCCTGCTGCAGACCATGAACGGCAAGCTCGAGGCGGTGATCAAGGCCGAGATCGGCAAGGACGACGGCCGCGAGTTGCCCGAGATCGCCGGCATCACCTGGGGCCTCGACAAGGTGGACCTCTAGGACATGCGCAAGCTTCTCGCTCTACCGGCGATCGCCCTCGCGCTCGCGGCCCTGCCCGCGCGCGCCGAGGAAAAGCAGACTCCGTCCGAGTGGACTTTCTCGGTCACGCCCTACGCCTGGCTGATGGGCGCAACCGGCAGCCTGACCGCGAAGGGCCAGACGGTCGACGTCAACGCGGGCATCGTCGACATGTTCGGCAAGACCGACACGCTGACGGCCCTGATGGCCAATACCGAGGCGCGCCATGGCAAGCTCGCGTTCGGTCTCGACCTCATCTACACGAAGATGGTGGCGACACCGGCCTTCGCCACCCTGCGCAATCCCACGCCGTGGCTGAGCTTCTCGGCGAATGCCGGCGCCAATGTCACGTCGACGATGGTCGTCGTCGAAGGCTCGGCGAGCTACGAGATCGCGCGGCCCGCGCCCACGACCGCGATCGACGCCCTGGTGGGACTCCGCTACTGGCACGTCAGCACCGACATCGATCTCGCCTTCACCGCGACCGGATCCATCAGCACTCCCTTTGACATCGGCCTGTCCCGCACCGGAGGCTTCGCCGTGGCCAGCAGCGGCAGCATGGACTGGGCCGATCCGATCCTGGGCTTCGCCGTGCGGCACGACCTTGCACCCAACCATCATCTGCGCCTGCGCGGCGATGTCGGCGGCTTCGGCGTCGGCAGCCAGTTCACCTGGCAGACCTTTGCGGGCTACGCCTATGACTTCAGTCCGGGATCGACGACGTGGTCCGCCGTGCTGGGATACCGCGCGCTCGGCATCAACTACTCGGCCGGCAGCGGTCTCGATTCGCGTAGCGTCAATCTCGTGCTGCACGGTCCGGTCCTCGGACTGACGGCCCGCTTCTAGGGAGACGATCCGTGACGGAAGATCTGATTCTTGGCCGGCGGCGGCTGCTCGCCGGATCGGCCGCGGCAACGGGGCTCGTGGCATTCGGCGCGCAGGCCCAGGACAAGGTGAAGAGCGGGTCCGTCGAGATCGAACAGGTGCAGGTCGCCTTCATCGGCAGTGCCAATCTCGGCGGCGGCACGCTCTCCTTCCAGGGCAAGAGCTACCGGTTCTCGGTCGGCGGCCTGGGCGTGGGCGGCTTCGGCGCGTCCAAGATGCAGGCAACGGGCGACGTCTACAATCTGAAGGAGCTGCGCCAGTTTCCCGGCGCCTATGGCCAGGCCCGCTACGGTATCGCCGTCGCGGACAAGAGCACGGGCGATCTGTGGCTGCAGAATACCAACGGCGTGCTGATCAGCCTGCGCGCCCGGCGGACGGGCCTGGCGCTCTCGCTCGGCGCCGATGCCGTCTTCATCGACTTCAAGTGAGGCCCGCGATGATTTTCATCTCCTTGGCCCGTCGTCTCGCCGGTGCGGCTCTTCTGGCGTGGTTGTCGGTCATTGCCTCGCAGGCCCACGCGCAGGACGGACCGCAGTCGTTCAACGCCTTCGCGGTCGTCAAGGCAGATGGCTCGATCCTGAGGAGTGCCGAGCGGCAGGCGACCATCGTCACCGCCCTGGGTGGCACGTTGTTCATCGAGACCGACGAAGGTCCGGTCGCGGGCGGCCAGATTGCCTGTTCCGGCATGCTGCGCGTCGACCTCGACACGACTCATCAGACGGGCTCCGGCGCCTGCACGTCGACGGCCGACGATGGCGCCAAGACATACGGCGAATGGGAATGCGCGGGCTTCAACATGCTGGGCTGCCGCGGCACCTACAAATTGACCGGTGGCACCGATAGGTTCGCCGGCTTCACCGGCCAGGCCACCGTCATCTGGCGTCCGAACGCGCACGAACTGCAGAAGCAGCTCGATGGCACGGTGCTTCAGAACGCCACCGGCATTCTGATCTGGCGAGACTTCAAGCTCGAGAAGAAGTGAGGATAGAGGCCCCCTCGGTGCAGCGACGCGCCCTGCTCGCCTTCGCCGCCGCCGCCGGCGCGATGGCCGCAGCGCGCGCTCTGCAGGCGCAGGACGGCACGAAGAAATTCAAGCCCGAAGAGCTCGACCAGATGCTCGCACCGGTCGCTCTCTATCCCGATCCGCTTCTGTCGCAGCTGTTGATGGCCGCGGGCTATCCGCTCGAAGTGGTCGAGGCGGCCCGCTGGTCGAAAGCCAATCCAAATCTGAAAGGCGATGCCGCCGTCGCCGCCGTGAAAGACAAGGACTGGGACACGAGCGTGAAGTCGCTGGTCGCTTTCCCGGGCGTGCTGGCGCAGATGGACGAGCATCTCGAATGGACCCAGAGATTGGGCGACGCGACGATCGGCCAGGAGCAGGATGTGGCCGATGCCGTCCAGCGCCTGCGCGCCCGGGCCGCCGCCGCCGGAAATCTGCAGAGCACGCCGCAACAGACGGTCACCACCCAAGGGGCGGGCGACAACGTGCAATACGTGATCGCGCCGGCGGATCCGACGATCGTCTACGTGCCGTCCTACAATCCCACGTGGGTATATGGGCCATGGCCCTATCCAACCTATCCGCCCGTCCATCATCCCGTGGCCGGCGCATTGATGCGCGGCTTCCTGTGGGGCCTCGGCTTCGCCGCCGCCGGCGCGCTGTTCGGTGGCTGGAACTGGGGCGGCCGCGGCAATTCCTACGTCAACGTGAACGTCAACCGAGCGGTCAACATCGACAACAGCTTCAACCGCGCGACCGTCAATGCCGATGGCAGGTGGCGACACAATCCGGAACACCGCAGGGCTGTCCCCTATCGCGATGCCGGCACGAGCCGGCAATTCGGACAGCCGCGCCCCGGAACGGCCCAGCGCGAACAGTTTCGCGGGCGTCCCGACGGTGCACGGCCGGGAGCCGGCGGTCCTGCTCAGCGACCCGGCGGAGGAGGCCCGGCGACGCGACCTACCGGAGGCGGCGTTCAGAACCGCGGTGCGGCGCAGCGGCCGAATGCGGTGAGCGGCGTCAACAACGGCCAGCAGGTCTCCCGGGAAACCGCCCGCGGCCAGCAGCAGATGAATCGTGCCGCGTCCCATGGCGGCGCCGGCCCGACGGGCGGCGGAGGTCGGCGATGATTGCCGCAGTCGTTCGACGCTGCCTTCCCGTCATTGCGGTCGCCGTTTCCCTGTCGCTGGCAGCGAGCGCCCAGACTCCGCCTTCTGAGCGGACGTTCCCCTCGGCCGACGCGGCGGCCAATACGCTGACCGAGGCCATCCGCAAGGACGACGATCAGACTGTCTCGGCAATACTGGGCGCGGGCTGGCGCGATTTCGTTCCGGGAAGCCGGGACGACGAAGACCAGGAGCGCGTCAAATTCCTCGCCGCGTGGGACCAGGCGCACCAGATCGTGCTTTCGGGCGAGGCAAAGGCCCAGGTCCGCGTGGGTACGACCGGATATATCATGCCCATTCCGATCGTGAAGGAAGGCAGCACCTGGAGATTCGACGTCGACACCGGACGCCGGGAAATCCAGGCGCAGCAGATCGGCCGCAACGAACTCACCGTCGTGCAGAGCCTGCTCGCTCTTGTCGATGCGCAACAGGAATACGCAGCCCTCGATCCGATGGGGACTGGCGCCGCGACCTACGCCCGTCGATTGATGAGCACGCCCGGCCGGAAGGATGGGCTCTACTGGGAGACGCCGCCCGGCGCACCGCAGAGCCCGTTGGGCGCCCTGGTTGCGAAGGCGCAGCCGGGCGACGGGCCGGCCGAGGGCTACTACGGCTACAGGTTTCGGCTGCTCTACGGTCAGGGCCCGGCAGCACCGGGCGGCGCCCGTGGCTACATCGTCAATGGCCGGATGATCGGGGGCTTTGCCGCGATCGCCTGGCCCGTGCGCTACGGAGAAACGGGCGTAATGACTTTCATCGTCAGCTTCTCGGGCGACGTCTATGAGCAGGACCTCGGCCCCGACACCGGCAGGCGCGCCGCGGAGATTACGCTCTTCGATCCCGGCAAGGGCTGGGAAAAAGCCGACACGACGCCGCCCTGAACACCGCGCGCAGAAGCAGGTCCAACAAGCGCAACCGGCAAAGCAAACAGGGAAGACTGGAGTTCGGCATTGAGAAAAGTTTTTTGCTGGATGACGGTGCCGTTGCTGTCGACCTGCTTCGCTGCCTGCGCGGCCACGCCGCCGCGCACCTCCCTGGATGACGAACCGCCTCGCATCGTCAGCGCCTTCTTCGGGCTGGATCACGCGCTGCCACCGCAGTCGAGTTTGCTTTTGGAGTGTCGCGAGGCCCCCGGCGCGGACGGCATCCCCGTGACCTTTTCGCGGCGCGTGGTGGGCCCGATCGATCCGCTCACCTTTACCGTCATCACGCGTTCCGGTGCCCAGCTGCATCCTGCCTGCGCGACGACGCGCCCCGCGAGCTCCCCCTTCAAGAACCATACGGTGCTCCTGATTGGCGAGTTGGGACGCGAGGCAACGGACCCGCCCGTGAAGGTGGTGATCGGGGGGCCGTTGGCTCTTGCCGGAGGCGTGGACGCACACGGCCTGTCCGCTCCGGTGATTGCGCTGTCCAACGGTCCGGAGATGGTGCTGGCGCTGGGCTTTAAGGCCGGCTCCATTCCCAGCGATTGCCCGGTTCCCGGAACGCGTACGGTCGTCATGGTCGTCTGGGCCGGAGGTGTGAAGCCCGCACCGGACAAGGACGCCGAGGCACACCGCACCGGCTACACCGTCGTCACGGCCACCGATAGCCTGGCTCCCTTTGCGCTAGGCGATCTGAACGACGGCAACAACTACGTCCACCTCTGTCTCGACCGCGAGGTGCAGCCTGTGCGCATCCGCTTCGCTCCGGGCGTCCTGGTCGATCCCAACGGCGACCGCAACCCCGAGACGTCCGTGGACGTCAGTCTTGAGAGGCCTTGATTGGTTCGCCGCCGCCGACGCTGCTGCGGTCGAACCCGGCGTTGGAGCGCAGGAGTTCGCGCGTGTAGTCGTGCGTCACCTGGTTGTTCGCCATCGCCGTCGCGCTGGTGATCTCGACAAGCCGGCCGCCGGTCATTACGCCGATGCGCTCGCAGAGGTGCGCGATGACCGCGAGATCGTGACTGACCATCAGAAGTGTAAGCCCGTACTCGCGACGCAGGCGGGCGAGCAGGTTCAGGATTTCCGCCTGCACCGAGACGTCGAGCGCGCTGGTGGGCTCGTCGAGCAGCAGGATGCGCGGCTCCAGGATCAGGGCGCGGGCGATGGCCACGCGCTGGCGCTGGCCCCCGGACAGCTGGTGCGGATAGCGATAGCGATGCTCGCGGCCGAGGCCCACTTCGCCGAGCGCCTGGACGATGCGCGCCTCGCCGCGGTCCAGCCGGTGGATCGCGACCGGCAGGGCCAGGATCTGGTCCACCGTCTGGTTGGGATGCAGCGAACCATAGGGATCCTGGAACACCATCTGGCTCATCTTGCGCTGTGCCGTGGTGCGGCGGCGATCCACGCGGACACCGGCCAGCGTGATCTCACCCTTCGCATGCGGGATCAGCCCGGCGACGGCGCGCAGCACCGTCGATTTTCCCGAGCCGGATTCGCCCACCAGTCCGACCGCTTCGCCTTCGGGAACGGCCAGCGTGAAATCTTGGACAGCCGCCACGGCGCGCGGGCCGGTGCCGTAGGCGATGGTCACGTCTTCGAGCGCGATCATGCGAGGTCCGCCATCCAGGCGGGGTCGCGCTGCAATTGCGGCAGCTCCGCCCGGCGATCACCCAGCCTCGGAAGGGCGGCAAGCAGGCCGCGCGTATAGGGATGCGTCGCCTCCGACAGCTTTCCGGCTTCGCAGGTCTCCAGCACCTGTCCGGCGTACATCACCAGCACGCGGTCGCAGAACGAGGAGACGAGGTGCAAGTTGTGACTGACCAGGAGCAGTCCCATGCCGCGGCGGCGCACCAGCTCGTCCATGATGGCCAGCACCTGCGTCTGCACGGTGACGTCGAGCGCCGACGTGGGCTCGTCGGCGATCAGGATGTCCGGTCCCGCGATCAGCATCATGGCGATCATCACGCGCTGGCCCATGCCGCCGGAGACCTGGTGCGGATACATCGCGTAGACCCGCTCGGGGTCGCGGATGTGCACGGCCTCGAGCATCTCCAGCGCCGCGCGCTTGGCGTCGCGCTGGTTGCTGCGCAGATGCGTGCGGTGCGTCTCGGCGATCTGCTGGCCGACCGACATCACCGGATCGAGCGAATATTTTGGATCCTGCAGCACCATGGCGATCCGCTTGCCGCGCAGCTGGCGGAAGCCGCGCTCCGAGAGGCCGCGCAGGTCGGTATCGCCCAGCCGCAATTCGTCCGCCGTGATGCGGCCCGGATGACCGACGAGACCCATGATGGCGCGTCCCGTCGTCGATTTGCCGGAGCCGCTTTCTCCCACGATGCCCAGGCGTTCTCGGCCCAGGGTGAAGCTCACGTTGCGCACGGCGCGCACGTCGCCATCGTCGCCGGGATAGGTGACGCTGAGGTTGCGGACGGTGAGCAACGGATCGGTCATGACCTTGCGTCGCCCGCGTCGCGCAGCCCGTCGCCCAGCAGGTTGAAGCCCAGGCTGACGATGAAGATGGCCAGGCCCGGAATGGTCGCGACCCACCATTGATCGAGCAGCACCTGCCGTCCGGACGAAACCATCGCCCCCCATTCCGGCGCCGGCGGCTGTGCGCCCAGGCCGAGGAAGCCCAGCCCTGCGGCGGTGAGGATGATGCCGGCCATGTCGAGCGTCAGCCGGATGATCACGCTCGGCAGACAGATCGGCACGATCTGCGTGGCGATGATGCGCAACGCGGAGGCGCCCTGCAGTTCCGCGGCCTGGATGAATTCGGCCCGCCGGCTTGTCAGCGTCTCGGCGCGGGCAAGGCGGGCATAGGGCGGCCAGGCCGTGAGCGCGATCGCGATCACAGCGTTCTCGATTCCGGGACCGAGGGCCGCGGCGAAGGCGAGCGCCAGCACCAGGCGCGGGAAAGACAGGAAGATGTCGGTGATGCGCATCAGCACCTTGTCGACGATGCCGCCGAAATAGCCGGCCGGCAGGCCGATGGCGAGGCCAACGGGCACCACGATCACCGCGACCATGGCCACGATGGTGAGCGTGATGCGCGAACCGAAGACCACGCGGGCGAAGATGTCCCGTCCCAGCTCGTCGGTGCCGAAGAGATGATGCCAGCTCACCGGCTGCAACCGGTTGCCCAGATCCTGCAAGGTGGTGGCCTGTCGATCGGCGATCAGCGGCGCAAAGACTGCCATCAGCACCAGCAACAGCACGATGCCGAGCCCCGTCATCGCCAGTCCGTTGCGGCGGAAGCCGAGCCAGGCACGGAACCAGCGGCCGCAGCGCGCCTGCATCCGGCTGGCCGGTGTGGGATCCAGCAACCAGGCGCGCCCGCTTTCAGGAATGAGGGGCATCACCGGTCCCTCGCGCGCGGATCGACCAGCGGGTAAATCAGATCAGAGAGCATGTTCAGCGTGATGAAGGCCACACCCACCAGCACCGTGCCGCCCAGGACGGCGTTGAGGTCGGCGTTGAACAGCGAATTCTTCACATAGAGGCCGAGGCCGGGCCACGCGAACACCGTTTCGGTCAGGACTGCCCCCTCGAGCTGGTTGCCGAAGGTGAGCGCGATGACGGTGACGAGCTGCACCCACACATTCCCTAGCGCATGCACCCAGACGACGCGCCAGGGCGAAAGGCCTTTTGCCAGAGTGGCCAGCACATATTCCTGCCGCAACTGCGCCAGCATGAAGCTGCGCGTCATGCGCGCGATGTAGGCAAGCGACAGGTAGCCCAGGATCGAAGCGGGCAGCAGCAGGTGCGAGACCGCGTTCCAGAAGACCTCGTATTCACCGGCCAGCAGGCTGTCGACGGTGATCATGCCGGTGACCGGGGTGACGATGTCGTCGAAGCCGACATCCAGGCGGCCCGGCCCGCCGACCCAACCGAGAACGGCGTAGAACAGCAACAGGCCGACCAGGCCCAGCCAGAACACCGGCATCGAATATCCGAAAAGGGACAGCAGCCGGATCAGCTGATCCTGCCAGCGGCCGCGATGGGTCGCCGCCACCACGCCCATCGGGACGCCCACGACCACGCCGATGAACAGCGCCGGCACCGCCAGTTCGAGGGTGGCGGGAAACACCTGCAGCAGGTCCTGCAGCACGGGATGCGAGGTGATGACGGAACTGCCGAAATCGCCCTGCACCACCTTCATCAGGTAGCGCCAGTATTGCACCGGCAGCGGCAGGTCGAGCCCGATCTCGGCGCGCACCCGCGCGTATGTCTCGTTCGAGGCCTTGTCGCCGACGATCGCCAGCACCGGGTCGATGGGAATGACCCGGCCGATGAAGAAGGTGACGCACGTCAGCCCGAGGAAGGTGAGCCCCACCGAAACGAGGATGCTCACCGACCGCTTGGCCAGGCTCCTGGCGGTCAACGCGTCAGGACTTCTTGATCTTGCGGAAGTAGCTCAGGTCGCCGGAGGGACCGGGCGTGTACCCAGTCGTCGTCGCGCGCCGCGCGACCTGGATGTTGTTCTGGAACATGAAGATGTACGGGCCCTCCTCCGTCACCTTCTTCTGCAGTACGGCGTACTGCTCGGCGCGCTTGGCCGTGTCGAGTTCCCGCGCAGCCGCCAGCATGTCCTTGGTGATCTCGGGGATGAACCACCTGTTGCGCCAGGCGATCGGCTTGATCTTGGGATTGTCGGAGTTGTCGTCGTTGTGCACGAAACTGTCGGCGTTGGTGTGCGGATCGAAATAGTCCGGCCCCCACGAGAGCATGGCGATCTGGTGCGAGCGGGCGCGGTACTGGCCGATCACCGCCTTCAGCTCCATCGGCTCGATCGACACCTTGATGCCGGCCTGGCCCATCGTCTGCTGCACCGACTGCGAGATCTCGGTCCAGGGCGGGGCATTGGGCGCGGCCATCTTCACCGCGAAGCCGTCCGGAAAACCGGCCTCCGCCAAGAGTGCCTTGGCCTTCGCCACGTCGAGTTTGTAGGGCGTCAAGGCAATGGCGCCGAAGTAGCCGAGCGGCAGGAAGCTCTGCTGGACGAAGAAGCGGCCGGCCAGGAAGCTCTTCACCATGCCGTCGTAGTCGACCAGCAGCTTCATCGCCTGGCGCACCTTGGGATTGGCGAGCGGCTCGTAGCCCAGGTTCAGGCCCATGTAGAAGGTGTTGGCGGCCTTGAAGGACTCGACCTTGATGTCGGGGTTGCCGGCCAGCGGCTTGATCTGGTCCGGCGTCAGGTCGCGGGCGAAATCGGCATCGGCCTTCTCCAGCAGCAGGCGCTGCGAGGCGGGCTCCGGCACGTGGCGAATGACCACGCGCTTCATTCCCGGCGCCCCCAGACGGAAGTTGGGATTGGCTTCGAGGGTGACGCTTTCATTGGCCTTCCACGAGACCAGCTTGAAGGCCCCGGAGGCCGCCGAGTTGGTCTTCAGCCAGCCGTTGCCGTAGTCGCCATTGGTCTCGTGCGCCAGCGCCACCTTCTTCTCCACCACCGAGGCGACGATCGAGGTCATCAGGCTCAGCACCAGCGACGGCGCGAGATCCGCGGTGATCTTGGCGGTCACCGTGTCGCCGCTCGCCTTCACCAGATCCTTGACCGTATCCTTCGTCCAGCCGAGCTGGGTGATGAGGAAGGCCGGCGTCTTGGCGATCATCACGACGCGCTGCAGGGAGAATTCCACATCTTCCGCCGTCACCGGCGCACCCGAATGAAACTTGAGGTTCGGGCGGATCTTGAAGGTGAAGGTCTTGCCGTCCGGCGACACCGTCCAGGATTCGGCGACGCCGCCCACCAGCTTGCTCAGATCCTCCGCTTCGAAGCGCAGCAGCCGGTCGTAGACGTTCGTGGCGATCTCTCCGCCCGAGATCTCGTAGCTCTCGCCCGGATCGAGCGAGATGAGGTCGTCGATCTGCTTGGCGAAGACGACGGTGTCCTTCGGCACGGCAGCATCGACAACGTGTCTCCAGCCGGCAAACGGCGCGGCGGCGGTTCCAGCCAGCAACAGGCGCCTGGTGATCTCGGTCATGGCGAGCATCCTCTCGGTTCAAAGTGACCTACAGTATGCCGCATCGGTCCCGCCGCGCGATAGGGCGGCGGCGGACGAGTGACGCGGCCGCCCCACCGGCGGTTGGCTCCAATATTGCTCCGCTTCGGCGCGCCTGCTGAGCGTTCGAGTTGTCCTGAATGAGCCCCTTAAAGCTGCGGAAAGACTCTCGGCCACACCGGCTGAGGCGGCGGCACGGGATAGAAGCTGTCCGCGGGCAACCCTCGGCCCGACGAAAGTGTGCGCTCCAGGGCCGGGACCAGCTTTGCGCTCGTGACGGGCTTGCCGACCGTCGCGGTGCGGCCGTGGGACGGCGGCGGCGCCGATCCGTCGGTCAGCCAGACGAAGGGAATGCCCTCGTCCGCAAGTCTTTCAGCCATGGCCCCCGCGTTCTGCATGGCCTGGTCCACGATCGCGGCATCGATGGGCCGCCGCCCCGCCAACCGTGCAGCTTCCTCGGCGGAACCTGCAGGGCCTACCGCACGATAACCTGCATCGCGGAGGATACGCTGAAGGTCCAACACGAGGGTTGGTTCGTGCGCCGCGACCATGATGCGCCCGCGCGGCGGATCGTCAGCCAGGGCGATACGTGGCAGGTGCCGCCGAGGGGCGCTTGCCGTCGCCAGGCGACGCATCACCGGAGCACGGCCATGCCGGCGCAAGGAATGGAATGTCGAAAAAGATGCTTCTTGCCCATGGCCGGGCAGGGAAGCAGCTGACCCGATCGTCATACTTACCTCCTGTCTGGAAATGGATGGCAACGAGGACGGAGAGCGCAGGCGCGCCCTCCGCCACGACTTCGTGCTTACTGCTGCGTGATCTTGCGCGGGGCGGTGTCCGCCTCGATGCGGATCGCGCGCGCCTTCTTCTCTTCCGGGATTTCCCGCTTGAGCTCGATCGTGAGCAGGCCGTTGGCGAGCTTTGCCCCGAGAACCTTCACGTGATCGGCGAGCTGGAAGCGGCGCTCGAAATCGCGCCCGGCGATGCCGCGATAGAGATACTCCTTGTCGGCGTCGCCGTTGGGCGCGGCGTGACCGGTGATCAGGAGCTCACTCTCCTTCTGGGTCACGTTGAGCTCGGCCTCGGCAAAGCCAGCCACCGCCATCACGATCCGGTACGAATCGTCGGACACTTTCTCGATGTTGTAGGGCGGGTAGCCGTTGCCGGTGGTCTGGGCCGACACGGAGTCGAGCAGGTCGAAAACCCGGTCGAAGCCCACGGTGGCGCGATAGAACGGTGAGAAGTCGAAATCGGTACGCATATGTCATCCTCCTCTGAGCGATGGTTGCGATCGGCCCCCCGAAGGGCGGGCCTCTGTCATCGGAAGCCGTTCAGCTCCCGACGACGAAGCGATCTAGGATTGCTTCCGGCGGCGTCAAGGGTGTGGAAATCAGGGAACGCCAAAAAAAATTCAGGCAAACTCTTGACCGGAAAAAATCGATTTTCTAAATCGCTTTTTGTCCGGGCCGACAGGTTCGGGTTCATGACCCTATTGTTCTGCACCAGGAGGATCTGCATGCATTTCCGCCCGCTGCACGACCGTATCGTCGTGCGCCGCATCGATGCCGAGGAAAAGACCGCCGGCGGCATCATCATTCCCGACACGGCCAAGGAAAAGCCCATGGAGGGCGAGGTAGTGGCCGTTGGGCCCGGTGCCCGCGACGACAAGGGCCAGCTCGTGGCGCTCGACGTCAAGGCGGGTGACCGCATCCTGTTCGGCAAATGGTCGGGCACCGAAGTGAAGATCGACGGCGAGGAACTCCTGATCATGAAGGAGAGCGACGTCATGGGCGTGCTCGACGTCAAGCCGCTGCTGCGGCGCGCCGCCTGAACGATCCACCGCTCCTCATCACCACGGAGGCCTTCGTTGCCGAGGCGCCGAAACCGGCGGCCACAACGCCGGAGGGTGCCGCCGGCGCGGGCTTCTGACGCTGGGGGGCCGGGGGAGCCTGCGGGCTCCCCCGATTCCACTATCGATCGACGATCAACATCATGCAGCCCTTTCCTCATATCGTGCTGAGCCTGTTCGGGACATTCGCTCTTGCGATTGTCTTGGTCCTGTGTGGCGCCAGCGTGTTGCAGGCCTGGTCAACCATCCATCATCATCGGCAGCTACGGCCTGCGACGGTCGTGACCGATCCATCCATCGCCGAGTCTGGAAGTCCGGCCTCGTCCTACTGGTTCGGCAGAAACTAGGGGCGCGCCATGGACGAGATGCTTGTTCCCTTGACGCTGGCCGTCGCCACGACAGTCCTCGCGACGGTCGCATTGGCGGTCGCGCATTCCTTAATGGGCGACTGGTCTTTGCGTAGAAGGATGAGCCGGCGCTAAAGACGTCGCTGCACGGGCCTTACTTCACGCTGCCAGCATCCGCGCTTTATTGCGTTCACGCAGGATCGGCATCACCCATTTGCCGAAGCGCTCGGCTTCCTCGTCGTGCAGGTAGCCCGACAGGCAGAACGAGTGGCAGCCGAGGTCGATGAAGTCCTGCAGGGTCGCCGCGCACTGCTCGGGATTGCCCACGATGGCGATGCCCGCGCCCGGCCGGACCTGGGTGATGCCGGTCCACAGGTTGCGCTCGATCACCTCTCCACCGGCCGCGAGTTCGCGCACGCGGCGGTTCGCCTCCGACGTCGCGAAGCGCTCGCGCACGAACGCCTTCTGCGCTTCGCTCGCATGTCCGATCAGCTCATGCGCGAAGTCCCACGCCTCCTTCTCGGTCGGCCGGCAGACGATCTGCAAGCGCATGCCGAAGCCGATGTCCCTCTCGCGGCCATGACGGGCGGCCATGGCCTTAATCTCCGCCATGTTGGCGCGGATGCGTTCGTAGGTGTCGCCCCAGAAAAGATGCACGTCGGAATGCTTGGCCGAAATCTCCCAGGCCTGCCGGCTACCGCCGCCGAGGTAGAACGGCGGATGCGGCTTCTGGAACGGCGCGGGCCGGATCTGCGCACCCTTCAACTGGTAGAACTTGCCGTCGAAGGTGACGGGCCCGCGCGTCGTCCACAGCGCCTTCAGGATCGAGACTTCCTCGTCCATGATCTCGTAGCGCTCTTCCTTGCCCCACTTCACGCCTTCGGATTCGTTTTCGGCCTCGCTCTGGCCCGCGATCAGGTTGATGCAGATGCGCCCGCCCGACAGCTGGTCGAAGGCGGTGACCATCTTCGCCAGCAGCACCGGGTTGATATAGGACGGCCGCGCCGCCACCAGCATCCGCATCGACTTCGAGCGCGCGACCATCATGGCGCTCGAGATCCAGGCCTCCCAACAGGCAGTCTGGACCGGCACCAGCATGTACTCGAAGCCCGCCGTCTCCGCCGCGGCCACGACCTTGTCGAACAGCTCGAGCGAGGGCGCGACCTGTGCGGAGGCCAGGCCATAGGCCGTGGTGTCGCCGGCGGTCGGCAGGAACCAGCCGAATTCGAGGCGGCGCGGCTCGGTCATGATGTCATTCCTTCTCGATGCCGGCGGCCTTGGCGAGTCGGCCCCATTTGTCGATCTCCGACTTGATGAAAGGCTTCACGCCGGCGGCAGGCATACGCTTTGGCTCGAACGACATCGCGTGCAACCGCTCGATCACCTTGGGATCGACGACGATGTCCTGCACCGCCTTGTCGACCTTGGCCGCAATCTCCGGCGGCGTCTTCGACGGCATCATCAGCACGAACCAGGCATCGAGCGCGAACTGGCCGAGTCCCGCTTCCTGGAAGGTCGGAACCCCCGGCAACTGGGGCGCGTGCGCGTCGGAGGCCAGCACCAGCGCCTTCACCTTGCCCGCCTTCACTTGCGGCACGGCGATCGCCACGTCGGCGAAGGTCATGTCGATCTGGCCCGACAGCAGATCGGCCAACGCCTGCGGCGCGGCCTTGTAGGGCACGTAGACCATTTCCGACTTGGTGCGCTCGGCCAACGTCGCCGTGATCACGCGCGCCGACGGCGTGCCCGCGCCCGAGGTGAACGGCGGCTTGGCGGTCCGTGCGCGCTTGACGAAGGAGTCGAGCGTTTCGTTGCCAGGCTCGTTGCGCACCAGCAGCACGAACTGAAGAAAGCCGTAGAAGCCGACCGGCGTGAAGTCCGCAAGCGAATCGTAGGGCACGGCCTTCATCAGATTGGGATTGCCGGCATGGGTGGCCGCCGTGGCGATCATCATCGTGTAGCCGTCGGGAGCTGCGTGCGCGACGTAGCCGCCCGCGATCGAGCCGTTGCCGCCGCCCTTGTTGTCGACAATCACCGTCTGGCCCAGCCGCGGCGTCAGCTCCTCCGCCATGATGCGCGCCAGCGTGTCCGTGGCGCTGCCGGCCGCATAGGGCACGACGATGGTAAGCGGCTTGGCGGGCCAGGTCTCGGCCTGCGCGGCCGTGCCGAGGGGGAGAGTGGCGACAGCCGCCAAGGAAGATCCAAGCGTCGAACGTCTTGTCAGGGTCATGCCGTCCTTTATCGCGGACAGACCGGCATGCGCAAATTGCGCTGGTCCCGACGCGCGGAACTCGCCACCATCGCCGCCTAAATCGGGAGGCAGGGGATCATGTTGCAGCACGGTAAGCGTCCGACAATCGCATCGCGGCACGGCATGGTGGCCGCGGCGCATCCTCTCGCCGCCGCCGCCGGTGCGCGCATCCTCTCCAATGGCGGCAACGCCTTCGATGCCGCGGCCGCCACCGCCGCCGCACTCAATGTCGTCGAACCTTATATGTCCGGCCTCGCGGGCCAGGGGCTCGCCACCGTCTATGTGGCGAAGGAAAAGCGCGTGCGCTCGCTCTCGTTCATGGGCGCGATCCCGCGCAAGTTCCCGCTCGACAAGCTCAACAACCGCGAACAGCTCATTCGCGGGCCGGTCGCCGTCGGCGCGCCGGGCAATCTCGGCGGCTGGTGCGAGATGGTGAGCACTTACGGCACCAAGAAGCTGCCCGAACTGTTCGCGCCCGCGATCAAGCTCGCGCGTGACGGCTACTCGATGATCGAGTTCAACGTCGAGGAGTTCAACGGCGGCGGCAGCGAGCTCAGCCGGCACGCTACGCTCGCGCCCGCCTTCAAGGCCAACTATCTCGACGGCATCGAGGGCGGCACGCCCAAGCTGGGCGCCGTGCTGAAGCAGCCCGATCTCGCCAAGACGTTCGAGGCGATCGCGGCCGAAGGCCCCAAACTTCTTTACGGCGGCGCACTCGGCCAGAAGCTGGTCGACCGGCTGCAGGAGCTGGGCGGCGTGCTGACCATGGACGATCTGCGCGACGTGAAGATCGAATGGGTCGATCCGATCACTGCCGACTATCGCGGCCGCACCGTGCACGTGCCGCCGCCGCCTTGCGAGTCGTTCCAGTATCTCCTCACGCTGCGCATCCTCGAAGGCTTCGACCTCGCGAAGATGCCGCGCAACGGCGTCGAGCATATCGACACCGTGCTGCGCGCCATCCGCGTCGCCGCGGGCGTGCGCATCAAGACCGGCACGCCCTCCAAGCAGAAACTGGCCGAGCTGCTCTCCGACGGCCACATCGAAGGTCTGCGCGCGCGCGTGCGCGACAAGAAGCCGATCACTGGTCCGACCGAGCAGTGGACGCCCGACGTCACGGAAGAAGGCCACACGACGTCGTTCTCGATCGGCGATGCCGAAGGCAACATGGTGTGCGTGACGCAGAGCCTCGGCAGCGTGTTTGGCTCGGGCGTCGTGGTGCCGGGCACCGGCGTCTGCTGCAACAACTTCCTCTACTGGGCGGACGTCAATCCCAAGAGCCCCAACCGGGCCAAGATCGGCGAGATCATGCCGGTGTGCGTGGCGCCCTCGATCGTGACCCAGAAAGACGGCACGCCGGTGCTCGCCTTGGGCACGCCCGGCAGCTACGGCATCCTGCAGACCCAGCCGCAGGCGTTCGTGCAGTACGTCGACTACGCCCTGCCGCTGCAGCAGGCGATCGAGGCCCCGCGCGCCCGTCTCACCGATGGTCGCGCCGTGCTGCTCGAATCGCGCGTCGAGTCCAAGGTCCATGCCGAGCTGCGCGAGCGCGGCCACGACCTCACAAGCGGTCCGGACTGGACCATGAAGGTGGGTGGCATGCAGGGCGTTGCGATCGATCCCGAGACGCGCGTCTACACCGGCGGCTGCGACCCCCGCCGCGACGGCTACGTGGTGCCGGCCTCTCCTATTTGAGCGGCCTTACTTGAGCGGCAAGGATGGCTGTGAGATCTCGGCGATCGCTTCGCCGAGATGCTCGGCGTCTGTCGCGCGCGGCTCGGCGGCAATGTCGCCCAGGGATACGATGCCGACCAGATTCTTCTGGCGGTCGAGGACGACGAGACGGCGGACCTGCAGCGCCTCCATGCGCTTTAGCGCGGCTTCGACATCCTCGTCCTCGAAGACGTAGGCAATATCCTCGCTCATGCAATCGCGCACCAGCATGTCGACCGGCGATGCCCCGGTCGCCACGCCGCGCACAACGATGTCGCGGTCGGTGATGGCGCCCAGCAGCCGGCGGCCCTGGCAGACCGGCAGGGAACCGACGCCCCCTCGCTCCATGGCTTCGGCCGCACTCTGAAGCGAGGCGTCGGGCGGCACGGTTTCGACCTCGCGGGTCATCACGTCGGAGACTTGCATGCGAATTTAATGCCTGACCGACCTCCAGGTTGCGTCCCTCTCCCACTTGGCCCGTGGCGGTCTTACATGGATCGGTCATAATAGTTGATGATACTGTGCAAGATTCAACCGGGGAGAGGGAAATGATTCCTGTCGATGCTCAAACGATGCGGGAAGTGGCGCCGCATTTTTCGGGAGAACTTGCCGACCATCAGGCCAAGATCATCGCGGCCGTGGGCGAAGTCCTTGCCTCAACGCTCGACGAATACGAAATCAACACCCCTCTGCGCGCCGCGCATTTTCTCGGCCAGACCTGCCACGAGTCGGCAGGCTTCCGTACGACGGAGGAGTTTGCGTCCGGCGCCGACTACGAGGGACGCAAAGACCTCGGAAACACCAAGCCGGGCGACGGGGTGCGCTACAAGGGCCGGGGGCTGATCCAGCTCACCGGACGCGCCAACTACAAGACGTATGGCAAGGCATTGGGCATTGACCTCGAGAACGACCCTCTGCGCGCCGCCGATCCTGTTCTCTCACTCCGGATTGCCTGCGAGTATTGGAAGGCGAAAAAGATCAATGCGGCCTGCGATAACGACGACCTCATCGCGGTGACACGGCTCATCAACGGCTTGCTGAACGGCCTCGATGATCGCCGCACTTACACGACGAAGGCCAAGAATGCCATTGCCCGCCTCCTGGGCATCCAGCTTAGCGGCCAACAGGGCGACTCCGACCATCCGATCCTTCGTCGCGGATCGAAAGGCGACGACGTCGTTCAACTTCAGAAGCTTCTCGCCCAGGCAGGTTTCGCGCTCGGCATCGACGGAGATTTCGGCGCCGGCACGGAGGTCGCGGTCAAAAGCCTCCAATCCGACAATGGGGTGGATGCGGACGGCATCGTGGGCGACCAAACCTGGAAGATCCTGCTCGCCGCGACGACGAAGAAGACGAATAGCTAGGAAGACGCGCTGCCAGGCCGAAACCTGGCGGCATTCCCCTTGCACTGAGGCCCCCGGCACGTTGGAATACGCCCAACGACAATTCGAAAAGGGGATGCTGGATGCGTAAACTGGTTTGGCTGGCGGTCGCCGGTCTCGCCGTCCTGGGGGCAGCGACCGCGAGCGCCCAGACGACACCGCGCAAGGGCGGCACGATCCGCATGACCGCGCCCTATGCCGCGAGCTTCGGCAGCCTCGACTTCCACACCACGCCGCGTGCCCAGGACGAGATCGTCGGCAAGTCGCTCAACCGCACGCTCTACAATTTCGATTCGAGCACCAACAAGCTGGTGCTGGAGCTCGCGACCTCGGTCACCGCCTCGCCCGACGGCCTGGTCCACACCTTCAAGCTGCGCCAGGACGCCTACTTCCATAACGGCCGCAAGATGACGGCCGACGACATCATCTGGTCGTACACGCGTATCATGGACGGCGCCAAGGCCTATCCCGGCGCGCGCTACGTCCGGCTGATCAAGGGCGCGATCGACGTCGAGAAGGGCACGGCGAAGGAAATCTCCGGCCTCAAGAAGATCGACGACTTCACGCTCGAGATGACGATCACCGACATCACCGATCCCGGCTTCTACTTCTTCGACGGCACGACGGCGATCCTGCCCAAGGAAGAAGTCGAGAAGCCCAACTTCGCCAACAATCCGGTGGGCCTGGGCCCGTTCAAGTTCAAGGAGCACATTCCGGGCTCGCGCGTCGTTCTCGAGCGCTTCGACAAGTTCTACAAGCCCGGCAAGCCCTACGCCGACCGCATCGTCGTGCAGCTGATGGCCGAGGCCGCGGCGCGCGACGTGGCGTTCCGCAACAAGGAGATCGACACCTCGATCCTGGGCCCGGCGCAGTACGTGGCCTATCGCGCCGACCCCGAGCTCTCCAAGGGCATCCTCGAGGTGGCCGAGATGTTCACGCGCTCGATGCGCATGAACCCGGAGTTCAAGCCGTTCGCCGACAAGCGCGTGCGCCAGGCGATCAACTACGCCATCGACACCGACCTGATCATCAAGCGGCTGGTCAAGGACAAGGCCTATCGCGCCACCAGCTGGCTTCCGCTCAGCTCGCCGTCCTTCGACAAGGCGGTCAAGCCCTACGCCTACGATCCCGAGAAGGCGAAGAAGCTGCTGGCGGACGCCGGTTACGCCAACGGCTTCGAGTTCGAATGGACGACCAGCCAGAACGAGAGCTGGGGCCTGCCGATCGTCGAAGCGGTGATCCCGATGCTGGCCAAGGTCGGCATCAAGGCAAAGCCCAAGCTGATCGAGACCACGGTGCTGACCGACGTCATCATCAAGGGCGACTTCCAGGCCGTCATCAGCTCGAGCCTGACGGGTCCGGATTCGCTCGCCCAACTGCGCTGCTTCTATTCCAAGACGCCGCGCTCGGCCTGCAACTACGTGACGTTCAACAATCCGGCGTTCGACAAGCTGCTCGACGACGCGGGCCAGACGACCGACGCGGCCAAGCGCGTCGACCTGCTGCGCCAGGCCAACAACATCCTGTACGAAGAAGCACCCGTTTGGTTCTTCAACTACAACAAGGCCGTGCTAGCCTATCAGCCGTGGATCCACGGCCTTCAGGCCAACCCGACCGAGATCACGCACCAGTACACCGAAGATCTCTGGGTCGACGAAAAGTCGCCGGCCAAGTGACGGTGCCGAAGGCACCGTCACCCCGAGCGAAGCAAAGCGTAGTCGAGGGGTCTCTCTTGTCTCGTTCACCTGAGAGATCCCTCCGCTCGCTGCGCTCGGTCGGGACGACGGGCTAGCCCGCCGTGCTCATCGTCATCGCCCGTCGCATCGCCAACGTCGTCCCTACTCTCGCGGCCGTCATCGCGCTGATCTTCCTGCTGTTCTCCGTGCTACCGGGCAGCTTCATCTCGGGCATGTCCGAAGAAGGCCGCACCATCGACCCCGCGGTCATGGAGCGGATGCGCAAGGAGATGGGCCTCGACGATCCGCTGCCGACGCGCTTCGCCAAGTACGTTACCCACGTCGCGACCGGCGATCTCGGCACGTCCTTCCGCACGCGCGAGCCCGTGACGACGCTGATCGGCCCGCGCATCTGGCCGTCGCTGAAGCTGGTGTTTGCCGCCATGACGTTCGCGATCGGCGTCGGCGTGACCCTGGGCTTCTTCGCGGCGCTGAAGCCCGGCAGCCTGATCGACACCTTCTCGATGGTCGGCGCTATCTCGGGCCTGTCGCTGTCGCAATTCTGGTTCGGCCTGATGCTGATGTATCTCTTTGCGCTCAAGCTCCAGTGGCTGCCGAGCTTCGGCTATGGCGACGGCGGGCTGACGCACATCATTCTGCCCGCGGTGGCGCTGGGCGTCGGGCCGATGGCCCTGCTCGCCCGCACGACGCGCGCCGCCGTGCTCGACGTGCTCAACGCCGATTTCGTGCGCACCGCGCGCAGCAAGGGCATGAGCGAGCGCCGCGTCGTCACCTGGCACGTGCTGCGCAACGCGCTGGTGCTGGTGGTCACTATCGTCGGCCTCCAGTTCGGCTCGCTGATGGGCCAGGCCGTGGTGGTCGAGAAACTGTTCGCCTGGCCCGGCATCGGCTCGCTGATGGTCGACTCGGTGTTCCAGCGCGACATGCCGGCCGTCCAGGGCTGCATCCTGATGATCGTGCTGTTCTTCCTCGTCATCAACACGCTGGTCGATCTCGCCTACGTCGCGATCGACCCGCGCATACGCTACAGCTGAACCGATGAAGCTGAAGGGTGGCTCTTCCCTCTGGATCGGCGGCGTTCTGGTCGGCATCGCCGTGGCGGCGGCAATCGCGGCACCGATCATCCAGCTCACCGATCCGGTGCTCGACGCCAACCTGATGAATGCCGAAATCCCGCCCGGGGCGGACTTCCCGTTCGGCACCGACGCGCAGGGCCGCGACATCTACTCGCGCATCGTCCACGGCGCGCGCATTTCGCTCACTGTCGGCATCGTGAGCCAGATCTGCAACAGCCTGATCGGCGTGACGCTGGGCCTCACCGCGGGCTACTGGGGCGGTTGGTGGGACGACCTGGTGAGCGGCCTCACCAACCTCATGCTGGCCATCCCCTCGCTGGTCTTTGCGCTCGCCATCATGGCGATCCTGGGACCGGGCCTGTTCAGCCTCGTCATCGCCCTCGGCCTCACGAGCTGGTCCTACTCCTGCCGCATCGCGCGCGCGCAGGTCCTGTCGCTGAAGAGCCAGGGCTACGTCCAGGCCGCGCGCATCCTGGGTTACGGCGATCTGCGCATCATGTTCACGCAGGTGCTGCCGAACATCCTGGGGCCGCTGATCGTGATCGCGACGCTCGGCATGGGCGGTGCGATCCTGTCCGAGGCGGCGCTGTCGTTCCTCGGCCTCGGCATCCGCCCGCCCTATCCGAGCTGGGGCAGCATGCTCTCCGAAGCGCGCGACCAGATCACGACGGCGCCGTGGCTCTCGGTGTTCCCGGGCCTTGCGATCTTCCTCACGGTGCTGGGCCTCAACCTGCTGGGTGACGGCCTGCGCGACATTCTCGACCCGCAGTCGACGACGAGGCGCGCATGAGCGGCCCGCTGCTGAGGGTCGAGGACCTGCACATCGCGCTCAAGACCGAGGCCGCGACCTACAATGCCGTGGAGAAGGTGTCGTTCGAGATCGGCCGCGGCGAGGCGTTCGGGCTGGTGGGCGAGTCGGGCTGCGGCAAGAGCATCACCGCGCTCTCCGTGATGGGCCTGCTGCGCCGGCCGCTGTCGCTGAGCGGCGGCAGGATCATTCTCGACAATGAGGAGATCCAGGACGCCTCCGTCGCCGAATGGCGCCGCCTGCGCGGCAAGCGGATCGCCATGATCTTCCAGGAGCCGATGACGGCGCTCAATCCGCTGTCGCCCGTCGGCCGCCAGATCGCCGAGATGTTCGTGCTGCACCAGGGCGCCAACTGGAACGAGGCGATGGACCGTGCCGAGGACGCCCTGCGACAGGTCCAGGTGCCGTCGCCCGAGCGGCGCATCAAGGATTTCCCGCATCAGCTCTCGGGCGGCATGCGCCAGAGGGTGATGATCGCGATCGCGCTTGCCTGCAGCCCCGAGCTGCTGATCGCCGACGAGCCCACCACAGCCCTCGATGTCACCGTGCAGGCCGAGATCATCGATCTGATGGCCGAGCTGTGCGCGGCGAAGGGCACCGCGATCCTGATGATCAGCCACGACCTCGGCCTGGTGGCCAACATGTGCCGGCGCGTGGCCGTGATGTATGCCGGCCGCATCGTCGAGCAGCAGGACGCCGACGCGATCTTCGCCGCGCCGCGCCATCCCTACACGCAGGGACTGATCAATTCCCTGCCCCGCCTCGGCGAGCGCTCGCGGCGCGGCCGCCAGCGGCTGCAGGAAATCACCGGCGTGGTGCCGTCGATCGCGGGCTATCCGTCGGGCTGCCGCTTCAATCCACGCTGTGCGGCCGTGACCGATATCTGCCGCAGCGTCTCGCCGGAGATCACGCCGTTGCCGGCGGACGGACTCGTGCGGTGCCATCACCATGGCTGAGCCGCTGCTGAAACTCGACGACCTCGCGGTGCATTTCCAGGTCGGCAGCGCACTTGCGGGCGGTGTGAAGACCCTGAAGGCGGTCGATGGCGTCACGCTCGACGTGAAGGCTGGCGAATGCCTGGGCCTCGTGGGCGAGTCCGGTTGCGGTAAGTCCACTCTGGCGCTCGCGATCATGGGACTGGTCCCGCCGACGCGTGGCCGTCTCGCGCTCGAAGGCCACGACATCAAGACCGTCGACCGCATGGCCACGGCGCGCACGGTGCAGATGGTCTTCCAGGACCCCTATGCCTCCCTCAATCCGCGCCAGACAGTGCGCCGCACGCTGGCCGATCCGCTGCGCATCCACGGCATTACCGACAAGGCCGAGGTCGAAAGCCGCGTCGCCGACATGATGGCCAAGGTCGGGCTGCGCGCCGAACAGGCCGACCGCTATCCGCACGAATTCTCGGGCGGCCAGCGCCAGAGGATCGGCATTGCCCGCGCCCTGATCCTGAAGCCCAAGCTCGTGATCTGCGACGAGCCGGTGTCGGCGCTCGACGTTTCGATCCGCGCCCAGATCATCAACCTGCTGCTCGACCTCAAGGACGAGATGGGCCTCTCGTACATCATGATCAGCCACGATCTCGGCGTCGTCGAGCATGTCTCCGACCGCGTGGCGGTGATGTACCTCGGCCGCATCGTCGAGCGGGGGAGCTGGCAGGAGATCTTCGAGGATCCGCGCCATCCCTATACGCGTGCCCTGATCGCCGCGATCCCCGACCCGTTCCACCGCGCCGCCGTCACCGCGAAAGCCAAGGCCAAGGGTGAAATCGCCAGCGCGCTGAACCCGCCGTCCGGCTGCCACTTCCACCCGCGCTGCCCGCTCAAGGCCGACCGCTGCGTCACGGAAGTCCCGCTGCTGGAAGCCGTCTCGGAAGGCCACGTCGCTGCCTGTCACTTCCGCGACGCGCTTCCTACATAAGGGCGATGAACGCCGAAGACATCGACCGCATTGCCGACTGGATCGTCCGCCGCGGCCTCGAGGGGATCGACGAGATCGGGCTGTTGCGCGAATTCTGCGACAAGTGCCGCGCCGCGGGCCTCCCCGTGGCGCGCGGCCTCGCCTTCATCGACACGCTGCACCCGGTCTACGAGGGCCGAATCTTCCGCTGGCGCGACGATGGCGTGGAGGAAGAGCCAGTGCGCGAATATGGCCGCAGCGACCAGGGCGCCGCCGCCGAATCCTGGCGGGCCAGTCCGTTCTATCACCTGCTGCAAACCGGCGGAGAGGAGCTGCGGCGGCGCATCAGCTTCGGCGACCCGGCGGACTATCAGATCGTCCAGGAGATCAAGGACGCGGGCCACACCGACTACATCGTGTTCGTCCATCGCTTCGCCGGCAGCAGTACGATCGGCGAGATGGACGGCGTTTATTCGGCCTGGGCAACCCGCCATGAAGAGGGCTTCACGGACGCCAACATCGCCGCGCTGCGCCGCCTCGTTCCGACGCTGGCGCTCGCCATAAAGAGCAGCGCGCTTGCCCGCATCGCCGGCACGCTGGTTGAAGTCTATCTCGGCCGCGATGCGGGACGGCGCGTGCTCGACGGCCGCATCCAGCGCGGCGTCGCCGACCGCATCGACGCCGTCTTGTGGTTCTCCGACCTGCGCTCGTTCACCACCATCACCGACAGCGCCGCGCCGGGCGAGATCATCCCGCTGCTGAACGACTATGCCGACGCCGTCATCACGTCCATCCAGCAGGCCGGCGGCGACGTGCTGAAGCTGATCGGCGACGGCACGCTCGCGATCTTTCCTGCCGAAGATCCCGCCAAGGCCTGTGCCAAGGCGCTGAAGGCCGAGGCCGAGATGCGCCGCCGGGTGCGCGAACTGAACGATCGCCGCGGTGGGGAGGGCCGGGCGACGACCGAAGTGTATGTCGGCCTGCACATCGGCGAGGTCTTGTTCGGCAACATCGGTTCTGTCGACCGGCTCGACTTCACGGTCGTGGGGCCGGCCGTCAACGAGGCGAGCCGCATCGCCTCGATGTGCCGCTCGGTCGACCGGCCGGTGCTGGTTTCCTCGGCGTTCGCAGAGGCGCTGCCGGCCTACAAGCGCCGGGACCTTGTCTCGGTCGGCCGATTCGCCCTGCGAGGGGTCGGCAAGGCGCAGGACCTCTACACGCTCGATCCGACTCTTATTTAGGCAGATTTAGTGCCCTGGCAGAGTCACAACCCCGTCTTTGGGGGCTGTGGATCGATTTGCCCACAATCTGTGCATTATTTCTTGGCCGGGCCTGCCCAGGCATCGAGCACGTCCCACTTGGCCTTGCGCTGTTCGTCGGCCGGCGCCTTGTAGTTGAACCCGAACGGCGCCGCATCGAACGAGCCGTAGGTCGGATTGGCGATCACCAGCCACTCGCGGCCCCAGCGCTCATTGTTCTCCTCGAAGAACTTGAGCCGATCGGCTTCGCTGGAACTGTAGCGATCGTCGAAGTCGCCGAAATTGTCGCCGAACTCGAGCAGGATCCGATAGTCCTGCACGATCGCCGCGCGGCGCGTGCCCTTCTTGCTTCCCCACTCGGGCTTCTCGCCCTGCATCAGGAACGTGTCGACGTTGCCGCCCATGGCGAAGCCGAACTTCTCCATGTTCTCGCGGGTCGCCTGCTCGACCTCGGCGGCACGGTTGGAAATGTAGAAGACTTTCACGCCCTTGGACTCGGCGTACTTCGTGAACTCCGCCGCGCCCGGGATGGCGCGCGAGACCTTGGCGTTGCAGAACTCGTTCCACGTCGGAAGACTGAACGAGGTTCCCGCCTTCATGGTCCAGACCTGGTAGAGCGAGTTGTCGAGCGCGGTCTCGTCGATATCGAGCACCACGGCCGGCGGCAGTTTCGCGAAGTCGCCCTTCTGCTCGACGGGCGCCGCGGTCCAGGTCTTGTCGGCCAGCGCCTGGTCGAGGCGGAGACGCGCAAGCGCAAAGACGGTGAGCGCGTTGCCCTTGAATTCGACGGAGCGCTGCGTCCAGAGATTGGCCAGGAGCAAGTCGTGCGGCGTCGGCGTTTGCGCCTGAGCATTGCCCATCGACATCATCGCCATGGCGGCGCCCAGCACCACGATCCTGTTCATCGTCATGGTTCGACCCCCTTCAGCAATCTCGCCTTCGTCTCATGATCCGCGAACGATGCCTCGATGGCGGTGCGCGTGATGCGGCGCAGCGCCTCGTCCCCCAGTCCCGCCAGATCGTATTCCGCCCCCAACGTGGTGTGAAAGAACGGCGGATCGTCAGAGTTGAGCGTGACGCGAACCCCGGCCTCGATCAACCGGTGCAGCGGATGGGCGGCGCGGTCGGGATAGATGCCGAGCGCGATATTGCTGCCGGGGCAAACCTCCAGCACCGTCCCGCGGCGCGCAAGTTCGTCGAGCAGCTTCGGGTCCTCCGACGAGCGCACGCCATGGCCGATGCGGGTCACCGGCAGGTCCCGCAGCGCCGCCCAGACGCTTTCGGGGCCCACCACCTCGCCCGCATGAACGGTGCAGCCATAGCCCTTGTCGTGCATCAGCCGATACGCCGGCGCGAAATCGGCCGGTGTGAACTTCGCCTCGTCGCCGCCCATGCCGAAGCCCACGACGTAGGGATGCGGATCGGCCACCACTGTCTTTGCCAGGCTGAGCGCGCGGTCGGGCCCGAGATGACGGATACAGATCGCGATGATCCGGCCCACGATGCCGAAGTCGCGCTCGGCACGGTCGATACCGTCGACCAACGCCTCCAGCCAGGCGGTGTAGGGCATGGCCAGCATCCGCGGGCGCTCCGGCGAGCAGAACATCTCGACATAGACGGCGCCTTGCGCCGCCACGCCCTCGAGATAGGAATAGATCACGTCGCTGAAGTCGCGCGGCGTGCGGAGCGCGGTGCAGACGCCATCGTAGGCCGCCAGGAAGCCCAGGAAATCCCGCCATTCGTATGTGCCGTCGGCGCGCATCAGCCCGTTGGGCAGAGTGAGGCCGTTGCGTTCGGCCAGCTTCATGGCGAGCGTGGGCGCGATCGATCCTTCGAGGTGGCAGTGCAGTTCGGCCTTGGCGATCACTCAGAACCCTCGCAATGGCAGACCCGGCCGTTGCAGCCAGTTGTCCGTCGAATAATCCGCATTTCCGTCGATCATGTGCAAGGCGTAGGCCTGCCGCGGCCGGCTCGAACGATTGGGGGCGCTGGCGTGCGGCAGCAGGCCGTGCAGCACGACCAGGCTGCCACGTCGCACTTCCAGGGCAACGGGCTCGGTCTCAGGCCAGGGCGTGGGATCGAGCGTCGAGGTGATCAACTCACCGTCCCGTTCGTGGAAGCGTTCGCGCAAGGGGCCGCGGTGCGCCCCGGGCAAGGCCATCAGGCAGCCATTGTCGCGATCGGCATCGTCCAGCGCGATCCAGAAGCCGGTAACTGTCGCGGGCGTCGTGTGAAGATAGGCGGCGTCCTGGTGCCAGCCGACCTCACCCCCGATATGCGGCTGCTTGAAGAGGTACATCGACTGCAGCAGCAGTGGCCGCACGAAGCCCAGCATTCGCGCGAGATCCGCGATTTTCGGCTGGCGCGAGATTCGGTCGAACACCGGATCGAGGTCGTGGAGCGCATGGCCAATCTTGTTCAGCGCAAAAGCGGCGGGCTGGTCGGTCGCCTCCTCCTCGAAGAAGAAGCGGATGGCGCCGCCCGACTCCCGGAAGTAGCGCGCCCTGGCATGGCTCTGGTCGTGGGAGGAGAAGACCGTGCGCACCGGACCAGGATCGAAACCCGCGACCAGTTCGGCCGCGCGCGCCTGCAGGGCATCGCAGTCGGCGGCCGACAGGAAATCCGGCTGCACCAGGAAACCGTCGCGGGCATAGGAGTCGAGATCGAGGGGGCGCATCAGGTGATCCGGCCGATCATGACTGGGTTCGCGGGCGGCGCCGGATCGCCGATGCGAACTGCCTGGCGCACCATCGCGATAGCGGCGTCCGCGTCGTCCTCGCTCGCGGCATGAACGACACAGAGCGGACTTCCGGCGCGCACGTGCGTGCCGACACCGATCACCTCGGTAAGCCCCACCGAAACGTCCACTGCATCGTCGGCGTGGCTGCGACCGCCGCCCAGTTCGACCACGGCGATACCGACCTGGCGTGCATTCATGGAAACGACATGGCCAGTGCTCTCAGCCGTGCAGGGCTTGATCACGGGCGCGCGGGAAAGATAACGGCCGGAATGCTCGAGAAAATCGTCAGGACCGCCCAGCGCCGAGACCATGCGGGCGAATTTCTCCGCCGCCCGGCCATCGTCCAGGGCTGCCTCGGCCCGCGCGCGGCCGGCCGCGACGCTAGGCGCGAGCTTGCCCAGCGCCAGCATCTCGCCCGCCAAGGCGATGACGACTTCGTGCAGGCGCGGATCGCGCGTGCCTTCGCCTTTCAGATAGGCAACGGTCTCCACGACCTCGAGCGCGTTGCCGACGTCGCGGCCCAGCACCGAGTCCATGTCGGTGATCAGCGCCGTCGTCGGCAGTCCCGCCTGGTTGGCGACGGCGACGAGGCCCTGTGCGAGATCGCGCGCCATGGCTTCGGTATCGCAGAAGGCGCCGCTGCCGCACTTCACGTCCATCACCAGTCCCTCGAGGCCGGCGGCGACCTTCTTGGACAGAATGGAACTCACGATCAGCGGAATCGATTCGACGGTGGCCGTGACGTCGCGCACGCCATAGAGCCGCCGGTCGGCCGGCGCCAGATTATCGGTCTGGCCGATGATGGCGCAGCCGACGTCGCGCACGACCTTCCGGAAGGTCGCGACGTCGGGCTGCGTGTCGTAGCCCGAGATCGCCGACAGTTTGTCCAGAGTGCCGCCGGTATGGCCGAGGCCGCGCCCGGAAATCATCGGCACGAAGCCGCCGCAGGCCGCCACGATCGGCGCCAGCATCAGGCTGACCTTGTCACCGACGCCGCCGCTCGAATGCTTGTCGATCACCGGGCCCGGCAGGCCGAGATCGCTCCAGTCGAGCGTGATCCCGGAATTCACGAGGCCGAGCGTCATGGCCACCCGCTCGGCCGTGGTCATCCCCTGGAAGAAGACCGCCATGGCAAAGGCCGCGACCTGGCCCTCACTCAGGCTGTTGTCGTTGATGCGATGCGCAATGAAGGAGATCTCCTCGGACGAAAGCTCGCCGCCGTCGCGCTTCTTGCGGATGATTTCCTGCGGCAGCATGGGCTAGTAACGCTCGAGGAAAGCGCGCAGCACCCGGCAGACCCTTCCCGATGCCTCGGAGGCGACGGCCAGCGTCTGCTCGTGGCCGAGCGTATCGCCGCCCAGGCCGGCGGCATAGTTGGTCATCAGCGAAAGGCCCACGACCTTCATTCCCGCGTGACGCGCCAGGATGGTTTCGGGCGCCGTCGACATTCCGACGGCGTCGGCCCCCAGCACGCGCGCCGCCCGGATCTCGGCCGGTGTCTCGAAGCTCGGGCCGCTGAACCAGATGTACACGCCTTCGTGGCAAGGCACGTCCTCGTCCTTGGCGACGGCCAGCAGCTTCTTCAGCAGTTCCGGATCGTAGGCGCCGATCATGTCGACGAAGCGGCCGCGCACGGTGCCGAACAGCGGGTTCACGCCGGTAAAATTGATGTGGTCGGAGATCGCCATCAGCGAACCCGGTGGCATGTCCATGCGCAGGCTGCCGGCCGCATTGGTCTGAAGCACCGTCTCACACCCCATGGCGGCCAGGGCGCGGATCGCGCCCGCCATCACATCAACCTTGCCGTTCTCGTAGTAATGCGCGCGGCCCTGCATGACAGCCACCGGTGTCGGCCCGACATGGCCGAGCAGCAGATTGCCTGCGTGGCCTTGCACGCTGGTCTGCGGGAAATCCGGCAGCTCGCTGTAGGGAACTACTTTGAGCGTCTTCACCTCTGCTACGAATTCGCCCAGGCCCGTGCCCAGAACGACCGCGACCTTCGGCTTGAATCCGTCGATCATGATTTCTCGATATGGCTCGGGCCGAACGACATCGGCAGCAACTGACCCAGCGTCACGGTGCGATGAAGACCGTCAGGACCGCAGAGATGGATCCTGAGATCGTCCGACGCGAACTCGCGCAGCTTCTGGCGGCAGCCGCCGCAGGGCGTGATCACTTCCGGTCCCGGGCCGGCCACGGCGCATTCGAGCACTCGCTTGCCGCCGGCGCCGACCAGTGCCGCGATCGCCGCGGCCTCGGCGCACATGCCCTCCGGGAAGGCCGCGTTCTCGACGTTGCAGCCGCCATGGATTGCGCCCGACTCGTCGCGCACGGCTGCGCCGACATGGAACCTGGAATATGGCGCATGGGCGCGCGTCATCATCTTCTGTGCGAGGCGTACGAGATCGTCCAGTTCGGAATGAGGCATCAGTGCTCTTTCGTGTAAGGAACGCCGATCGCCTTGGGAGCGACCGCGCGACCGATGAAGCCGGCCAGCAGGAACATGGTGAGAAGATACGGCAAGGCCTGGAACAATTGCACCGGCACTTCGCCGATGCCCGGAACCTTGAGACCCTGCAAACGAATGGCGATGGCATCGAGCAACCCGAACATCAGGCAGGCTCCAAAGGCTGAAAACGGCCGCCACTTGCCGAAGATCAGGGCGGCCAGCGCGATGAAGCCCTGCCCCGCCGTCATGTCCCGCGTGAAACCGGCGTTCTGGGCGATGGCGATGTATGCGCCTGCGAGGCCGGCGAGCAGCCCGCACAGAAGCACCGCGCGATAGCGTAGCCCCGCGACCGAAATGCCCGCGGCATCGACCGCGAGCGGCAGCTCCCCCACGGCGCGCAGGCGCAGGCCAAAGCGCGTGCGCCCGACCAGCCACCAGGTGAAAGGCACCGACAGCAGGGCGACATATACGAGGATGCTGTCGCCGGCGTTCGGGAAGGCGAGCGGCATCAGGCGCTCATTTGCCGTGAGCGGCGGCGTGAGACCGCCCTGCTTGAACCACGCATTGCCCAGCACGACTGTGAGACCGGCCGCCAGGATGTTGAGCGCCACGCCGCTCACCACCTGGTTGCCGCGATGGGTGATGCAGGCAAAGCCATGCAATAACGCCAGCGCTTCCGCCGCGATCACGCCCGCGCCGACACCAGCCCAGGCCGAGCCGGTCGCCGACGCGGTTGCGGCAGCGAAGAAGGCCGCCATCAGCATCTTGCCTTCGAGGCCGACGTCGATGATGCCGCTCCTTTCCGAGAACAGCCCGCCCATGGCGCAAAGGATGAGCGGCGTCGCCACGCGCAAGGTCGCCGCCGACATCAGGAAGGCGATCGACAGGACCTCGTCCATCATGCCCGCCGCGACAGGAGTGTCTGCAACCAGGGCCGCGGCAGATGCTCCAGTGCGCCCGAGAACAGGATCACCAGCCCCTGGATCACCACGACCATCTCCCGGTTGATGCCGGGAAGATCGAACGACAGTTCCGCGCCGCCCTGCTGCAACGCGCCGAACAGCAGCGCCGCCAGTACCACGCCCAACGGATGATTGCGCCCCATCAAGGCGACGGCGATGCCCGCGAAGCCGTAGCCCGCCTGGAAGTCGAGCAGCACGCGGTGCTGCACGCCCAGCAGCTCATTGACGGCGACAAGCCCGGCCAATGCGCCCGAGAGACACATCGCAAGCATCGTCATGCGCTTGAGGTTGGTGCCTGCATAGATGGCGGCGGACGGACTGTGGCCCATCGTTCGCAGCGCATAGCCCCACGAGGTGTGCCAGAGGAACACCCAGACACCGATGCAGCAGGCGAGCGCGAGCGCGATCGAGAGGTTGAGCGTCGAGCCCATCAGCACGGGCAAGGCAGCAGAGGCAGCAAAGGGTCGGCTCTGCGGCGTCATCGAGCCGGGCGCGATCAGCACGTTGACCAGCAGGTAGACCATCAGTGCCGACGCCACGAAATTGAACATGATCGTGGTGATGACGATGTGGCTGCCGTGCCACGCCTGCAGCCATGCCGGGACTGCGGCCCATGCGGCGCCGAACAGCGCCGCGGCAACGATTGCCACGGGAATCAGGAGCCACGCAGGCAGGAACCGGTCGAACGCCAGGATGGCCAGGCCACAGCCCAGGCCACCGATATAGGCCTGGCCTTCGCCACCGATGTTGAACAGGCCGGCATGGAAGGCGACCGAGACGGCAAGGCCCGTGAAGATGAAGTTGGTTGCGTAGTAGAGCGTGTAGGCGATCGCGTCGGGCGATCCGACCGCGCCCGCGACCAGGAGCCTGAGCGCCTCGACCGGATTGACGCCGATGATCGCGACGATGATTCCGACGACGATGAATGCGAGCGCGATGTTGATCAGCGGCAGCAGCACGATGTCGGCCCACACCGGCAGTGGGCGGCGCGTCGTGCTCATGTAGCCTGCGCCCCGGCCATCATGAGGCCGAGTTGGCGCTCGTTGGCTGCAGCCGCGTCGACGTCGCCCACGATCCGGCCGGCAAACATCACCAGAATGCGATCGGCGAGCGACAGGATTTCCTCCAGCTCGACCGACACGACGAGCACGGCGCATCCGGCATCGCGGCTCTTCACCAGTTCGCGATGAATGAACTCGATCGCACCGATATCGACGCCGCGAGTCGGCTGGCCGACCAGCAGCACTTTGGGGGCCTGGTCCATCTCCCGCGCCAGCACCAGCTTCTGCTGGTTGCCGCCCGAGAAACTGGCCGAGTGCAGGCCAGGCGCGCGCGGGCGCACGTCGAAGCGCTGCATCAGCTCCGTGCAGTGCTTGCCGACCGCGGGACCATCGAGCAGCCAGTGATTCGAAAACGGCTCGTCCTCGTGATAGCCCAGGATGGACGTCTCGCTGGCCCGAAAGTCGGCCACCATGCCCTGGCGCAGCCGGTCTTCCGGCACGTGCGCCAGGCCCAGCTCCCGCATTTCGGCGGGATCGACGGGATGCTCCGCGTCGATTGTGCGGCCGCAGACCTCGAGCCTGCCGCCCGTCGGTGCACGAATGCCTGCCAGCACCTGCAGAAGTTCGGTCTGGCCGTTGCCCGAGACGCCGGCGATGCCGACGATCTCACCCGCACGCAACTCGAGGCCGATGTCTTCGAGCAGCCGCACGCCGCGTGCATCGACAAGCGACAGATGCTCGGCGCGCAGGACGACCTCGCCGCGGCGGGGCGGCGCCTTGTCCAGATGCGTCAGCACCTTGCGGCCGACCATCAGCTCGGCCAGCTCCTCGGGATTGGTGTCTGAGGTGGCCCGACCGGCGACGATCTCACCCTGACGCATGACGTAGACGGCGTCCGTCGCGGCCATGATCTCACGCAATTTATGGGTGATCAGAACGACCGTGACCCCGTGCGCCTTGAGAGTCGCCAGGATACGAAAGAGCTGGTCGGCCTCCTGTGGCGTCAGCACAGCACTGGGTTCGTCGAGGATCAGGATGCGCGCGCCGCGAAAAAGCACCTTCAGGATCTCGACCCTCTGCTGTTCGCCCACCGAGAGATCCGCCACCAGCGCATCCGGATCGACCGTCAGCCCATATTCGCGGCTGAGCCGTCCCAGCTCGGCGCGTGCCGCCGCCAGTCCATTCGCCAGCAGCGCGCCGCCCTCCGCACCCAGCACCAGGTTCTCGAGCACCGTGAAACTGTCGATCAGCATGAAATGCTGATGCACCATGCCGATACCGTGGGCGATGGCGTCGCGCGGGCTGTCCATCTGCATGGCCGCGCCGCCGACCAGGATCTCGCCCGCGTCGGCGCGGTAGAGTCCGTAGAGGATGCTCATCAAGGTCGACTTGCCGGCGCCGTTCTCACCCACGATGCCCGTGACGCGCCCCGCCTCGATGCGCATCGACACATCGCGCACGGCGTGGACGCTGCCGAACGACTTGTCGATTGACCTGAGTTCGATCGCCAGGTCGATTGAACTCCGTTCAATCGACGAGTCCGACGTCAGTACTTGCACGTATTGTTGCTCATATAATCGTGGACGTTGATCTTGCCCGCGATGATGTCGGCCTTGGCCGCCTCGACCTTTGTCTTCATGTCGGCGGTGATCAGCTTCTCGTTGTACTCGTCGAGCGCCCAGTCGACGCCGCCTTCCTTGAGACCCAGCACCTGCGTGCCGCCCTTCCACGAGCCGTCATCGGCCGCCTTGAAGCTGCGATAGGCCGCGAGATCGACCCGCTTCAGCATGGAGGTGAGCATCGTGCCGGGATGGAGATAGTCCTGGTTGGAGTCGACGCCGATGCCCAGCTTGCCGCGATCCTTGGCGGCCTGGAGGATGCCGATGCCGGTGGAGCCTGCGGCGGCATAGACAACGTCGACACCGCGATCGAATTGGCCCTTGGCGAGTTCGGCACCGCGGCCGGGATCGTTCCACGCCGCCGGAGTCGTACCGGTCATGTTGGAAATCAGCTCGGCCTTGGGATTGGCGTACTTGATTCCCTGCTCGAAGCCGCACTGGAAGCGCCGCACCAGCGGAATGTCCATGCCGCCCACGAAGCCGACCTTGCCGCTCTGCGACGCCATCGCCGCCAGCATGCCGACCAGGAACGACCCCTCCTGCTCCTTGAACACGATCGACTGCACGTTGGGGAGGTCGACGACCGAGTCGATGATGGTGAAATGCAGGTTGGGGAATTCCTTGGCGACCTTGGCGAGCGCCACGGCCTGCGAGAAGCCGACGGCGATGATCGGATCCTGGCCACGCTGGGCAAAACGCCGCTGGGCCTGCTCGAACTGCGTCTCGTTGGCCGGCTCGAACTCCGCCACCGCGCTCGAGGTCTCTTTCTTGAACTTCTCGACGCCGGTGCTCACACCCTCGTTGAAGGATTTATCGAACTTGCCGCCCGTACTGTAGATGACCGCCGGCTTGATCGCGGTCTGTGCGCTCGCAAAAGGCGCCATGGCCGCAACGGACAGCAACGCCGTGAACGGCACGATCCACTTTTTCATTTAGGTCCCCTCTGACGTGAGACAAGTGTGGACCGGCCCGCGTTGGCGGTCTAGGCGGGTTATGCGGCATGGGACTTGCAGTCCCCAACGCTTGAAGGGCCGCCTTCCAGGAGAACGACCATGGCCGATTACGAGCTTGTGATCCGCAACACCACCATCGCCACGGCATCGGACGTCGTGAAGGGCGACATCGGTATTTCCGGCGGCCGAGTGATCGCGCTCGGCGAGCGCCTCGACAAAGGCCAGCGCGAGATCGACGCGACGGATTTGATCGCCGTGCCGGGCGGCATCGATGCCCACGTCCATTTCGACCAGGACACGGCCGACGGCTCGGTCTTCTGCGACGATTTCGAGAGCGGCAGCCGCGCCGCCGCCGCCGGCGGCACCACGACGATCATTCCCTTCGCCTACCAGAGCAAGGGACAGTCGTTGCGAGATGCCGTGAACAAGTATCACGCGCGCGCCAACGACAAGTCGCTGATCGACTACGCCTTCCACGTGATCCTGTCCGATCCCGCCGAGAAGACCATGGGCCAGGATTTCCCCGCGCTCGTGGCCGCAGGCTACACTTCGTACAAGATCTACATGACCTACGACGACGTGAAGCTTAGCGACCGGCAGATGCTGGATGCGCTGGCCGCCGCGCGCCGCGATCAGGCCATGCTGATGATCCATGCCGAGAACTCCGACTGCATCGAATGGATCACCGAGCGGCTCGAATGGAAGGGCATGACGGCCGCCAAGTTCCACGCCACCTCGCGGCCCTTCGTGGTCGAGCGCGAAGCCACGCACCGCGCGATCTCGCTCGCCGAACTGCTCGACGTGCCGATGCTGCTGGTGCACGTGTCGGCCAAGGAGGCTATGCACGAGATCCAGCGCGCCCAGGCGCGCGGCCTCAAGGTCTACGGCGAGACCTGCCCGCAATATCTTTTCCTGAGCGAAGAGGATTTCGAGAAGCCGGGCGACGAGGGCAGCAAGTGCGTCTGCTCGCCGCCGCCGCGCGGCACCGACAACCAGGAACACATCTGGACCGGCCTGTCGGCCAACACGTTCCAGGTGCTGTCGTCGGATCACGCCGCGTTCAAGTACGACGACGTGCGCGGCAAGAAGCTGCCCGGCGCCGACAAGAGCTTCCGCAAGATTCCCAACGGCGTACCCGGCGTGGAGACGCGCCTGCCGCTGCTCTTCTCCGAGGGCGTGAACAAGGGCCGCCTCACCCTGCAGCAGTTCGTGGCGCTGGCCTCGACAAACGCGGCCAAGATCTACGGGCTGCATCCGCGCAAGGGCACGATCGCCGTCGGCTCCGATGCCGACATCGTGCTGTGGGATCCGAAGAAGAAGGTGTTCCTCACCAACTCCATTCTCCATCACAATTGCGACTACACGCCCTACGAAGGCCGCGAGCTCACGGGCTATCCGGTGATGACGCTGTCGCGCGGGCAGGTCGTGATGGATCAGGGCCGCATGAGCGGCTCGGCCGGCCGCGGCGTCTTCCAGAAGTGCGACCGTCCCGAGCCCGCGCGGCCGCGCGGCAAGCCGCTCATTGACCCGTCGATCTTCAACTAGTTGGCGGGCTTGTACTGCTCCATGAAGGCCAGCACCTCGGCCACCGGGAGCACGTCGGCGTATTTGAGGCTCATGTCGTAGAGGTTCGCGAAGTGCGGGCTCTCGTGCTTGTCCGCGACGCACTCCTCCGGGACGATCGTGCGGAAGCTGCGCGAGAGGCTGTCGACGACGGTCGCGCGCACGCAGCCCGAGGTCGAGCCGCCGGTCACGACCACCGTGTCGACGCGATGGAAGGTGAAGAGCGAGCCGAGATTGGTCTCGAAGAAGGCCGAGGCCATGCGCTTGTTGATCACGATGTCGCGCGGATCGATCTCGCAGCGGTCATCCAGCTCGGCACGGCGTGAACCCACCTTCACGTTCTGCAGCGAATCGGGCGTATTCGAACGCGTGCCCCAGACGCCGCAATCCTCGCCCGACTCGAGATAGGCCACGTGCGTCCAGATCACCGGGCAGCCGTGCGCACGGAACAGGCGGGCGAGCGCATTGACGTACTCGATCTGGCGCGGATCGGTCTCGTAGGCGGTCACGAATTCCGCTGGCCGCGTGTAGGCATTCTGGAGATCGACGTTGACCAGCGCAGGCTTGCGGCCGAAACCGAAGCGCCGGCGGTTCGGATTGGCCTGCACTTCGCGAAACAGTTCGCGCGCGGATTTGTTCGAGCTTTCCATTACCCGAAGCGACTAAGCAAATAGGGGGCCACCGGCAGGCTGGTCTGGCGCCCGGTCATCATCTCCGCGGTGAGCCGCGACAGGACCGGCGCCAAGGTATAGCCGTTGGAACTGACGCAGTTGTAGAAGCCCGGCAGGCCCGGCACTTCGCCCAGGATCGGCGCGCGGTCGATGTTCACGTTCATGCCGGCCCAGATGCGGATCGCGTGCAGGTCCGCGAGCGCCGGCACCGCGCGCGCGGCGATCCAGAGATTGCCCTCGACGCTCGACCGCAGGGCCCGCGAGAGCTTCTGCTTCTCGTCGAGGCCCGCGGTCCAGCCGCCACCGATCATGAAGGCGCCCGACGTCATCTGCTTCAGGGTGAGGTGGCGGCCCGTGTAGGCGACCAGCCGCGTGAGCGTGGGCGCGGTCGGCTCGGTGACGATCATCTGCAAGGGGGCGGCGCGCACCGGAATGTTGATGCCCACGAGCTTCGCGGTCTCCGCGGCCCAGGGGCCCGAGGCGTTGACGATCCGCTTGCACAGAATCTCGCCACGGCTCGTCTTGACGCGGTAGCCGGTACCGTCGCGCTCGATCGCCCGGACGTTGCTGCCGCGCCGGAAGCGCGCGCCCATTTCCTGCGCCTTGGCCACCACGGCATAGGTGCCCTTGAGCGGATTGATCTTGCCCTCGCCCGGGCACCATTCGGCGGCGATGGCGACCTCGCCGATCCCGGGCTCGAGCCGGCGCAATTCGTTGGCGCCGATCATCTCGGCCTCGATGCCGCGGCTCTTTTCGAGCGCGATCTTGCCTTTCAGGATTTCGACGTCGCGCGCGGTTTCGGCCAGCATGAGGCCGCCGGAGATCTTGATCTCGAGGTCCTGGCCGGTGTCGCGCTGGATCTCCTGCCACAGCGCGATCGAGGCTGGCCCGAGCGGCAGCGTGTCGGCCGCACGGTTGGGACCGACCGGCGCGCTGCCGGTGAAATCGAAGGCCAGCAGCTGCACGTGCAGGCTGCCCGCGTTGGCGCCGGACGCCTGCAGGTTCACCTCGTCGCGCTCGACGACCATGGTGTCGATGCCTTCGCGCGCCAGCCAGTAGGCGACGCAGGAGCCCGCGACGCCGCCCCCGATAACCACCGTGTCGACCGTCGCGACCGGCAAAGGCTCGTTATCGTGGGGACGGGCCATGTCGGGCGGCACGAAATCGGTGTGGCCCGTCCACTCCGGCCGCTCGACCGTGAGGGCGTGGATCGGCACGGGCTTGGCCGGCGGCCGCGGCGCGAACAGGCCGAACTCGTCGACTTCGTGCGGGCAGAGCCGGGCGATCACCGCCGCACAATAGCGGCCCTGGCAGCGCCCCATGCCCGCGCGCGTCCAGCGCTTCACCGCTCCGGGCGTGTCATGGCCCAGGCGGATGATGCCGCGCAGTTCGCCGGCGTTCACTTCCTCGCAACGGCAGACGATGGCGGCGTTGTCGATGCCGCGCGGCACGAGAGGCGCGCCATCGAACAGACGCCAAAGCGCGCTCTGGAAACGTCCGGCGCGCCGGACCGTGCGCTGCGACGAGCGCGCGTCGATCGCGCGCAAACCGAGATCGCGGGCGATCGCACCGGCCGCCAGCACGCCCTGTGCCTGCGCCATGTGCGCGCCGCCGAAGCGGGCACCGTCGCCGATCGAGAAGACCTCGGCGATGCTGGTCCGGCCCTCGCCGTCCGTCACCGTCTCCATCGAGCCCATGCCGCGCGCGACGAAGCGATGGCTGCACCCCAGCGAGCGCGCCAGTTCCGACGACGACGCGAAGCCATACCCCAGCGCCACGATGTCGGCGTCGATCGCGAGACCGCCCGCCTCCACCCGGCGCACACGATCCTCGCCCAGGATGCGCGTCACCCGCCGGCGCCAGTACAGGACGCCTTTCAGGCGCCGCGCCAGCGCCAGCCCCTTCACCGTCAGGACCGGGTCGGACCAGGCGGCACGGGCGAGATCGAACATGCCAAAGAGACCGGGCCGCGGCGCCGACTCGAGGACCGCCACGACATTGGCGCCGCCGTCGATCAGCTCGGCCGCCGTCTGCAGGCAGAGCGGGCCGTTGCCTGCGATGACGATGCGCTGCCCCGGCGCCACGCGATACGAACGCGCCAGCGTCTGCAGCCCGCCCACCGTCATCACGCCCGGCAAGGTCCAGCCGATCACCGGCATCGGCTGCTCGTAGGCACCGGTCGCGAGTACGAGTCGCTTGGGCCGGAACAGGGTCGAGCGGCCGGCGACGATGGCGGCGACTTCGGTGGCGGAGAACGCGGCCCACACCGTGGTCTCGCCGAGGATACGCGCGCCCGCCTCCGCCGCCGAGCGGCGCAGCGACTCGCCGTCGCGGAACTGGCGATCGAGGGCTCCGGCATCGGCGTCGACGGAAGGCGCCAGCGGCTTGAAATATTGCCCCCCCGGCAGCAGCCGCTCGTCGGCCACGATGACCTTGGCTCCGGCAAGCGCGAGCGCCCGCGCCGCCGAAAGGCCGGCCGGGCCGGCGCCCACCACCAGCACGTCGCACTCGATTTCCTCGGCAGCGCCGGGTGGCGGCAGCTTGGTGCCGGCCACCGGCGCGGAGCGCACCTCCATGCCGGCTTCAACCTTGGTGAGACAGGCGCGCTGGTTGGGACGTCCGTCGACCGTCACCAGGCAGTCGAAGCACACGCCCATGCCGCAGAAGGGCCCGCGGGGTGCACCGGATCGGGTCTGGCGCACGGCCACGACGTCCGCCGCGGCCAGCGCCGCCGCCACCGTCTCGCCCGGCAGTGCCTCGATCGCGGTCCCGTCGAAGGTGATCCGGACCGCCTCCACGGGGCGCATTTTGGGGTGCTTCAGCCGCATGCCAAAAGGTCTACAATGGTTCCAAGGAGTACGTCATGAAGAAGTTTCGCGGAACTTACACCGTCCTGATCACGCCTTTCACCGCCGACGGAAAGAAGGTCGACGAAGCGGCGCTCCGCCGGCTGGTCGATTTCCAGATCGACGAAGGCATCCACGGCCTGATTCCGCTCGGCAGCACCGGCGAGTTCCTGAGCGTGACGCCGGACGAGCGCCGCCAGATCGCCGAGATCGTGATCACGCAGGCGGCCGGCCGGGTGCCGGTGTTGATCGGCACGGGCGCGGAATGGACCGACGAGGTGGTGCGTTCCAGCCGCGAGGCGGAGTCACTGGGCGCCGACGGCGTCATGATCATCCCGCCCTTCTACAGCGTGCCGACCGACGACGAACTTTACACACACTACAAAAAGGCGGCCGAAGCGATCTCGATCCCGGTCATGGTCTACAACAATCCCGCGACCGCCAATGTCGACATGCTGCCCGAGCTGATCGCGCGCATCGCCCAGATCCCCAACTGCTCCTACGTCAAGGAATCGACGCTCGATCCCACGCGCGTGCGCGACATCATCCGGCTCGCGGGCGACAAGATGACGGTGTTCGCGGGCGTGCTGGGTTACGAGTCGTTCTGGCTGGGCGCCGAGGGCTGGGTCGCCGTCTGCTCCAACGTGATCCCGCGCTGGTCGGCCGAGCTCTTCAACCTCGTGGCCGACAAGCGCGACATGGACGCCGCCCTCGCGCTCTACATGAAGATGACGCCGCTCTTATGGTGGGTCGGCGGCCCGCGTTACGTCTCGGGCACGAAGGCTGCCTTCGAGATGATGGGCATGCCGATGGGCCCGCCGCGGGCGCCGCGTCTGCCGCTGCCCGAAGCGCAGCGCCCCGCCCTCGCCAAGGTCTTGCAGGAGATGGGCGTGCTGCCGGAGGAGAAGAAGCGCGCCGCCGGCACGCGCTGAGCCCGGTTCTTCCCGAGATTTCCCGACCAGTCGGGAAGCATTTAAGGGGCTGGAGCAAGGGTTTTAGGCGATTCTTCCCGGTTTCCGTCACACCCCCTTGAAGGGGAGGCGACGGCGGGCCCGGCGGGCCTTGGTCCGGCGGCCTTGAGGTCTCGAATATTCCGGCGCGCCGTATCGATCTGGCAAGAGACGACGGCGATGGGGCGGGTCACTGGGCGCCCACACCAAAACGGGTTTTGGTAAGAGCCGTCGAACATCGGATCAAATGTTCTGCGAGCCAAGACGCAAAAGACGTCCGGCGGATTGCCGCGGCGGTCCCCCCCCGCGATCGTCAAATCTCACCACGAACGTCAGTTGCTTGCGACGCAATCTCGGTGGCCGTGTCGCAGGAGCTGATGAATGTCAGACTGGAGTAAGTTTGACTTACCCGAATGTTACGGGCGATGTCGAATTACGCGTATCTGACTTCATCGATCGTTGTTGACGAGAGGCCATGCTGTTACGTGACGATTCGCAAATTGGGGATCGTCATCGATGCGAGTGCTGATCGTCGAAGACAACCGCGAGCTGGCACAACTCATTGCCAAGCGTCTGGACCAATCCGGTTTCGAATCAGACCGAGTCGACACCGCGGACCTTGCCCGCCAAGCGGTCGAGACCGTCGACTATGCGGCGCTCGTCCTCGATCTCGGCCTGCCCGACGGGGACGGGCTTTCTTTCCTGCGTTGGCTTCGGCAACAGGGGAAAGCTCTTCCGGTCCTGATTGCATCGGCACGCAATGGTCTGGAGGACCGGGTCAGCGGTCTGCGCCAAGGCGCCGACGACTATCTTGCCAAGCCATTCTCCGTCGACGAGCTGATCGCACGCCTGCACGCGCTGATGCGTCGGCCGCGGAAGATGCTGGGCAATGTACTCTCGGCCGGGAATGTCGTGATCGACAGCGACAAGCACCAGGTGAACGTCGGCGATCGCGTGCTGCCGATGCGGCTGCGCGAGACCGCGCTGCTCGACCTGTTGATTCGCCACAAGAACCGCGTAGTACCGCGCCGCTATGTCGAAGACCAGCTCTTTGGCATCGACGGAGATCAGGATTCGAACGCGATCGAAGTCTACATCCATCGCGTGCGCAGACAACTTCTCGATGCTCAGGCGACGGTCAAGGTGCACAACGTCCGCGGTGTCGGCTACATGCTATTCGAGGACAAGAACCCCGCGAACATGAACTGATGTCGCAGGGTCGGATTTTTCGTTCCCGGGAAAGTTTTCGGTAAGGCTGCTGCCCTAAGGTCTGCCTGCCAACTGACCGAATAGTCCGTCGAATACGATGAACATCATGAAGCTGTACGCCCTCGCTATCGCGCATCGCTGGCGGCTGCTCGCGGGCCTTGGCTTGATCGCCCTCGCGCTCGCCGGTTGGTGGCTGCTGTCCGGCTCTCCGGCAACGCCACCGTCGGAGAAGAACGCGCGCAGAGGCCGGGCTCCCATGCAGGCCCTCAAGATCGAGATCGAGCTGAGCGAAAAGCAGGCGGCCACCATCCAGGTCGCGCCGGTCGGCCGGGCCACCTTCGAGGTCGTGCGCCAGGCGGTCGGCAACATCGACTTCAACCAGAACATGGTCGTCCAGGTGTTCACGCCCAACGCCGGACGCATCATCGCAGCCCAGGCCAACGTTGGCGATCGCGTGCTGCGCGGACAGATCCTGTTCACCATCGACAGCCCCGACCTTCTGCAGGCCGAATCGACCCTGATTTCCGCGGCCGGCGTGGCGGCCCTTCAGGCGCGCAACCTCAAGCGGCTGACCGAGACGCTGCGGGGCGGCGGCGGGGCGCAGAAGGACGTAGACCAGGCGACATCCGACCAGCAGGCCGCGGAAGGCGCGCTTCGCAGTGCCCGCGACGCCGTGCGCATCTTCGGCAAGACCGAGGAGGAGATCGACCGTATCGTCGCCGAGCGACGGGTCGATTCCGTGCTGGTCGTGCGCAGCCCGATCGCGGGCCTCGTCACCCAGCGCACGGCGGCACCCGGCCTCTACGTCCAGCCCGGCAATGCGCCCGCGCCGATCACCGTGGCCGATACCTCGACCATGTGGATGGTGGCCAACATTCCGGAAGCCGACAGCACGCGGCTCCGCGTGGGCCAGGCGGTCAATGTGCGCGTCTCCGCCCTCCCGGACCGCACATTCGAAGGCGCCGTGACGGTCGTGGGCGCTTCGGTCGATCCCAATACGCGCCGCGTGATGGTGCGTTCGGAGATCAAGGACCCCGACAGCCTGCTGCGCGCCGGCATGTTCGCGACCTTCACCATCCAGCTCGGCACCGCGCCAGATCAGCCCGCGGTTCCCAACGCGGCCATCGTCCGCGAAGGGGACGGCAGCATGACCGTGTGGGCGACCGTCGATCGCCGCCATTTCGAGAAACGCACCGTGAAGACCGGGCTGCAGCAGCGCGACGTCACGCAGATTCTCGCCGGGCTGCAGGCCGGCGACCTGATTGCCACCGACGGAGCGGTCTTCATCAGCAATAAGCTCGACATGGGCGCGACCGACTGATGCTCAAGTCCATCCTCGAATTCGGTCTCACGCGACGGCCGATCGTCGTGCTTGTCGTGCTGGTCTTCATCGGGGCGGGCCTGTTCGCCTTTTCGCGGCTGAACATCGAAGCCTATCCCAATCCGGCACCGGTCATCCTCGAAATCACCGCGCAGGCACCGGGTCTCTCCGCCGAGGAGATGGAAAAGTACTACACGATCCCGATGGAGATCGCGCTCTACCCGACGCCGGGCGTGATCAACATCCGCTCGACCTCGTTCTACGGTCTCAGCTTCGTGCGCGTTACCTTCAAGTACGGCGTCGACTTTGACACCGCCTACTCGCAGGCCGGCGTCTATCTTCAACAGGGCGTCAACCTTCCGGGCAACCAGGTGCCGCAAATCCAGCAGTCGAGCCTGGTCGGCGAGATCGTGCGCTACCAGGTCACCGGGCCGCCGCAACTGGGACTGACCACTCTGCGCACCATCCAGGACTGGGTCGTCACGCGACGGCTGCTCGCAATTCCCGGCGTGGTCCAGATCAACAGCTGGGGCGGCACGACCAAGCAGTTCAACGTCGATGTCGATCTCGCGAAGCTCGAAGCCTACAACGCGACAATCCCGCAGATCATCACCGCGCTCGGCAACGCAAACGTCAACGTCGGCGGGCGCGAGATCACGATGGGCCAGCAGTCCGTCAACATACGCGGCGTGGGCCTGATCGACACCGGCGGCAACACCGACCTGACGCAGGGGTGCCGGGTGAACGACATCGAGAACGTCGTGCTGTCGCAGACCAATGGCGTGCCGGTGCAGATCAAGGACGTGGCGAAGGTGGAAGTGGGCTACGTGCCGCGACTGGGCATCGCCGGACGTGACAGCCAGCCCGACATCGCCGCGGCGATCGTGGTCATGGGTCGCACGCAGCACACCAACGAGGTTCTGCCCAAGGTCGAAGCCGAGATCGAGAAAATCAACGGCGACGGCACCCTGCCGGCAGGCGTCAAGGTGGTGCCCTACTACGACCGCAGCACGCTGGTGGACGTCACCACCCACACAGTGCTGCACAATCTGGTGTTCGGCTGCCTGCTGGTCTTCCTGATCCAGTGGATCTTCCTGGGCGACCTGCGCAGCGCAATCATCGTCGGCGTGAACATCCCCTTCGCCCTGTTCTTCGCCGTGATGATCATGGTGGCCCGCGGCGAGGACGCCAATCTCCTGTCGGTCGGCGCGGTCGACTTCGGCATCATCATCGATTCGGCGGTGATCCTGGTCGAGAACGTCTTCCGCAACTTCCAGAGCGACCGAAACAGCCGCAACCGGCTGCTGCAGCACCTCAGCGAAGGACTCTGGGGAACGGACTCGACGGCATCGACCAGCAGGCACGGCAGCTCCAAGCTGTGGACCGACCGATTGCGCCTGATCTTCGTCAGTGCATTGCAGGTGGACAAATCGATCTTCTTCACGGCCGCGATAACCATCACCGCGTTTCTGCCCTTGTTCACGATGACCGGTGTCGAGGGCCAGATCTTCGGCCCGATGGCCCGCACTTATGCCTATGCGCTAAGCGGTGCGCTGCTGGCGACCTTCACCGTGACGCCGGTTCTGGCGTCGATCGTGTTGCCGCGCGAGGTCGAGGAAGTCGAGACGGTGATCGTGCGCTTCGTGCGCCGGGCCTACACCCCGGTGCTGCGCTGGGCGCTGCGTCGGGTGGCGTTCCCGCTCGCCATCGGCTCAGTCTTCCTGCTGGTCTCCGGCTTTCTAGCCACTCGGCTGGGCAGCGAATTCCTGCCGGCGCTGGAGGAAGGCAACTTCTGGATCCGTGCCTCGATGCCGCCGACCCTCAGCCTCGACGCGGGCATCGCCGCTTCCGCCAGGATGCGCGAAATCCTGTTGCGCCATCCCGAGGTGCTGACGGTCGTGTCGCAACATGGCCGCCCCGACAACGGCAGCGATGCCTCGCCCTTCTCCAACGTCGAGTTGTTCGCGCCGCTGAAGCCGCCAGACCAATGGACGCCCGGCCTCGACAAGGCGAGGCTCACCGACATCCTGCAGAAGGAATTCGAGGAAGCCCTGCCCGGCGTCGGCTTCAATTTCTCGCAGTACATCCAGGACAATGTCGAGGAGGCCCTGTCCGGCGTGAAGGGGGCCAACTCGGTGAAGATCGTCGGACCCGACCTCGTGGTCCTGGAGCGGCTTGCCGACCAGGTGATGACCAGGATGAGCCAGGTAGAAGGTGTGGCCGATCTCGGCATCTTCCACGTGCTCGGCCAGCCCAATCTCAATATCCGCATCGATCGCGAGAAGGCTGCGCGCTACGGGCTCAACACCGGCGACATCAACACCGTCGTCCAGGCCGCGATGGGCGGCACGAATGCGACGACGGTGCTTGAGGGAGACCGTCAGTTCGGCGTCTCTGTCCGGCTGGCGAAGACCTATCGTGCCACCGTCGAAGAGATCGGCAACGTCAAAGTGGGCTACCAGACGCCGGCGGGAACGAATGCCTACGTGCCGCTGAGCGAGCTTGCGTACATCACGATCGACACTGGCGCCTCGTACATCTACCGGGAGAGCAGCGCGCGCTACATTCCGATCAAATTCAGCGTCCGCGGTCGCGACCTCGGCAGCACCGTGGCCGAGGCGCAGGCGCGCATCACCCGGGATATCAAACTGCCGAGCGGCTATCGCATCCTTTGGTCGGGCGAGTTCGACAACCTGCAGCAGGCCACACAACGGTTGATGATCATCGTGCCGATCACATTCCTGCTGATCCTCGTGTTGCTCTACGGCCTGTTCAACACCTTGCGCGACAGCCTGATCGCGGTGGCCGGCATTCCCTTCGCCGTAGGTGGCGGCGTCATCGCGCTCTACATCACGGGCGAGGATTTCAGCGTCTCGGCCGCCATCGGCTTCATCTCGCTTGCGGGTGTCGCGGTGATGGACGGCATCCTGAACATCACCTATTTCCGCGAACTGCTCAGTCGCGGCATGTCGTTCGAGGAGGCGATCTTCAACGGCGCCGAGCAACGCATGCGGCCGATGCTGATGACCGCCCTCTCCGCAGGTGTCGGCCTGTTGCCCGCCGCGATCTCGCAGGGCATCGGCAGCCAGGTCCAGCGACCGCTCGCGACCGTCGTCGTGGGCGGCATGCTGCTCGGCCCGATCATGCTGCTGGTCGTGGCGCCGGCGATCCGCAAGGTCTTCCTCAAGACCTACATCCGCAGCCCCGAACGCACGGAATTGGCGGAGGAAGCCGAATGATTCCCTTGCGACCTTGCGCGGCGTCCCTCGCCCTCATCGTCGCCCTCGTCTCATCGCTGGGCGGCTGCATGTTCGGCCCCGACTTCAGGCGGCCCGATCCACCCAAGGACGGAAGCTATCTCGCGCCCGAAACCGCGATTGCGGAGACCGTCTCGGCCAACGTGCTGGGTGGCGAGGCGCAACGCTTCGTGGAGAACCTCGATATCCCGGGCCAATGGTGGTCCGTCTTCCAGTCCAAGCCGCTCGACGACATGATCCAAAGGGCGCTCGCCGCCAATCCCGACGTCCAGGCGGCGATCGCCGCCCTCAAGATAGCCCAACAGAATGCACGGGCGCAGCGCGCGGCGCTGTTCCCGACCGTCGGCCTATCGGGCTCGGCCACCCATAACGAGGTGCCGGCGTCGGTTGCGCCACCGCTCTCGTCGGGCAATTCGATCTTCGGCTTGTTCACCGGCTTCCTGAATATCTCCTACGTCCTCGACGTGTTTGGCGGGGTACGCCGGGCGGCGGAGTCCCTGGACGCCCAGGCCGAGTCGCAGTGCTTCCTGCTCGAAGCGGCATACCTGACCCTTGCCTCGAATGTGGTCGTCGCTGCGGTGACCGAAGCGTCTCTGCGCGGGCAGCTTGCCGCGACTGAGCGGACGGTCGAGATCCAGCGTCAGACTCTGGGCCTGCTGCAGCGACGCCTTGCACTCGGCCAGTCGGCGGTGGCCGACGTCGCCACCCAACAGGCGGCACTCGCCCAGGCCGAGGCCCAGCTGCCGCCGCTCAGGAACCAGCTGAGCCAGCAGCGTCATCTCCTCTCGACGCTGGTCGGCGAGACGACGCGCCATGAACCGGCGGCGACCTTCGAGCTGGCCAGTCTCGCATTGCCTCGGGATCTGCCCGTAAGCCTGCCGTCGCGCATGGTCGAGCAAAGGCCGGACGTGCGCGCCGCCGAAGCGAACATCCACTCCGCTGCCGCCTTGGTCGGTGTGGCCGTCGCCAACCAGCTTCCCCAGTTCACTCTAAGCGCCATGTACGGATTCCAGGTACCGGCGTCCGACCAGATCTTCCAGGTGCTGTTCGTACCGGGGCAGGCCGCCGTCACGGCGGGCGGCAGCTTCCTCGCCCCGCTTCTCGATGGCGGCGCGCTGGCGGCAAAGAAGAAGGCGGCGCAGGCTGCCTTCGAGCAGTCGGCCGCGCAGTACCGTTCGACCGTGCTGACGGCTTTCCGCAACGTCGCCGATACTCTTCGAGCGCTGGAATTCGACGCGTTGGCGCTCAAGGCAACATCAGATGCCGAACGCGCGGCCAATCTCAGCCTGGAGATCACCCGGCGTCGCCTGACGGCAGGCGACGCCGGCATTCTCGACATGCTCAATGCCGAACTCACCTATCAACAGGCGTCGCTGGCACTCGTCCAGACCCGCGCAAGCCGCTATGCCGACACCGCAGCACTCTACCAGGCACTGGGCGGCGGGTGGTGGAACCGCGACGATGAGGGCAAAGCGACGCCTGCGAAGCGGGCCGTGTGCAGGGCGCCCAAACCATGATCACGCAAGGAGTGCGAACATGAGAACGATCCTCGTCGTCATCGGACTTTTACTGGTGTGCGGTGCGGCTTCTGCCGCCGGCTGCCCTCCCGGCACCAAGTACCAGTGCACGCAATCCGCCAAAGGCAAGGTAGTCTGCTCGTGTCATTGAGAGCAGCCGTCGTCATGGCAGCGGCGGTGCTATTGAGCGGTTGCGCCGGCACCTGCCGCGCGACGGACGACAAGCTCGCCGCGCTCCGCCGCGGCATGACCTACGACGAAACCGTCCAGGTCATGGGCTGTCCCGGCAAGATCACGGGCACCAAGGCACCAGCGTCGGGCGAGGCCTCGACCGTCGAATGGGACGGCCCGCGCTCCTATGTGTTCACCGGGACGCAGATCGACTTCTCCGGCGGCAGGTTGATTTCCTATACGACAGGGCAGCGCGGCGGGCTGTAGTTCTCAAAGTCGGCAGTCCAAGACGGCCCATCGATGTGCGCTTCGGGTCATTCGCGACCACGCCCTAGCGGAAGCGCGGCATCACCTTCGTCCAGAAGGTCTCGATCGATTTCATCAGCTTCGGGTGCGGCACCAGGCTGTTGTAGGTGTAGGCGAACACCCAGTCGACCGGCTGGCGCTTCTGCTGCTCTTCCATGCCCTTCAGCACCGTGTCGACCGTGCCGACATAGGCGTAGCCCATGGCGATGATCTCGTCGGGCGTCAGCATCTTAGCCGTCTTGGGATCGGTCACGCCCTTGCGGAAGCCGAACGGCTCGAACCAGGCGCGGCCGGAGAACTGGCCGGAGTCCTGCCACAGCGCACGGGCCTCCTCGTCGGTGTCGCAGATGATGACGTCGCGCAGCACGCCCACGCCCTCGCCCTTCTTCTTGCCCGAGACCTCGGCATAGACGCTGTAGAGCTTGTCCTCGAAGACCGGCAGCATCGGCGGCAGGATGGGCGTCACGTTCTCCTGCGCACAGAACCGCACCGTGCTTTCGGAGCTGGCGAACGGCTGGAACAACGGCGGATGCGGCTTCTGCAGCGGCTTGGGCACCACGCCCACCGATTTCAGGATGCCGTCCTCGACGCCCTTGCCCCACTTCGTGGTCGTGTCGAGCGTCCACGGGGTGGGGCCCGCCGGCACCTTCCAGAACTTGCCGTCGAAGGTCAGCATCTCCTCCGTCCAGCATTTCTTGACGATGTGGAAGTTCTCCTCGAAGGCCAGGCGATTGGCATCGTCGATCTGGTCGTGCTGGTGCGGCAGCGCGCCGTGGATGCCGTGCGTCTGCTGCGCCATGATATCGACCCAGCGGCGCTGATAGCCGCGCGCGAAGCCCGCGTTGGCGCGTCCGTTGGTCATGTGGTCGAGCATCGCGATGTCTTCGGCGACGCGGATCGGATTGGCCGCCGGCAGCACGATGCCGAGCTGGCCGACACGGATGCGCTTGGTCTGCATCGCGAAGTACAGGTCGAGCAGCACCGGATTGTTCGAGAGCTCGAAGCCCTCGATGTGGAAGTGATGCTCGGTGAAGGAAACCGAATCGTAGCCGAGCTCGTCGCCCAGTTTGATCTGCTCGGTCAGCTCCTTCAGCATGCGCTGGTAGAACTGCGGGTTCATGCCCGCCATGCCCTTCTCGATCTCGGCACGGCTGGCGATCGTCGGCAGATAAAAGAGCGACGCCTTCATTGCTTCCTCCTTGGGCACCCGCCTCACCCTGAGGAGCGGCCTGAAAGGCCGCGTCTCGAAGGGTGGGAACGAGCACCTTGTCCGTGGCCCATCCTTCGAGACGCGCTGCGCGCTCCTCAGGATGAGGTCACCTTTGTTATGCGACGGAGGGTGGCACAGCTCCCGGCTTGGGGTCGATGGGCAGGAGCTTGTCGAGACCGGCCAGCTTTTCGTACAGCGATGCCGCCTGCAGCAGCGCTGCCTCGCCACGCGGCTTGCCGACGAGCTGGAGGCCGATCGGCCGGCCGAAGGAGTCGAAGCCGCAGGGTATGGCGATCGCGGGGCTTCCGGTCACGGTGATCGCCGAATTGAGCGTCGAGCCCGCCATGTAGTTCTCGAGCTTCTTGCCCGCGATGGTCTCCGGCGCGCGCAGCATGACGTCGAAGGCCGCCGTCGGCGCGCCGGGCGTCACCAGCAGATCGTACTTCTGCCAGAACAGGTGCATGCGCCGGTACAGCGCCGCGCGCTCGCGCTCGGCCCAGGCGAGCTGGCGCGTGGTCTGCTTGAAGCCCAGCTCGGTGTTCCAGAGGATGTCGGGCTTGATCTTGTCCTTGTGCTGCTCGATCTGCAGCTCGCGATCGACCACGAACTGCTGGGCGCGGAAAGCCATGAAGACCTCGTCGACCGGTCCGAAATCGGGCGAGGCTTCCTCGACGATGCAGCCGAGTTCCGTGAAGCGCTTCGCCGCTTTCTCGCAGATCTCGCGGATCTCGCGGTCGAGCCCGAACTTGCCGCCGAAATCCATGGTGATTGCGACGCGTTTGGGCGCCACCGCCTGGGCGACGGCGGCGGAGAACGACACCGCCGGCGCATCGAACGTCATTGCATCCTCGGGGCAGAAGCCCGCCATCGTGTCGAGGAAGAGCGCGAGGTCGGGCACGTTGCGCGCCATCGGCCCCTGCACCGACTGCGGCGAATATAGGTTGTTCGACGTGCCGCGCGTCACGCGCCCCGCCGACGGCCGGATGCCGACCGTCGAGCAATAGGTGCCGGGACGGCGGAGCGACCCGCCGTGGTCAGTGCCCTGCGCCAGCCAGACCTCGCCGGTCGCCACCGAAACGGAGCCGCCCCCGGTCGAGCCGCCGCAGGTGAGCGACGTATTCCAGGGATTGCGCGTGCGGCCGAACACTTCGTTGAACGTGCTTCCGCCCGCGCCGAACTCCGGCGTGTTGGACTTGCCCATCACGATGCCGCCCTTGCGCTCGATGCGCTCGACCAGCGGATGCGAGCGGGCGGGCACGTGGTCGGCGAAGATCGGCGAGCCGTAGGTCGTGCGCACGCCCGCCACGTCGTTGAGGTCCTTGATCGACACCGGCAGGCCGCCCAGCCAGCCGGCTTCGCCGGAGGCTTCACAGGCAGCACCTCCTGCCATGATGCGCTTGGCGTGATCGCGCGCGCGATCGAGGCAGAGGGTCGGCATCGCGTTCACCGCGGGCTCGACCTCGGCCATGCGCCTGGCCGACGCCTCGACGAGGTCGAGCGGGCTGATTTCCCTCTTCTTCAGCCGGGCCACCGCCTCGACCGCCGTCATCTTCCAAAGCTTGCTCATGGCACCCTTCCGAAATCGGCAAACCACCTTTGCCGGACTTGCAGCTTTTGCATATGGGATAGTCCTCCGGAGGAAACACCAGAATGACGGCTCCTGCCAGCGGCCCGCTTCGCGGATTGAAAATCGTGGATATCTCCACTGTCGTGGCGGGGCCGTTCGCGGCGGGCCTGCTGGGCGACTATGGCGCCGAGATCGTGAAGGTCGAGATGCCCGGCATCGGCGACAGCCTGCGCGCGCTCGCGCCGCACAAGGACGGCGTGCCGCTGTGGTGGAAGGTCACGAACCGCAACAAGCGCGGCGTCACGCTCGACCTGCGCAAGCCCGAAGGGCGCGACCTGTTCGCGAAGCTGATCGCCGACGCCGACGTGCTGGTCGAGAATTTCCGGCCCGGCACGCTCGACGGCTGGGGCATCACGCGCGCCTGGCTGCAGGGCATCCGCCCCAGCCTCACCATCCTCCGGGTCACCGGCTTCGGCCAGGACGGACCCTATGCCGGCCGGCCGGGCTTCGCGCGCATCTTCGAGTCGATGAGCGGCTTCACCCAGATCTGCGGCGAGGACGGCGGACGGCCGCTGCATCTCGGCTATCCCATCTCCGACGCCGTCGCCGGCCTGTTCGGGGCCGTCGGCATCCTGGCGGCCCTGCACGACCTCGCGAACAATCCCGAAAGGCGCGGCCAGGAGATCGACTGTTCCGCCACCGAGGCGATGCTGCGCACGCTCGAGTTTCTCGCGATCGAATATGACCAGCTGGGCGCCGTGCGCACGCGCTCGGGCAATCGCAGCCAGTACGCCGCGCCCGGCAATGTCTATCGCACCGCCGACGACAAATGGGCATCGATCGCCGCCTCGACCCAGAGCATCTTCGATCGCCTGTGCACCGCGCTCGATCGGCGCGACCTGCTGGCGGACGAACGTTTCGCCACCAATCCGGCGCGCGTAAAAAACTACCTGTTGCTCGACGAGATCGTGGGCGCCGCCATCGGCAAGCTCACCCTGGCGGAGCTGCGCGAGACCCTGACCAAGCACGAAGTGGGCTTCTCGCCGATCTACGACATCGCCGACGTGTTCGACGATCCGCAGTTCAAGGCGCGCCAGGCGATCGTGGCGGTGCCCGACGGCGAGCTGGGCTCGGTGCGCATGCAGGGCGTCGTGCCACGCTTCTCCGAGACGCCGGGCGCGGTGCGCCGCGCGGGTCCCGCGATGGGCGAACACAACGACGAAGTCTATGGCGGCCTCGGGCTGACGGCGACGGAGATCGCCGGGCTCAAGGCCCGCAAGGTCATCTAGGAGATAGCTCATCCTGAGGAGCGCGCCGCAGGCGCGCGTCTCGAAGGATGGGAAACAGACGATGTGCTCGTTCCCACCCTTCGAGACGCGGTCCTGCAGACCGCTCCTCAGGGTGAGGTAGTTTTATTTTGGGAGGACGGGATGCAGCGGCGTCACTTCGGAGCCTGGGCACTAGCGACCTTCGCCATGCCTGCATACGCGCCCCCTGCATTCGCCCAGGGCGACAAGGTCTCCAAGCTCATGGTCGGCTTTCCGCCGGGCCAGGCAACCGACATCGTCGCGCGCCTGCTGGCCGACGCGTTGAAGTCCCAGTTGGGCGAAACCGTGATCGTCGACAACAAGCCCGGTCAGGGCGGCAGCATCGTGCTGGGCCAGGTGGCGCATGCCGCGCCCGATGGAACCACCTTCGTGCTGGCGCCGCTCGCTTCGCTCGCGATCAACCCGCATCTCTACAGGAACGTCGCCTACAACAGCCTGACCAGCTTCGAGCCGGTGGCGCGGGTGTGCGACCTGCCGATGGCCCTGGTGGTGCATCCCTCGGTGCCGGTGAAGACGCTGCCCGACCTGATCGCCTACGCCCGGGCCAACCCCGACAAGCTCAGCTACTGCTCCGCCGGCAACGGCACCTTGAGCCACGTCGTGATGGAGGATTTCAAGTCGCGCGCCGGCCTGCGCATCCTGCACGTCCCCTACCAGGGCAGCCCGCCTGCGATGAACGATCTCGTGGCCGGCACGGTTCAGGTCGCGATGGACACGGTCACGGTCACCAAGCCGCACATCGACGGCGGACGCCTGCGCCTGATCGCGGCGGGCACATTGGAGCGCCTTCCGGCATTTCCCGACACGCCGACCATCGCCGAGCAGGGCTTCCCCGGCCTCGAGGCGGTGGCGTGGCTCGCCATCCTGTTGCCGGCCAGGACTCCGGCCGCACGCGTGAAGCAGCTTTCCGATGCCGTCGTGAAGGTGGTCAACGATCCGCCGATGCAGGAGAGATTGCGCAGCGTCGGCACCATCCCGCGCGCCATGAACGCGGCCGAATTCGCTGCCTTCCTGAAAAGCGAGGATGCACGCTGGAGTAAGGTGGTCGCGGTCTCGGGAATCAAGGCGGACTAACCACAGTCCGGTTACGCCGCGGTGCCTAGAACCGGCCGCGGCCGCGATGCTAGGCAGCGAGCATGAAGACGCTCCCTCGCCGTGCCTTCGCGGCCATCGCCGGTATTTGTCTCATGCCCGCCGCCGTCCGCGCCGAGACGTACGATCTCTCGGCCCTGCCGCCAGGCGCAACCACGCACCGCGTGTCCGCCGTGCCGGCCGAGATCAAGGGCCGCAAAGCGCTCAAGGTCGAGATCGACGAGGCATCGAGGAACGGCCGGCCCGGTGTCGACTTTGGCGACACCGACACGTTCGTCATGATCCCGGTGTCGTTCCGTAACGGCACGGTCGAGGTCGATGTGCTTGGCCGGCTGCGCGCCGATGCGCCGCCGGAGATGCGCGCGTTCGCGGGCCTCGCCTATCGCATCGCGCCGGACGGAAAGAAGTTCGAGTCGGCCTACGTGCGGCCGCTCAACGGCCTTAAGCTGAAACCGCCGCCACCGCGCGACAAACGCGCGGTGCAGTACTTCGCCTATCCCGACTGGCGCTTCGACCGGCTGCGTCAGACTTACCCCGACGGCCGCTACGAAGCGGGCGCCAACATCGCCGGCGACGAATGGATCGCGCTGCGCCTCGACGTCGAGGAAGACAGGGTCAAGGTCACAGTGAATGGCGAGGAGCGGCTGGTCGTGACCGAGCCCAAGGCCACGCCCGTTTCAGGCTCGGTCGGCCTCTGGGTCGACATCGGGACGGAAGCCTACTTCTCGAACTTGCGCATCACGCCGCGCTGAGCGCGCCACAAATGCGTTCAAGCGGCGTCGAGATAGTCTTCCCACAGGTCGAGATGGACCGTATCCACCGGATTGGCCGTCTCGCCCCACAGTTCGCGCGCGGCGAAGCGCACGGTGTAGAGGAACTGCGGTTTCTCGCCCTCGAAGCGGGCGTTGCTGTCGGGAAAGACATGCGCGCCGTGATCGCACTCGATCGTGCCCAGCCGGCCCCGCACGTAGCGCGGTAGCCGGGTGTGACCGCCGGGATTGATTCCGCGCGCGCGAACCGCTTGCCCCACCGTGAAGCGCGGCTTGGCCGAGGTGGCGCGCACGGTCGGGCTGCCCGCCAGGATCGCGGGCATCACCTTGTCGGCGGTGAGCGGCGGTGTTGCCACCGGCACCGCGGGATCGCGCCGGCCGCTCGCGAGTTCCTGCGGCGTGACGAGGCCCGCGCCGAGCAGGAGCTTGATCACCGACTCGAACCATTTCTCGTAGTAGGTGAGGCGCAGATAGTCGGCCGGTGGGAGGGTCTCGATGCTGTGGCGGCCGGCATCGATGTTCCAACGCCGCCAGGCGCCCGCGGCCCGGCGAAGCGCCAGCACCCGCGCCTCCCACGGCGCATGGAAGACCGGCTCGTTGGCCTCGGGCTCGACAGGTCCGAAGCCGTGCATGCCGCCCATGTCGTGGATGCCGTTCATGGAGCGGCCACCTTGGCCGTGCCGATCATCGAGTCGCGCGTCACGAGATCGGCGAGCGCCTCGGCAGTCATCCCCTCGGTACCCGCCGGACGTTCCGGCAGCACGAGGTATCGGATCTCCGCGGTCGAGTCCCACACGCGCACGGCCACCTCGTCGGGCAGCGCCAGTCCGAACTCGCGCAGCACGCCGCGCGGATCGATCACCGCGCGCGAACGATAGGCCGACGACTTGTACCAGACCGGCGGCAGGCCCAGCACCGGCCACGGGTAGCAGGAGCACAAGGTGCAGACGACGAGGTTGTGCACCGACGGCGTGTTCTCGACGACGACCATGTGTTCGCCCTGCGCGCCGGAATAGCCCATCCCGGCAATGGCTGAGGTGGCGTCCTTCAGCAGCTGCGCCTTGTAGGCAGGATCGGACCAGGCGCGCGCGACGATGCGCGCCCCGTTGCGCGGGCCGATCTTGCTTTGATAGGCATCGACGATCGCGTCGAGGGCGGCCGGATCGACCAGGCCCTTCTCCACCAGCAGCGACTCGAGCGCCCTGACGCGCAGCGCCGTTTCCGACAGGGCGCTGTGCTCCTCGTGGTCTTGTCCATGGTCATGCCCATGATCAGAATCGTGACCTTTGCTCATGCCCGATCCTACACCGGCAAGCGCAGCGACGTCCGCCGCTTCTGGCCGAAATAAAGCACGCCCAGCAACATCAGATTGAGGACGTTCAGGAGCAGCGCCGCCTGGAAAGCTGCGCGGTAGGAGAGTGTCGCGTCGAAGATCGCGCCGCCCATCCAGCCGCCCACGGCCATGCCGCCCATGGCGAACAGCATCACGACGCCCAGCCTCCAACCGGCGATGCCCGGACCGTAGAGCGCCCGAAGATTGAGCGCGTAGCCCTGCACGATCGCGATGTAGGGAATGCCGTGGATCAGCGAGAGAGCGTAGATGCCGGTGAGGCCGTTCACGAACAGGTAGCCCGTCAGCGAGCCGACCTGGATCACCGAGCACAGCAGGTTCACCTTGATCGGCCCGATATAGTCGGACAACCGCCCCATGGCGAAGGTCGCGGCAACGGCGGTGAGCAGGATCAGCGAGATCGCCTCCGAGCCGCGCGCCGGCGAGAGGCCGAGATCGCCGCAGAAGGCCACCATGTGAACGAACGGCACGGCCATCGCCGCGCAGCAGCAGAAGCCGGCGGCCGCCAACAGCGCCATGATCACGGGCGACGGCATGGGCAGGCCCGCGATATCCTCCGACGCCTTGCGTACCGCCTTGTTGCGCGCGGCCGGCGAGGGCCGCACGTAGAAGGCACAGAGGAAGAGCAGCGTCCCCGCCACGACGGAGTAGATGATCAAAGACTGGCGCCAGCCCACTTCCGGAAGAAGCTGCCGATAGATCTGCGGCCACACGAAGCCAGACACTGCTGGGCCGACGGAGATGATCGACACCGCCGTGCTGCGGCGCTTGTCGAACCAGCCCTGCACATTGTTCATCGCGGGCGTAAACGTCGCGGCATTGCCGAGAAAGCCGAGCGGAATGGCGTAGCCCGCGTACAGCGCCCACTCGCCGCCGCTCACGGTCAGCCAGCCGCCGGCCAGGATCGACACGCCCGCGATCAGCAACGGCACGCGTGGGCTGGTGCGATCGGCCAGCCAGCCCATGAAGACGCCGCCCGCGCCCATGGCGAAGAAGCCCAGCATGTAGGCCATCGAGGGCACGGCGCGGCGATCGCCGAAGTCGGCCGCGATCTCCTTCAGCCCCGCGACCGGCAGGTAGGTGGCGCCGCCGCCCAGGCCGATGCAGAACATCGACAGGAAGGCGAGCCGCCACGCATAGCCGCTGTCGACCCCGGGCTGCTGCACGACCGTGCTCATTCGCGCGCGAGCGTTGCCGCGGCCGCCGATTTGGCGTCGAGCGCCTGATCGTCGTCGAGCGTGACCGTCACCTTGCGCAGCTTGCCGGTGAAGGCGAACGGCGCCTCGTAGTGCGAGACCGGGCTCGAGCGGTCGCGGCCGATGTCGAGGCCCGACCAGGAGATGAAGCTGACGAAGCCCACCTGCTCGTCGAAGCCGCCCGCCGGCTGGCCGTCGATCAGAAGCGTGGCAAGGTTGCGGCCCTTGTCGCGCCGCATGCGCAGGCCGAGCAGACGGTTGCCGGCCGGCACCGGGCGATCCGACACGGCGATATGGTGCACGCCGCCGATGTTCATGTCGTAGGTGAGCCGGTTGTCCTTGATGTAGAGCGAGTAGCCGCAGGTCATGTCGCCGTGGGCGATCAGCACGCCTTCGGTCGTCGCGTCCGCGATCTGCACGTCGGCCTCGATCGTGTAGGTGCGGCTCCTCACGTCGGGAGCCACATCGGTCGGCACATGCCCCATGCCGGCATGGAACACGAATTTGTTGCGCGGCCCGTGGAAGCGTTTGGCATTGTCGGCGAAGCGCGCCTGGAAGCGGTCGTCGAGCGGCAGCACATTGTGCGCCTCGGCCTCCTTCCACCACAGGTCGATCAGCGCCTTGAGCTTGGCCGGTTCGTTCTCCGCGAGATCGTCGGTCTCGCTGAAATCGCGGTCGAGATGGAAGAGCTCCCACTTGTCCTTTTCGAATTCGGACCCGAGCGGATGGAACGCCACGGCTTTCCAGCCGTCCTTCACCAGGCCGCGATGGCCGAACATCTCGAAATACTGCGGCGCCGCCTTCGACGGCGCCTTGGCGTCCTTGAGGCTGGCGGCGAAGCTCGTGCCTTCGAGCGGCATTTGCGCGACACCGTTGATCGCGGCCGGCGGCTTCACCCCCACCACCTCGAGCAAGGTCGGGACGAGATCGCTGGCATGGCAGAACTGGTGCCGCAATTCGCCGCGCGCGGAAAGACCCTTGGGCCAGGAGATCACCAGCGGATCGCGAATGCCACCGCCATGGGTATTCTGCTTGTAGCGGCGCAGCGGCGTGTTCGACGCCATCGCCCAGCCGAGCGGAAAGTTCGAATGCGTGTCGGGCCCGCCGATGTCGTCGATACGCGCGATCTTCTCCTCGATCGGCTCGCGACGCAGGTTGTAGGGGCCCATGGCATTGACCATGCCGAACGGCCCGCCCTCCTGGCTGGCGCCGTTGTCGGACATCAGCACGATCATCGTGTCGTCGAGCTGGCCCGACTCCTCGAGGAATTTCACCAGCCGCGCGATGTGCTGGTCGGCATGGTCGAGCATGGCGGCATAGGCGGCCTGCAGGCGCGTGTAGAGCTTCTTCTCGCCCTCCGGCAGCTCCGCCCACGGCTTCACCGCGTCGTTGCGCGGCGGCATGCGCGTGTCCTTCGGCACGATGCCGAGATCCTTCTGGCGCGCGAGGCGGCGCTCGCGCTCCAAGTCCCAGCCTTCGGCGAACAGCGCGTCGTATTTGCGGATCAGGTCGAACGGCGCCTGGTGCGGCGCATGGCAGGCGCCCAGCGCCACCCAGGTGAGCCACGGGATCTCGGGCCGGTCGCCCGCGTGATCGGCGAGAAAGCGGATCGACTGGTCGATCAGGTCCGCCGTCAGGTGATAGCCCGTCGCGAACGTGCCGGGCGGCTCGACCGGCGTGTTGTCGCGCACCAGCTCCGGCGCGTACTGGTCGGTCTCGGCATCCATGAAGCCGTAGTAGCGATCGAAGCCGCGGCCGAGCGGCCAGCCGTCGAACGGGCCGGTCGCGCCGGACTCCGTGAGCGGCGTCACGTGCCACTTGCCCAGCATGTAGTTGCGATAGCCGTGCGGGCGCAGCATCTCGGCGATGGTGCCCGCTTCCTTGGCGATCTTGCCGCGATAGCCGGGATAGCCCGAGTCGAAATTTGCGAGGCAGCCGACGCCCACCGAATGATGGTTGCGGCCGGTCAGCAGGGCGGCGCGCGTGGTCGAGCACATGGCCGTCGTGTGGAAGCCGGTGTAGCGCAGGCCGCGCTGGGCGATCGCATCCATCGTGGGCGTCGAGATCGGCGAGCCGTAGCAGCCGAGGTCGGAGAAGCCCACGTCGTCGAACAGGATCACGAGGATGTTGGGCGCGCCGTTTGGACGCCGGGGCGCGTCCGGCCAATACGGCTGGGACTCGCCCACCGTCTTCCCGATCTTTGGGCGTTCTTGGGGCGCCATTGCTTTTCCTCCCTTTGCGGGCTCTTCTAGCATGCGACATGCCCCAGTTCACATCCGACGGCCTCGACCTTTCCTATGATGACTTCGGCGCGGCCGACGCCCGGAAGGCGATCGTGCTGGTGCACGGCTTCTCGTCGAACAAGTACGAGAACTGGAAGCGCATGGGCTGGTACGACGCCATCGCGGGCAAGGGCCTGCGTGGCCTGGCACTCGACTGTCGCGGCCATGGCGAGAGCGCCAAGCCGCATGATGCAGCGCAATACGATCGCGCGAAGATGGCGCAGGACATCTTCACCCTGATGGACCGTGCCGGGATCGAGCGCGCGCATCTGCTCGGCTTCTCCATGGGCGCGCACATCGCGCTTACCGCCGCGATGACCGACGGCGCGCGTATCGATCATCTCGTGGTCGCAGGCGTGGGCGGCAGGATTTTCGAGCCGGCCCGCGAGCCCGATGCGATGGCCAAGGCCATGGAAGCGGTCTCCCCCGACGAGATCGCCGACCCGATGCTGAAGAGTTTTCGCCATTTTGCCGACGAGCAGAAGGAAGACCGGCTGGCGCTGGCCGCCTGCTCGCGCGGGCCGCGGGCCGAGATCACGCGCGATGCGCTGTTCGCGATCCGCCGCCCGACCCTGGTGATCGCAGGCCAACGCGACCAGCTCGCGGGGCCGCCGCAGGGGCTGGCCGAGGCGATCGCGGGCGCCAAGGCCGTGACGCTGCCGGGATGCGACCACTTCTCGATGATCGCGCACGGCCTGTTCAAGGCGAACGTGTTCGACTTCTTCGACGGCTGGCTCGAGTAATGGCGAAGGTCTCTTTCAAATCGATCCGCGCCCGCGCCGAAAAGCGCAAGGGCGGCCCCAGGGTGCTGCTGAGCCTGCTGCCGAAGAAGCCCGACAAGAAGGCGCTGGCGAAGCTGCCCGACGACCGCATCCTGTCGGAGATGGCCGAGCGCATCTTCTCCGCGGGCTTCGTATGGGACGTCATCGACAAGAAGTGGCCGGGCTTCGAGGAAGCGTTCCTCAAATTCAATCCCAAGGCGCTGCTGTTCCAGCCCGCGGAGTTCTGGGAAAAGCTCGTGGCCGACAAGCGCATCGTGCGCCACCCCGGCAAGATCAAGGCGGTGCGCGAGAATGCCAGGTTCGTGCTCGAGGTCTCGAAGGAGCACGGCAGCTTCGCGAAGTTCCTCGCGGCCTGGCCGGCGGACGATCAGGTCGGCCTGATGGAGTTCCTCGCCAAGCGCGGCTCGCGACTGGGCGGATTCAGCGGACAGTATTTCCTGCGCTTCCTCGGCTGGGATGCGTTCGTGCTGCAGGGCGATGTGTTGACCTGCCTGCGCGATTCGGGCGTGTCGATCGGCACCGGCACGTCGAAGAAGGATTTGCGCGCGGCGCAGGCGCAGCTCAATGCCTGGGCCAGGGAGAGCGGACTGCCGATCAGCCACGTCTCGCGCATCTGTGCCCTCTCGATCGGCGAGAACCATCCGGTCGCGCGCCTCAAGGAGATCATGCAGTCATGATCGTCAACGCGACCGCGGAGCTCCAGCTCCGCCTCATGATCATGAGCGGACCTGGAGGTCCGCGGTCCCAGTCATGAGAACACAATGACCGAACTTCTTCTCATCAATCCCAACACGACGCAGTCGATCACCGACCTCGTGCTGAAGCACGCCCGGACCTTCGCCGCGAAGGGCACGACCCTGCGCGCGGTCACCGGTGCGTTCGGGCCGCGCTACGTCGCCTCGCGCATCGGCTACGCCATCGCGGGCCACGCGGCAGTCGATGCGCTCGCCAACGACAGGGGAAAGAAGGACGCCGTGGTGCTTGCCTGCTTCGGCGACCCGGGACTGGCGGCCCTGAAGGAAGTGAGCGCGGTGCCCGTGGTCGGCATGGCCGACGCCTCGATCCTGCAGGCCTGCGCCATGGGCAAGAAATTCTCGATCGTGACCGGCGGCGAACGCTGGAAACCGATGCTGGAGGAATTCGTGGCGAGCCACGGTCTCGCGTCGCGCCTCGCCTCCGTACGCACCGTCGCGCCGACCGGCGCCGACATCGCGCGCAATCCCAAGGCCGCGATGGCGCTGCTCGCCAGGGGCTGCAATGCCTGCGCGACGGACGGGGCCGATGTCGTGATCCTGGGTGGCGCCGGATTGGCGGGTCTCGCCGCAAAGCTCAAGTCCCAGGTCGATGTCCCTCTGCTCGATGGGGTTGCTTGCGCCATCTCGATGGCCGAAGCGCTCGCGGGCCAGAATCTCGTGCGCATGGGCACCCAGCCCGCGCCGGTCGAGAGCATCGGCCTCAGCAAAGGGCTCGCAAAGCTGATCGGATAGACCTAGGGTCCGTCCCATGCGGTTGCTCAGTTTTCGCCATGCGAGCGCGTCGAAATTCGGCGCACTCGTCGAGAGCGGCATCGTCGATCTGTCGGCCCGCACCCAGGGTCGCTGGAGCGGCCTGCGCGAGGTGCTGGCCGCGAAGGCGTTGCCCGATCTCGCGGTGCTGGCCAAGGGCGCGACCGCCGATTTCCAGCTCGCCGACGTCGAGTTGCTGCCGGTGATTCCCGATCCGGAAAAGATCCTCTGCATCGGCGTCAACTACGCAAGCCATGCCGCCGAAGTCGGACGCGACCTGCCGCCGGCGCCCAGCGTCTTCTCGCGGCTGCACAACACGCTGGTGCCGGCGGGCGGAAACATCGTGCGGCCCAAGGCCTCGATCGCCTTCGACTACGAGGGCGAGCTGGCGGTGATCATCGGCGAGCGCTGCCGCCACGTGCCGCGCGGTCGCGCATTGTCTGTCGTCGCGGGCTACAGCTGCTTCATCGATGCGAGCGTGCGCGATTTCCAGAAGCACTCCGTCACCGCCGGCAAGAACTTCCCCGCGACCGGCCCGTTCGGCCCCTGGATGGTGACCGCCGACGTGGTGACCGATCCGCAGCGTCTCGAACTCACCACGAGGCTCAACGGCAATATTGTGCAGCGCGACACGACCGACCACATGATCTTCGACGTCGCGACCATCATCGAGTATCTTTCGACCGTCACCTGGCTCGAGCCGGGCGACGTCATTGCCACCGGCACGCCCGATGGCGTCGGCCTCGGCCGCAAGCCGCCGCTCTGGATGAAGGGCGGCGACAAGCTCGAGGTGGAGATCTCCGGAATCGGGACCCTGAGCGTCAATGTCGTCGACGAGTGATCCGATGAGCGTGCCGGCCGATGCCGGCGCCAATAACGACGCCAGGGCAGGCATCGTGCGCGACGCCAAGGTGATCAGCCTGATCACCATGGCGCATTTCGTGAGTCACCTGCATGCCCTGCTGCTGCCGCCGGTCTTCGTGCTGGTGAAGGACTCCTTCGGCGTGGGCTACACCGAGATCGCGCTGGCGCTCACCGGCTACAACATCGTGTCGGCGCTGCTGCAGACGCCGGCCGGCTTCCTGGTCGACCGCATCGGCCCGCGCATCATGCTTACGGGCGGACTCCTCGTCGCAACGACAGCGACGGCAATGGTGGCGCTGCTGCCGGGCTACTGGACCTTCATCGCGGCCTACGCGCTGCTGGGCCTCGCCAACACCGTCTATCACCCCGCCGACTATTCGATCCTCTCGAGCGCCATCGACGGCAAGCGCATCGGCAAGGCGTTCTCGATCCACAATTTCTCGGGATACGCGGGCTTCGGCGCGGCGCCCGCGTTCATGATCACCTGCACGGCGCTCTGGGGCTGGCACGGCGCCTACCTCGCCGCCTCGCTGCTGGCGCTTTGCGCGGCCGTCACGCTGATGGCCGCGGGCCACATCCTGCCCAAGGCGCCGCGCCGGCCGGCGCCCAGCGCCAGGAAGGCGGAGGCGAACGACGGCAAGGTCGGCTGGGACCTGCTGCTGAGCGCGCCGATCCTGCGCCAACTTTTCTTCTTCCTCTGCCTCGGCATGGCCAATGGCGGCATCCAGACCTACTCGGTGGTGTCGCAGCAGGTGATGTTCGGCACGCCGACTTCGATCTCCAACATCGCTCTGTCGGGCTTCCTGTTGATGAGCGCGGCGGGCGTGCTGCTGGGCGGCATCATCGCCGATCGCACCGAGCATCACGGTCGCGTCGCCGCGATCGGCTTTGCCTGCACCGCGGTGATGGCGATCCTGATGGGCTGGGTCGCCTTGCCCGGTTATGCCCTGATCCTGGTGATGTCGGTGGGCGGCGTGCTGAACGGCATGATCCAGCCGTCGCGCGACATGATGGTGCGTGCGGTCACGCCGCCGGGCTCGTTCGGCAAGGTGTTCGGCTTCGTCACGACAGGTCTCAATCTCGGCGGCATGGTGGCGCCGCTGGCCTACGGCTGGATGATGGACCACGGCCAGCCGCAGATGATCTATGCTGTCGTCACGCTCTTCATTCTCCTGGCGCTGGTGACCGCAATCACCCGCCGCAAACCGGAAGGCTCTCTCCATGGACTCGCTCGCGCCCGCTCCTGATTCGCAAAAGGACGCCCTGCAGCGCCGCTACGGCGCGACCGGCGTTCCCCTGTCCGGTCCATGGAACGAGGTCATCGCCACGATGCTCGATCATCGCTCGGTGCGCGGCTACAAGCCCGACCCGGTGCCGCCCGGCACGCTCGAGACCATGATCGCCGCGGCCCAGTCGGCGGCCACCAGTTCCAACATGCAGTGGACGTCGGTGATCGCCACGACCGATCCCGCCAAGAAGAAGGTGCTGGCCGAGATCGCGGGTGGCCAGAAGCATATCGAGCAGTGCCCGCTCTACCTGTGCTGGGTCGCCGACATGAACCGGCACGTCACGATTTCGGCGGCCGAGCAGGTCGAGTTCCACACCATGCCCTGGCTCGAGACGTTCATGGTCGCCTGCATCGACGTGGCGCTGGCGGCACAGAACGCCGTGGTCGCCGCCGAATCGCTGGGACTGAGCACCGTCTATATCGGCGCCATGCGCAACGACCCGGTCAGGGTGGCCGAGCTGTTCGACCTGCCGAAGCAGTCCTTCGTCGTGTTCGGCCTCTGCGTCGGCTATGCGGCCGAGAAGTCGGTGGGCGAGGTGAAGCCGCGCCTGTCGCAGGCCGCGATCCTGCACCATGAAAAGTACGACAACTCGGCCGCCCATGCCGAGCGCCTGGCGCACGACGAGGAGATGATGCGATTCTCGGCGCGCCACGAGCTGCAGGCCGGCACCTGGACGCAGCGTGTGCTCAATCGCCTCGGACCGCTCAAGTCGATGCAGGGCCGCGAGCGCATGCGCGCGGCGCTGGCCAAGCTCGGCTTCGAGATCCGCTGATTGGCCTCGCGCCGCGCGGCACTTCTCGGCCTTCTCGCGCTTTCAGCGGCAACACCGGCGGCCGCCCAGCAGTGGGTGACCTTCCAGCCCGGCGGCATGACGGGTTTTCGCGTCGATTTCCCCGGCACGCCCGCGATCAGCGGCAGCAACGCCGCCGGCACGCGCTATGGCATGTCCGCCACCGTCACCGCCAAGCTCACGACCGGCGACGGCGTGACGTTCCACATCACCTACACGGCCTACCCCGCCGGCACCGCCTCACGTGAACCCCAGAAGGTGCTGGATACGATGCAGCTCGGCCGCACGGCTGTCGGCAACGCACAGTCCTTGCGGCGGTTCAGCTTCGATGGCCACCCCGCGCAGCGCACCGTCGTCGACTGGCATGGGCCTCAGCCGCTGATGATCGTGGCGCTCGACGTCACGCGCGGCGACTGGCTCTACTCGGTCTACTGCTTCGCACCGCGCGGCCAGGAAAACAGCCCCGCGATCGCCCGCTTCCTCGATTCCTTCGCTCTTCTGCCTCAATAGGATTAGGACTTCGGCTCCAGCCAGTCGTGTTCGAGCGTCCGCATCCGGCCGGTGATCGCGAAGAGAAAGGCTGTCGACCAGCCGAACAGCAGCAGGCCGTTGGCCCCCTCGATGGCGCCGAACAGTCGCCAGCGGTGATCGAGCACGACGTCGCCATAGCCGATCGTCGTGAAGCTGGTCGTCGAGAAATAGAGCGCCGATTCGAAATCGGACAGCGCCCCGATGGTGAGGTAGGCGAAGGCGTAGGACCAGATCTCGACCGTATGGATCGCGACCAGCCCCAGCACGACGAACAGGATCGCCGCGCCCTGGCCCGTCCACTTCTCGTGGGCACGAAAGCGATGGCCGCTGCGGCGCAGCAGCCAGATCAACCCCAGCAGTCCGATGAAATGAATCGTGACCGTCAGTCCCACCATGAACGTGGCAAGAAAGAAGTTCGCGATCATCCGTGCGGCACCAGGATCTGGCGCACCGTGGCCACGTCCTGCAGGCGATCGAAGCCTTCGTTCAGCTCGTCGAAGCCGATGCGCTTGCTCACCATGCGATCGACCGGCAGCTTGCCCTGCTGATAGAGCGCGATGAAGCGCGGGATGTCGCGCACCGGCACGCAGCTTCCCATGTAGGAGCCTTTGATCGTCTTCTCCTCGCTCACCAGCTGGCTCTGCTTGAAGGAGAAATCCGCGGCGATCGGCGACAGGCCCGCCGTCACCGTCGTGCCGCCCCAGCGCGTGACGAGATAGGCCGTCTCCATCGCCTTGATGGTGCCCGCGAGATCGAAGGCGTAGTCGACGCCGCCGTTGGTGAGATCGCGCACCTGCTTGATATGGTCGGCGTCCCTGGCGTTCACCGTGTCGGTGGCGCCGAGCTGGCGCGCGAGACCGAGCTTGTCGTCGCTGAGGTCGATGGCGACGATGCGGCTCGCGCCCGCCAGCACCGCGCCCAGCAGGCCCGAAAGGCCGACGCCGCCCAGGCCCACGATGGCCACCGTGCTGCCGGGCTGGATCTGGGCGGTGTTCACGACGGCGCCCACGCCCGTCACGACAGCGCAGCCGAACAGCGCCGCGACGTCGAGCGGCAGGCTCTTGTCGATCACGACGATCGAACCGCGGTCGACCACGGCATATTCCGCGTAGCACGACACGCCGGAATGATGGTTCACCGGCTTGCCGTCGAGATGCAGGCGATGATGGCCCGACAGCAGCTGTCCCGCCGCCCGCGGCGTGATCGAGCGTTCGCAGATATAGGGACGGCCCTCGAGGCAGCGCCGGCAGCGGCCGCAGCTCACGTTGAACGTGAAGCAAACATGGTCGCCCTTCTTCACGTCGTGCACGCCCGGGCCGACCTCGACGATCTCGCCCGCGCCCTCGTGGCCGAGCACGATCGGCACCGGGCGCGGCCGGTCGCCGTTGATCAACGACAGGTCGGAGTGGCAGAGCCCGCCGCCGCCCACCTTGACCAGAACCTCGCCCTCGCCCGGCGGATCGAGATCCACCTCGACGACGTGGATTGGCCTCGACTTGGCGAACGGCCGCGGCGCACCGCACACGGTCAGGATGGCGGCTTTCATTTTCATCTAGGCGATTCCTCCATCGACACGAACGATCGAGCCCGTGGTGAAACTCGACTGGCTCGACGCCAGATAAAGCGCGGCGGTGACGATCTCTTCCGGCCGGCCGCTGCGCTGCAGCGCCGCCGTCGCATTCTTCTTGTGCTCCTCCGGCCATGCCTTGCTGACATCGGTGAGAAAGCGGCCGGGCGAGATGGTGTTCACCCGCACCTTGGGGCCGTACTCGAAGGCGAAGGCCTCGGTGACGGCGTTGAGCGCGGCCTTGGCGCCGGCATAGGGCGCGATCTGCGGCCGGGGCCTGAGCGCGCCGGCGCTGGAAATATTGATGATCGAACCGCCCTCGCCCGCCGCCATGCGGCTGCCGACCAGCGACATCAGGCGGAACGGCCCCTTGAAGTTCAGCGCCACGATGCGGTCGAACAGGCTCTCCGGCGTGTCGAGCGATGACGGTGCGAGCGGCGAGGAGCCGGCGTTGTTGACCAGGATGTCGACCTTGCCGAAGGCCGCATAGGCCGCCTCGACCAGCCCGTCGAGCTCCGGCCAGTTACCGACGTTACACGCACGGGCCACGGCCTTCCGGCCCATCGCCCTCACCTCGGCCGCGACTTTCTCGCACGCCTCATGCTTTCGGCTGGTGATAAAGACGTCGGCGCCGTGGGCCGCAAAAGCCTTCACCATCTGGTACCCGAGGCCTCGGCTGCCGCCGGTGACCAGCGCCACCTTGCCGGTGAGGTCGAAGAGATCGCTCATTTCCCACCCATGGGGCCGACTCAAGACGTTTGACGCTGGCATGTCACTTGCTAAGTGTATTGTGGAGCGAAACACACTGCCGGGCGTGAGCAGACCATAATGAGCATACACGTCGCCCTCCATCATCGGACGACCTACACCTACGACCGGCTGGTCGCCTTGGGTCCTCAGATCGTGCGCCTGCGTCCGGCGCCACACAGCCGCACGCCGATCCTGTCCTATTCGCTGACGGTCGAGCCCAAGGAACACTTCATCAACTGGCAACAGGATCCGCAGGGCAACTATCTCGCCCGGCTGGTGATCCCCGAGAAGACGAAGAAGTTCGAGGTCACGATCGACCTCGTGGCCGACATGGCCGTCACCAACCCGTTCGATTTCTTCCTGGAACCCGAGGCCGAAAGCTACCCCTTTGCCTACGACGCCTCGCTCACCGAGGAGATCGCGCCCTTTCGCAAGGTCGACGCGCCGGGGCCGCTGCTGCAGGCGTGGCTGGCGAAAGTCGATCGCAAGACGAAAGTGCGCACCATCGATTTCCTGGTCGGCCTCAACGCGCGCCTGCAACAGGAGATCGGCTACATCGTCCGGCTGGAGCCCGGCATCCAGACCTTCGAGAAGACACTCGAGAGCGCCAAAGGCTCGTGCCGCGACACCGGCTGGCTGCTGGTCGCGATCCTGCGACATCTGGGGTTCGCCGCGCGCTTCGCCTCCGGTTACCTGATCCAGCTCAAGCCCGACGAGAAGCCGCTCGAGGGACCCGAGGGGCCGACCGGCGACTTCACCGATCTCCACGCCTGGTGCGAAGTCTATCTGCCCGGCGCCGGATGGATCGGGCTCGATCCGACCTCCGGCCTGCTGGCGGGCGAAGGCCATATTCCGCTGGCCTGCACGCCCGAACCGTCGAGCGCCGCGCCGATCGAGGGCGCCGTCGAGAAGAGCGAAGTCGAGTTCGAGCACGAAATGTCGGTGAGCCGCGTGCGCGAGACGCCGCGCACCACCCGGCCCTACACCGACGAGCAGTGGAAGACGCTGCTGTGCACCGGCCAGAAGATCGAGCGCGACATAAGGAAGAACGACCTGCGCCTCACCATGGGCGGCGAACCGACCTTCGTGTCGATCGACGATATGGATGGTGCCGAGTGGAACACGCTGGCGCTCGGCCCGGAGAAGCGACGCCTCGCGGGCGTCCTCTTCCGCAAGCTCGCCGACCGCTTCGCAAAGGGCCCGCTGCTGCACTTCGGCCAGGGCAAGTGGTACCCCGGAGAACAGCTGCCGCGCTGGGCGCTCAGCTGCCATTGGCGCAAGGACGGCGAGAAGATCTGGCGCGACCCCGCGCTCGTGGCCCTCGAGTCCAAGCCCAGCGGCGCCACGGCCGAGACGGCCAATCGCTTCGCCGCGGCACTCACCGAACGCCTGCAGCTCGATCCCGGCTATCTCTTCGAGGCCTTCGAGGACACCTGGTACTACCTGTGGCGCGAGCGGCGGCTGCCGAGCAACGTCGAAGTCGACGCCAACAAGGCCAGGGACGCGATGGAACGCGCCCGCATCTCCAAGATCTTCGAGAAGGGTCTCGAGACGCCGGCCGGCACGGTGTTGCCGATCGCGCGCGTGCACAACGGCCGCGGCAGATGGCGCAGCGGGCTTTGGTTCCTGCGCTCGGAGAAGTGCTACCTGATCCCGGGCGATTCGCCGCTGGGCTACCGCCTGCCGCTCGACTCGCTGCCGTGGGCGGCGCCCGCCGACACGGATGTCATCGCCGAGCCGGATCCCATGATCCAGCATCCGGCGCTGCCGCCGCTCGATTCGTTCCGGCGGGCGCCGCTCCTGCGCCAGCAACGGCCGGGCATGCCGGCCGACGCCAATGGCAATGGTAAAGCCGACGGCGACGCGGCGACGCGCGAGGCTTGGAAGCGTGCGCTGGCGGCGGACCTCGCGGCCAAGCCCGGGGCCGGAACCTCGGCAGCCGGGATCGTGCGGACCGCGATGTCCTTCGAGGCACGCGACGGCCATCTGCACGTCTTCATGCCGCCGACCGAGCGCACCGAGGACTATCTCGACCTCGTCACCGCGATCGAGGACACGGCCGAGGAACTCGGCCAGCCGGTGTTCATCGAGGGCTACGGCCCGCCCGGCGGCGACTCGCGCCTGCAGAATTTCAGCGTCACGCCCGACCCCGGCGTGATCGAGGTCAACATCCATCCGTCGGAGAGCTGGCAGGAGCTCGTCGAGAAGACCGCCATCGTCTACGACGAGGCGCGCACGACGCGGCTCGGCGCGCAGAAATTCATGATCGACGGCCGCCACACCGGTACCGGCGGCGGCAATCACATGGTGCTGGGCGGACAGTCCGCCGCCGACTCGCCGCTCCTGCGCCGGCCCGACCTGCTGAAGAGCCTGCTCGGCTACTGGCTCAATCATCCGTCGCTGTCCTATCTCTTCTCGGGCCTGTTCATCGGTCCGACCAGCCAGCATCCGCGCATCGACGAGGCGCGCAACGACGCGCTGCACGAGCTCGAGATCGCCTTCCGCCAGGTCGAACCCGGCAAGCAGACGCCGCCGTGGCTGGTCGACCGCATCTTCCGCAACCTGCTGGTGGATGCGACCGGCAACGCGCACCGCACCGAGTTCTGCATCGACAAACTGTTCACGCCAGACGCCGCCGCCGGCCGGCGCGGCCTGCTCGAGCTGCGCGCCTTCGAGATGCCGCCGCACTGGCAGATGAGCGTGGCGCAGCAGGCGCTGCTGCGCGGCCTGATCTCGGCCTTCTGGGACAAGCCCTACGAGAAGAAGCTGAGCCGCTGGGGCACGCGCCTGCACGACGACTTCATGCTGCCGCACTTCGTGCAGCAGGATTTCGAGGACGTGCTGGCCGATCTCGGCGCGGCAGGGTACCCGTTCGATCCGCAGTGGTTTGCGCCGCACTTCGAGTTCCGCTTCCCCCTGGTCGGCGAAGTGGCGCAGCGCGGCATCGAGATGGAACTGCGCAACGCACTCGAGCCGTGGCACGTGCTGGGCGAGGAGCCCGGCGGCGGCGGCACGGTGCGCTACGTCGACAGCACCGTCGAGCGCCTGCAGGTCAAGGTCGCGGGCCTGAACGACGCGCGCCACAGCATCGCCTGCAACGGCTATCGCCTGCCGCTGCACGCGACGGGCAATGCGGGCGAATACGTGGCGGGCGTGCGCTTTCGCGCCTGGGCGGCGCCGAATTCGCTGCATCCCACGATCGGCGTGCATGCCCCTCTCGTATTCGACATCCATGACGGCTGGAGCGGCCGCGCGATCGGCGGCTGCACCTATCATGTGTCCCACCCGGGAGGCCGCAACTACGACAAGGTGCCGGTCAACGCCAACGAGGCCGAGGCCCGGCGCCGCGCGCGCTTCTTCCCGATCGGCCACACCGCGGGCCCGATGGAAGCCCCGCGGACGATCTACAACCCCGAACATCCCCTGACGCTCGACCTGCGCCGGGCCTAGGCCAGGGAATGGGTCTGCCCGCGCCGGTAGACCCCGCCCGATTCGCATGCGAGTCTAAGGGGTTATGGAAGCGTTACGCGGCCTGAAGTCCACGCCGGACAGCGCCTACGACGAGCTGGTCACCGGCCAGAAGTCGATCCGCTACCACTGGCAAGGCATCCTAAGTGTCATCCGTTCGCTGCCCAGCAGCGAGCAGGGCGGCGGCATGGCCGAACGCGTGGAAAGCGCGCGCCGGCAGCTCCAGGAATCGGGCGCCACGGTCAACCTGCTCGACGAGCGCGGAACCCCCGGCTGGACCTTCGATCCGCTGCCCTTTGTGGTGGCGCCCGACGAATGGGAAGCCATCGAGCGCGGGCTGATCCAGCGCGCGACACTGCTGGACGGCATGCTGGCCGATCTCTACGGGCCGCAGACCCTGCTCAAGGACAAGCTCGTGCCGCCGATGCTGGTCCACGCCAACCGGCACTTCCAGCGTGCCTGCCGGGTCACCGACGGCGCGGCACCGGCACGCCATCTCGCGCAATACGCCGTCGACCTCGTGCGTCAGGGCGACGGCCGCTGGTACGTGCTGGCCGACCATACCGAAGTGCCGTCGGGCATCGGCTATGCGCTGGAGATACGCCGCGTCCTCGCGCGCAGCCTGCCCGAAGCCTTCCGCTCGATCCCGGTGCGGCACCTGCGGCCCTTCGTCGACCGCTGGAACGAATCGCTGAGCGCCCTCGCGCCCGCCGACGTGACGCGGCCCACCATGGCGGTGCTGACTCCGGGTTCGCTCTCGTCGACCTATTTCGAGCATGTCTATCTCTCGCGCAGCCTCGGCGTGCCGCTGGTCGAGGGCGGCGATCTCGTGGCGCGCGACGGCCAGGTCTCGATCAAGACGCTCACGGGACTGCGGCCCGTGCACGTGCTGCTGCGCCGCCTCGATTCGGCCTTCGTCGATCCGCTCGAGCTGCGCGCGGATTCGGCGCTCGGCGTCACCGGCCTGGTCGAGGCGACGCGCACCGCGCGCATTGCACTCGCCAACGCGCTGGGCTCGGGCGTCGTCGAGACGCCGGCGATGATGCCGTTCCTTGAACGGCTCTCGCAGAAGCTGCTCAACCAGAAGCTCGAGATCCCCTCGCTCGACGTGTGGTGGCTAGGCGAGCCCTCGGCCTACGCCTTCGTCATGGCCAATCTCGACGGCATGATCGTGCGCCCGTGCCTGGGTCAGGACCGCGAGCCGATCATCGTGGGCATGCTCGAGCCCGCCGCCCGCAAGGCGCTCGAGGACAAACTCCGCAGCCAGCCCGGGCATTACGTTGCGCAGTATCCGGTGGTGCCCTCGCTCAGCCCCAAGTGGGACGGCAAGGGCCTGGCGCCGTCCGCCGTGGTGATGCGCTGCTTCGTGATCTCCGAAGGCTACGGCTACCGCGTGCTGCCGGGCGGTCTGGCGCGCGAGCCGATGGGCGACACGGCGCTGGCGAGCCTCGGCCGCCTGAACGGCACGCTGAAGGACGTCTGGGTGCTGACCGAGGATGCCGCCGACGTGCAGCTTCCCGCCGGTCGGCGCTTCCACCAGATCTCCGTCGACCGCGGCGGCGCCGACCTGCAAAGCCGCGCCGCCGACAATCTCTACTGGCTCGGCCGATATATCGAGCGTCTCGACAACGACGCGCGCCTGCTGCGCACCACCGTGACCCGCGTGGCCCAGGGCGCCATGGGCGCGCGCGACCTGGCCGAAGTGCGCCTGCTCGGCAAGCTGCTCGACCACGCCAACCTGATGGATGCCTCCGCGGCCCTCTCGATGCCCGAGAGCGCCGCTTTCCAGCAGGGGCTGGCGACGGTGGCGTCGGAGACCCGCGGCCTGCCCAAGATGCTCGACTCGATCCAGCGCCTGACCGGCACGCTGCGCGATCGTTTCTCGTCGGACATGAACGCCGCCGTCGGCCCGCTGCTGACGAACGTGCGCCAGAAGCTCCTGGAGGCGCGCGGCAACCTCGATCCCCTGCTGGCAGCGCTCGACGACATCGTGCGCTTCGTCTCCACGCTCTCGGGCCTGGCGCAGGAGAACATGACGCGCGGCACCGGCTGGCTGTTCCTCGATCTCGGCCGCCGCCTCGAGCGCAGCCAGTTCGTGCTCGCCTCCGCGCTCGCCCCCTTCAACCAGTCGCCGATCGACTGGGATGCCGCGATGCGCATTGCACTCGAGCTTTGCGACAGCACCATCACCTATCGCACGCGCTATCTCGGCCAGCTTCAGCCGGCGCCCGTCCTCGATCTCGTGATGCTGGACGATTCCAATCCGCGGGCGCTCGCCTTCCAGCTCAACGCGATCCACAGCCATCTGCAGCGGCTGGGCGAGGCGAGCGGTGCCTATGTGCCGGACGCATTGGAGGCCCTGCACGGCGACCTCGCCCGCGTCGTGCAATTGTTCGGCGGCGAAGAGCAGGCCTGGCGTCACGAAGGGCTGGCGCTCGCCATGCTGCGCGAGATTACAGAGGACACCGAGCGGCAGATCGAAGACCTGTCCGAGGCGATCACGCGCGCCTATTTCAGCCACGTGCCGGCCGCGCAGGCGGTCGGTTCGATGAGTGGCGGCTCCATCACGGACGGGCGCTAGCGATGCATTACCTGCTCTCGCACCGCACCTCGTACAGCTACGCCTCGACGGTGGATTCGGCGCAGCACATCGCGCATCTGCGCGCCCGGGCATTCCCCGGTCAGAGCGTGACCTCGATCGGCATCACGACCAGTCCGGAGCCCGCGCTCGCCGTCCAGCATGTCGACCATTTCGGCAACCTGATCGACATCTACCGTATCGACACGCCGCACACCCGTTTCGACATCGAAGTGCGCGCCGAGGTCGAGGTGCGCTTCCCCGATCCGCCGCCCGCGCAGGACACGCCGCCGTGGGAACAGGTGCGCGCGGCATTGATCGGCGGCGGCTTCCCGACGCCGATCGAGGCCAGCGAATTCGTCTACGAGTCGCCCCTGGTGCCGATCGATGCCGCGCTGCGCGAGTACGGCGCCAAGTCGTTCACGCCGGACCGGCCCATTCTCGCGGCGGCGTCCGACCTCATGAAGCGCATCAAGGCCGACTTCGAATACCATCCCGGCGCCACCGACATTTCGACACCGCTGGCCGATGTGTTCAGCGGCAAGGAAGGCGTCTGTCAGGACTTCGCCCACGTGATGATCGCGGCCTGCCGGGCGCACGGGATCGCGGCCGGCTACGTCTCGGGGTACATCCGCACAGTCCATTCCAAGGAAGAGGCGGCGCTGCGCGGCAGCGACGCCAGCCACGCCTGGGTCGCGGTGTGGTGCGGCGACAAGGCGGGCTGGATCCATCTCGACCCGACCAACGACCTGATCGCGAAAGAGGACCACGTCGCCGTGGCCTGGGGCCGCGACTTCTCCGACGTGAGCCCGTTGCGCGGCGTGATCCTGGGGGGCGGGAGCCACTCCTACGGCGTCGACGTGACGCTGATCCCTACGGTTTAGCTCCTGCCGGCTGCCGCAGCATCCAGGCGGCGAACGACAGGTCGGCGGCCTCTGGCTTGCCGTCCATACGGACCTTGCAGGGATAGGCAGCGCCCGCATCGACGGCGATCACTTCCGCCGGCACCCACTGGCCTTCATACGACGCCGTGACCCGATCGCCCACGCTGCAGGCGGTGAGGCCCTTCGCGCGCAGCGGATCTTCTTTCTCCTTCCACGCTTCCTTGGGATCGCCGGCGACGGGCGGATGTTGCGTCTGCGCGAGCGATGGCAAGGCCCCCAAGAAGACCAGGGCAAAAGCGATCGCTCTTCTCACGGCCGTGCGTCTTCCGCCCGCAGTCTCCAGGGCGGGACCGAGACATCGCCCGAGGGCGGCCGGCCGATGAAATGCACCCGGCACGGAGTGACCACTGTCTGATCCTCGGACACCTCGATCACCTGGGCGGAAATCCAGCGATTCTCGTACTCGGCGAGCACCCGGTCGCCGACCTTGCAGGCCTTCAGTCCCTTGGCCTTCATCTGCTCTTCGGTTTCGCGCGAGGCATCGCCGGGACTGGACGACACCGGTGGCGGGCCTATGCCCAGCAAGCCCGGGGCCTGCATCGGCGCCAGGCTCTGTGCCGCGGCCGACGTCGCGCAGAGCACGGCGACAACAGGGACGATCGCCCGCAGCATCAGCCAAGCCACTCCTTGGTCGCTTTGGTGTAGTCGGCTTCGCGGGTCACCCGCTTCATCATCTCGGCGTCGGCCACGCCCTTGAGCTTGCCGGGCTGCACGCCGTCGCGCAACGCCTGCAACGTGTCGTGCACCGCCTTCACGGCGGCGGCGAAGGGCTGATGGCCCTGCAACGCGATGCGCACGCGCCTCGCGGAGAGGTAATCGAGATCGGTGAGGTCGCCCGACACGCCGCCCATGATGATCGGCAGCGTGGTCGCGGCCGAGATCGCGTCGAGTTCGGCGCGGGTCTTGATGCCGACGAAGAACAGCGCGTCGACACCCACGGCCTCATAGGCCTTGCCACGCGCGATGGCGTCGTCGAGGCCTGTGATCTGGATGGCGCTGGTGCGGCCGGCGATGGACAGCAACGGGTCCTGGCGTCCGGCGAGCGCCGCCTTCATCTTGCCGACGCCTTCGGCGATCGAAACAAGACGTGGCTTGGTCGTGCCGAACGGATTCGGAAGGTCGGTGTCCTCGATGCTCATGCCGGCGATGCCCGCGGTCTCGAGCTCCTCGACCGTGCGCTTCACCGAGAGGGCGTTGCCGTAGCCGTGATCGGCATCGACCATCAGCGGCAGGTTGCCGGCGCGGTTGATGCGATAGGCCTGGTCCGCGAATTCGCTCAACGTGAGCACGATCAGGTCGGGCGCGCCCAGCACGGCCATCGAGGCAACGGAGCCAGCGAACATGCCGAGCTCGAAGCCGATGTCCTCGGCGATGCGCGCGGAGATCGCGTCGTACACCGACCCCGGATGGACGCAACGGCTGCCATTGAGAACGGCGCGAAAGCGTTGACGACGGTCGGTCCAGTTCATGAAGCGAAACCCCCAATGATCGACACTATAGCTGCATTTCGAGGGGCAAACCGGCCACTCTTCCGCAGGCCCCGGCGAAGGCGTAGCGTTCTTAGCATCGGCGAGGCGGAGGCGCGACGCCCGGCGAACAAAAGAACAGGCGCCACGGGAGAGAAACGCCATGTTCGAGCTGCTCGATCGACAAACACGCTTGACCGGAAACCAGCGAAAAATTCTCGCCGCCGCTATTATCGGCGACGCTCTCGAATTCTTCGACTTCTTCCTGATCGCCTTCGTGCTGCCGTTCCTGATCGGGCCGTGGAAACTCAACTTCGGACAGTCGGCCACGGTGCTGATGAGTTCCGGCATCGGCGCGATCCTCGGCGCCTACATCTGGGGCTGGCTCGCCGACAAGTTCGGGCGGCGCAAGGTCTTCATCGGCACGGTGCTGAACTTCTCCTTCGCGACCGGCCTGCTTTACTTCACGCCGGACAACGGCTGGATCTACCTCACGATCATGCGCTTCTTCGTGGGCTTCGGCGTCGGCGGCCTCTATTGCGTCGACCTGCCGCTGGTCCAGGAATTCATGCCGACCAGCAAGCGCGGCTACATCGGAGGGCTGGTGACCTGCGTGATCCCGCTCGGCACCGGCCTTGGCGCGGTGCTCGCGGCCTTCATCCCTGCCGACCAGTGGCGCCTGCTGTTCGCGATCGGCGTGCTGCCGGCGCTGCTGGTGCTGCTGGTCCGCATCTGGGTGCCGGAGTCGCCGCGGTGGCTGGCTCGCCAGGGACGCGGCGAGGAAGCTCGCAGTGCGCTGGCCTGGGCGCTCGAGGTCGATCCCAAGTCGCTGCCAATGCCGGGTCCGGTGGAGGCGACGGTACAAGGCGGCTGGGTCGACCTGTTCAAGTACCCGCGCAGCCTGCTGGTGTCGTGGCTCGGCAATGCCGGCGCGCAGACCGGCGTCTACGGCCTTACCCTGTGGGCACCGACGCTGTTCGTGTTGTTGCTAAAGGTCAGCCCGCAGGAAGCCGCGAAGATGATGATCCTCTGCACGGTTTCGGGATTCATCGGCCGCCTCTCCTTCTCGTGGTTCTCGGAGCGGATCGGGCGGCGAAACGCGGGCGGGCTGCTCGGCCTCGGCGCCGGTGTGCTGACGATCGTCGCCGGCCAGAACTACGACGTGATGTGGATGGGCGTCTCGGCGTTCTGGATCCTGCTCGCGATCACCTACTTCTTCGCCGACGGCGGTTTCGCCATCGTCGGACCCTACGCCGCCGAGATCTGGCCCTCGCACCTCAAAACCTCGGGCATGGGCTCGGCCTACGGCTTCGGCGGCATCGGCAAGATCATCGGTCCGGTGGGCCTCGCCCTGATCGTGGGCTCCAGCAACTACGTGAAACCCGACGTTCCGCTACCGCAGATGCCGACGGCTTTTCTCTATCTCGGCTGCTGGTTCCTGATGGCCGGGGCGGTCTATTATTTCTTCGGGCTGGAAACCAAGGGCAAGTCGCTCGAACAGATCGACCGCGAATTGGCCGCCGGCGCCGCGGACTAACATAGGACCTGGAGAATGGCCTTGGACACGTCGATCCCGTCTACCGCCGATCTTGCCGGCGACCCCAGCGTGATCTCGCGGGCCCAGGCGCTCCGGCCCATGGTCGCCGCGGCGGCCGACGAAACCGAGGAGCGGCGCCGCCTCGCGCCGGCGCTGCTCGACAAGCTGCACGAGGCGAAGATGTTTCGCCTCCTGATGCCCAAGACCGCGGGCGGGATCGAGACCGATCCCATCACCTTCTTCCACGTGATCGAGACCATCTCGAGCGGCGATGCCTCGACGGCCTGGTGCCTCAGCCAGGCCGGTGGCTGCTCGATGTCGGCCGCCTATCTCGACCTGCCGGTGGCGAAGGAAATCTTCGGTGGCCCCCGCGATGTGCTGGCCTGGGGCCCCGGCCCCAAGGTCAAGGCGATCGAATGTGAAGTGGATGGTGTCAGCGGCTATAAGGTCACCGGCGTCTGGGCCTTCGCCTCGGGCGGACGGCACGCGACGTGGCTGGGCGCCCACTGCCCGATCTACAAGGCCGACGGCTCGCCCAGACTTGGCGACAACGGCAAGCAGCTCGAGCGCACCATGCTGGTCCGCTCGACCGACGTCGAATGGACCGACATCTGGCACACGGTCGGGCTGCGCGCGACGGCCAGCGACCAGTTCGCGCTGAACGATTTCTTCGTGCCGGCCGATCATTCGATCACCCGCGATTTCGACAAGGAATGCCGCGAAAGCGGCCCGCTCTACCGCATGGGCGCCGGCACCTGCTACCAGGTGGGCTTCTCGGGCGTGGCCTGCGGCATCGCCAAGGCCGCGCTCGACGATTTCATCGACATGGCGCGCAACAAGGTGCCGCGCGGGGCGAAGTTTCCTCTGCGCGACAATGCCGTGGTGCAGTCCAACATCGCGCAGGCCGTGATCAACCTGCGGGCGGCTCGGGCCTACCTGCTGCAGTCGATGGCCGCGATCTGGAAGGACCTGCAGGCCGGCAACACCATCTCTGTCGAACAGCGCATTATCATTCGCGGCGCGGCGACAAACGCGATCCACAAGGCGCGCGAGGCGGTCGACACCGTCTACAACGCCGCTGGCGCCACCGCGATCTTCGAAAACCAGCCGCTCGAGCGGCGCTTCCGCGACATCCACACCGTCACGCAGCAGCTGCAGGGACGGCTCAGCCATTTCGAAACCGTCGGCGCCTTCATGCTGGGCGCCGAAGCCGACCTCACCTTCGTCTAGGAGTATCGAACATGCCGCTCGGCATTCTGCAGCACTACACGATCGAACCGTCCAACCTCGAGGCGACCAAGGAGTTCTATTGCGACGTTCTGGGCCTCGAGAACGGCGACCGCCCGCCGCTCGGCTTCCCGGGTTACTGGCTCTACTCCGGCGGCGTGCCGACCGTGCATCTGCTGGGCGAGCGCAAGCCGCGCGAGGGCATCGTGGTGCGCGGCACCGAGAAGAAGTTCGACAACACCGGCCGCTTCGACCACATCGCCTTTTCCGCCAGCGACCTGCCGGGCGTGCGCAAGCGCCTCGAGAGCAAGGCCGTGAAATATCGCGAGCAGGTGCTGCCGCGCACCGGCGGCACGCAGATCTTTCTCTACGATCCCGATGGCGTGGGCGTGGAACTCAACTTCGACCCGAGCGAGACCCCGGCCGACAAGCGCGCCGAAGCCGCCAAGAAGTAGCCCGTGATCACCTCGATCGAGATCAAGGCCGTCGAGCCCCTGGCGGACGGGACGCCGTTCGGCGCGGCCGGCGCCTATGAGCGTGTCATCGGCGTCGCCAGGGGAGAGGTCGATCCCAAGGCGCCGCAGAACAAGGGCATCGCCCTGATCGACAAGGCGCCGCTGAACGCCGCCGGCAAGGTCGAGTACGCGACCGACTTTTTCATCCTGCGGCCCAAGGATCCGGCCAAGGGCAACGGCCGCATCCTCTACGAGGTGAACAATCGCGGCCGCAAGATGCTGATAGGCAATCTCTGCGACGGCCCGCAGGGCATGAACGACCCCAAGACCGTGGCCGATTTGGGCAACGGCTTCCCGCTGCGCCAGGGTTGGACGATCGTATGGTCCGGCTGGGACCCCGACGCCCCGCGTGCCAACATGGGCCTCGGCCTCACCGCGCCGGTCGCGACGGACAATGGCAAGCCGATCGTGCAGACCGTGCGGGACGAGTTCGTGTCGGGCACACGCGGTGGCGCGCTCGAAGCCTTCAAGCTTTCCTACGAGCTGGCAACGCCGGAGGGTGCCAAGCTCTCGATCCGCGAGCGCCAGGCCGATACGCCGCAGGAGGTCGCCTGGACGGCAATCGATGCCAAGTCGATCAAGCTCACCGACGGCAAGCCCAAGCCCGGCTACCTCTACGAGTTCACCTACCGGGGCACCAAGCCCAAGGTGCAGGGACTGGGCTTCGCGGCAACCCGCGACTTCGTGAGCTTCCTGCGCCACGACCCTGAGGGCCGCAAGGCAACGGGCGGCGCGATCACCCATGCGCTCGCCATCGGTTTCAGCCAGGCGGGACGCTATCTCCGCCATCACATCTCCGAAGGCTTCAATCGCGACGAGCAGGGCCGTCCGGTGTTCGACGGCATCCACAGCCACATCGCGGGCGTCGGCCGCCTCTTCTTCAACGTTCCCTTCTCCCAGCCCGCGCGCACCAGCACGCAGCACGAGGACCACACGGCGCCGGAAGCCTGGTTCCCGTTCAGCACCGCGACGCTGGAGGATCCTCTCACCAAGCAGAAGGGCTCGTTGTTCCGCGGCGATGGTTGCGACCCCAAGCTGATCGAGACCAACACCTCGACCGAGTACTGGCAGAAGGGCGCGTCGCTGCTCACCACCGATCCGCTCGGCGGCAAGGACGTCGAGCTGCCGCCCAACACGCGGGCCTACATGATCGCAGGCACCCAGCACGGCGGCCGCGCTGGCGCCACGACGGACGCCGGCCCCAACGTCAATCCACGCAACCCGCACAATCCGATGCCGGCCGTGCGCGCGCTGCTGGTCGCACTCGACGACTGGGTGGTGAAAGGCGTCGAGCCGCCGGCCAGCCGTACGCCCACGCTCAAGGACGGCACCCTGGTCGAGCCCGACAAGATCGGATTTCCCGCGATTGCGGGCGCGGCGGTGGCGAAGGCCACGAACCGCATCGCACCACCGGCCGGCGACACGGCCTATCGCACCCTGGTGAGCAAGGTCGACTCGGACGGCAACGAGGTCGCGGGCATTCGCCTGCCCGACATCGCCGTGCCGCTGGCGGCCTACACGGGCTGGAACGAATACAAGCCACCGTATCCCAGAGGCGAGCTCGCGGACCGCGACGGCAGCTACTTCGCCTTTGCGCCCGAGAAGATCGCGGCACGCTATGGCAACCGCGCCGGCTATGTCGCCAAGGTCAAGGCCACCATCGAGCAACTGAAGAAGGACCGGCTCCTCCTGCAGGAAGATGCCGACCGCTACATCGAGCGCGCGCAGAAGGAAGAACGCGTCGCGCCGTAATCAGAGGGAGTAACGACAATGGGTAAGCGAATTGCAGTCGTCGGCGTCGGCGCACTGGGCGGCTATGTCGGCGGCTGGCTGGCGCACACCGGCGAGGACGTGACCCTGATCGACTTCTGGCCGGAGAACATCGAGACCATCCGCAGCCGGGGCCTGATGCTCGATGGCGTGACGCCGGAAGAGAAGATCACGGTCAAGAATGCCAAGACCATGCATCTCACCGAGATGGAGGCGCTCAGCCGCCAGAAGCCGATCGACATCGCCTTCGTGTCGATGAAGTCCTACGACACCGAATGGGCGACGCAGCTGATCAAGCAGTACCTGGCGCCGGACGGCTACATCGTCTCGCTGCAGAACTGCCTGAACGAGGAGCGCATCGCGGGCGTCGTCGGCTGGGGCAAGACCGTGGGCATGGTGGCCTCGCTGATCTCGGTCGACATGTACGAGCCCGCCACCATCCGCCGCACTGTCGCCAAGGGAGGCGACAAGCATACCGTGTTCCGCGTCGGCGAGGTCCATGGCCGCATTACCAAGCGCGTCGAGGAACTGCGCGAGATGGTAGGCCGCATCGACTCCGCCAAGACCACGACCAACCTCTGGGGCGAGCGCTGGTCCAAACTCTGCCAGAACGGCATGAAGAACGGCGTCTCCGCGGCGACCGGCATGACGGGCTTCGACTGCGACCGCAACGACGCCGTCCGCCGCTTTTCGATCAAGCTGGGCGGCGAGGCCGTGCGCGTCGGCCAGGCGCTGGGCTATCACATCGAGAAGATCGGCAAGATGGAGCCCGAGACTCTCGCGAGGGCGAGCGAAGGCGACGCGAAGGCGCTCGACGAGATCGAGACGATCCTGCGGCCGGGCTCGAACACCAACCCCAACCCGCGCGCCGACATTCAGCGCCCGTCGATGGCCCAGGACATCCGCAAGGGCCGCCGCACCGAGATCGAGTTCATGAACGGCTACATCGCCGACCGCGGCACCTTTATCGGCGTGCCCGCGCCGACGCACACCAGACTCACGGAGATCGTGAAGAAGGTCGAGCGCAAGGAACTGACGGCGGCACCGGCACTCCTCGGTGGCTAGACCCCGGACTCCTGTTCGTACAGATAGCCGACCGGCTTGCCGTCGGTGCGCTGGGGACGTAGCTCGCGGCGCGTGATGATCTGGCCCGCGAGACCGTCGATGTCGGCGCGCTGGGCCGGCGTCCACTTGCGCAGGCTCTCGATTCCCTTGAGGAGGCCCAGCCGCAGGATCTGCGTGTTCTCGGCCATTCCGACCAGGGTGATCGCTCCCTTGCCCGCCGTGACCGTATCGCCGGTGCCGAGTTCCAGGACCTTTCCCGCGCCGTCCCTGAATTCCGCCGTCCCGCGAATGACGCGATGGACGACACTCTCGCCCTTGGCGAGGTCGGACGCGCTCGCGGGCGCCGTCGTGCTCTTGGGCAAAAGGGACTGGCCCCGCGGATCGGTCGCGATGATGTGGCCGGTCACGAGATGCCCGCTCGGCGCCTCGATGCCGAGATCGCGCACATGGACGGGCATGGCCGATTTCACCTCGCCCGCCAGCGGGCGGTAGGCGGCGTCGAGCGCCAGCGGGTCCTGACACCAGAACCCCGCACCGGGCGGACGGTCGTGCAGGGGATGACTCCAGGCAACCCGAGGCGTCTCGTCTTCGACGATGCGATCGGACGCCACCACCGTCGGATTGGGGAAGTCCGCCGGCTCGGTGATGAAGCCTTCGAGGAACTTGCCGGAATAGCCCAGCGATATCGGATCGGGGACCGCGGTCTGCGGCGTCTTCAGATTCATTTCCATGGGCAGGCCCGACCACGTGTAGAAAAGCTGGCGATGCACGATCGCACTCTGCAGCATCACCGTGCCGGGACCGACGTGATGGATGCGTCCGTCATAGTCGAAGCTGAAGACTCCCGACGTCACCAGCACGAACTGGAAGCCGCCGGGCGGAAGGTGCAGGTGGAAATCGGTCGGTCCGGTATCCGGGCGATAGATCGGCAGGCTGGTCGCGACTTCCTGGAGCAGGAAGGCGCCATTGTTGGCCCGCAGGCCTTCCGCTGCCACGTTGTAGAGCGCCTGCGGACGAAAGATCGCCTCGTACTTGGCGTTCCGGTCGCGGTCGATGGCCACGACAACCTGCCGGTTAAGGCGGAGCCGCTGCCCGTCAGGGCGTAGGAGTCCGGGCCACTTGAAGCCGGCCGCCTGCTGGTTCGACAGGGTCGCCGTATTGAGTGTCGCCATCGCTGCAAACCCTCCATTTCGCAATGCAGCATTTATTGTGCATTGCAGCGAAGACGTTCGCAAGGAGGAATGGCCGCATTTTGTTTGGCCTTCGGTCGGCGCGCTCAGGCCACCATTTTCAAGCCCTGCCTGGCATCCAGCTTCGTCTCCGCGCTCGCTCCATCGCGACGGGACGGGAGGGATTGCAAGGGCAACGCCCGTTGGAGGGCCGAAACATAGGATACACGTAGCCCGGCTCCACTCACCGGCGCCAAAGCCTACACTCGGCGGAGGACATACCAGCGCCATCGTCTTTGACCCCGAGTTCCAGCCCGATGTTGACTCTCCAGGACAGGCTCACCCAGGCGGACAATCGGCCTTCCGGATTCGACTATCTGAGACTCATCCTGGCGGTGGCAATCATCGCCTGGCACGGCATCATCGTCTGCTACGGTTATGCGTTCGAAACCAGTATCTGGATGGGGCCGATCGGACCTTTCGCCAATTTCCTGGTCCCGAGCTTCTTCGCGCTGAGCGGCTTCCTCGTCATGGGCAGCCTCTATCGCAATGACCTCCTGTCCTTCCTGACCTTGCGCGGCCTGCGCATTTTCCCGGCATTGGGCGTCGAGCTCATTCTATCGGCCTTCATCATCGGCAGCCTGGTGACGTCGCTTACTTGGCGCCAGTACTTCAGCGATCCGCAGTTCTATGAATATTTCGGCAATCTGATCGGGTTCGTGAGCTACAACTTGCCCGGCGTTTTCCAATACTTGCCCAATAGCGCCGTGAACCTTCAGCTCTGGACGATCCCGTACGAGCTGGATTGCTACATTGTCTTGTCATGCCTGGCGTTCGTCGGCCTGCACAAGCGCCCCTTGCTTCTGCTCGTCCTGGCGGTCGGCGGCGGCATCATCATGTTTGGCTATCAGACGGCGACCGGTGACGTGGGCTCGCCCATTCTCCCGCCGCAGGGAAATGTCCTCGTTCTGTCTTTCCTCTGTGGTGCCGCTCTTTTTGCCCTTCGTGACAGGATACCTTTCCGGGCCTCGCTGTTCGTCGCCGCGCTCATCTTGTCCTGGATGCTGCTGCGATCACCCGAGACCCACAGTCTGTCGCCGCTCCCTCTTGCCTACGTCACGGTCTATCTCGGCTTGCTCAATCCACGGCGCCTGTTCGTGCTGCGCGGCGCCGATTATTCCTACGGTCTCTACCTCTATGGCTTTCCGGTACAGCAGATGATCGCCTACCTGTTCCCCGAGTCCCGGATCTGGTGGGTCAACGTCAGCGCAAGCCTGATTGTCGCCTCGGCCTTCGCCGCCTTCTCATGGCACTTCATCGAAGCGCGGGTACTCGCCAATCGACACAGGGTTCTCGCGTCTGTCGCGAAGATCCGCCGCACGTCCGCCCTGACGCCTGAAACAGCGACCTGAGGGTCAGGCCGCCAGCTTCACTCCGGCCTTGGCATCCTGCTTGATCATGTCGGCACCCTTCTCGGCCACCATGATGGTGGGCGCGTTGGTATTGCCCGAGGGCACCGTCGGCATCACCGAGGCGTCGATCACGCGGAGCCCCGCGATGCCGTGCACGCGCAGGCGGTCATCGACCACCGCCATCGGGTCGCTGCCCATCTTGCAGGTGCCGATGACGTGATAAGTCGTCTGGCCGGTGCGGCGCGCGAAGTCGAGCCACTCGTCGTAGCTCTGCACCTTGTCGCCCGGGTTGTTCTCGTAGTCGATGTACTGGGCGATCTTCGGGTTCTGCACAATCTTGCGCGCGATCTGCATGCCCGCGACCGTGGCGTCGCGGTCGGTCTGGGCCGACAGGAAGTTCGGCCGAATGGCGGGCTCCGCACCCGGCGTCGCCGACTTGATGTGAATCGAGCCGCGCGAGTCCGGCCGGCACTGGCCGATCACCACGGTCATGCCGGGATCCTTCTCCAGGAGGCGCTTCTGCGCGCTGTCGTAGCTCGCATGTGCCATGTGGAACTGCATATCGGGCGTTTCGAGGCCGGGCCGCGTGCGCACGAAGCCGTAGACCACGCCCGCTGTCAGGCTGAGCGCGCCCTTGCCTGTGGCGAAGTACTTCAGCACTTCGCCCACGAGATTGAGGCCGCGCGTGGCCTGGTTCAGCGTGGCGACGCCCGGCTTGCAGCGCCAGTTCATGCGCGGCGCGAAGTGGTCGCCGTAGTTCTCGCCGACCCCCTTCAGCTCGTGCTTCACCTCGATGCCGTAGCGGCGCAGCAGCTCGGGCTGGCCGATGCCGGAATGCTCGAGCACGCCCGGCGACTGCACCGAGCCGCACGAAACGATGACCTCGCGGCCCGAGCGCGCCTCGCGCTTCTGGCCGTGCACGCTGTAGGCCACGCCGACGCAGCGCTTGCCCTCGAGGATCAGGTTCGACACCAACGCATCGGTCTCGATCTTGAGGTTGGGACGGTTGCGAGCGCCGTCGATGAAGGCGCGCGCCGCGGACCAGCGCTTGCCGTTCTTCATCGTCACCTGGAAGTAGCCGAAGCCTTCCTGATCGCCGTTGTTGTAGTCCTTGTTCTTCCGATAGCCCGTCGCTTCGGCGGCATCGATGAAGGCGTCGCAGAGCGCGTGGCCTTCGGTCATGTGCGCGACGTTGAGCGGACCGCCCTTGCCGCGGCTGTCGTCGCCGTCGCCCTCGAAGTTTTCGGACTTCTTGAAGTACGGCAGGATCTGTTCGTATGACCAGCCGCGATTGCCGAGCTGGCCCCAGGTGTCGTAATCGAGCGGTTGGCCGCGCACGTAGAGCATGCCGTTGATCGACGAGGAGCCGCCCAGCGTCTTGCCGCGCGGGCACGGGATGCGGCGGCCGGCCATGCCGTCCTCGGCCTCCATCTCGAAGTTCCAGTTGAACTTCTCGTGGTTCAGCAGCTTGGTGAAGCCGGCCGGGATGTCGATCCACATCGACTTGTCGGGCGGACCTGCCTCGAGCAGCAGGACCTTCACGTTGGCGTCCTCGCTCAGTCGATTGGCCAGCACGCAGCCCGCCGAGCCGCCGCCCACAATGATGTAATCCCAGTCAGCCATCTGCTTCCTCCGTTTGGAGGGCAGTCTACCTCAGATGACAGGAAACGTGATGCCCCGGTGCAATTTCGCGCAGCAAAGGCGTCTCGACCTTGCAGCGGGCCACGGCGTAGGGGCAGCGGGTGTGGAAATGGCAGCCCGACGGCGGGTTCACGGGGCTGGGCACGTCGCCCTGCAGCACGATCTTCTTGCGCTTGATCGCGGGGTCGGGCACCGGCACGGCCGAGAGCAGCGCCTCGGTATAGGGATGCTGGCCGTTGGTGAAGATCTGCTTCGTCGTGGCGTATTCGACGATGCGGCCGAGATACATCACGGCGATGCGGTGGCTGATGTGCTCGACCACCGCGAGATTGTGGCTGATGAACAGGTAGCTGAGCTTGCGCTCGCGTTGCAGGTCCTGCAGCAGGTTGATCACTTGCGCCTGGATCGACACGTCGAGCGCCGACACCGGCTCGTCGCCCACGATCAGCTTCGGGCCGAGGGCAAGGGCGCGCGCGATGCAGATGCGCTGGCGCTGGCCGCCCGAGAACTGGTGCGGGAAGTTGGCCATCTGCGCGGGCCTGAGGCCCACACGATCGAACAGCGCCGCGACCTGCGCGTTGCGTTCTTTCTTGCTGGCGACGCCATGGACCAGCAGCGGCTCGCCCACGATGTCGCCCGCTGTCATGCGCGGATTGAGCGAGGAAAACGGATCCTGGAAGATGATCTGCGCCTGCTTGCGGAACGGACGCAGTTCCTTCTTCGAGAGGCCCGCGATGTCCTGGCCCTGCATCTTCACCACACCGGAGGTGGGCTCGATCAGGCGCAGGATGGCACGGCCGGCCGTCGACTTGCCGCAGCCCGACTCGCCCACCAGACCCAGCGTCTCGCCCTCGTTCACGGTGAAGCTGATACCGTCGACGGCATAGACCTGGCCCACGGTGCGGCGCAGCAGGCCCTTCTTCACCGGGAAGTGCTTCTTGAGGTCTTTCACCTCGAGGACGGGTGTGCGCTCAACCATTGGAATTCCAGCAGGCCGCCCAGTGCGCCGTCCTCTTCTCTTCGTAGGCCGGCCGTTCCTGCCGGCAGATATCGGTGACCTTGGGGCAGCGCGCGGCGAAGGCGCAGCCCTTCGGCAAGGCGAAGAGCGCGGGCACGATGCCCGGAATCTCCTGAAGGCGGTCGGTGTCGGCCTTGTCCTCGCCGCGCAAGAGATCGAGGCGCGGAATCGAGGCCAGCAGGCCTTGGGTGTAGGGATGCTGCGGCCGGGCGAACAGCTCGCCGACGGTGGCCTCCTCGACCTTGCGGCCGGCGTACATCACGATGACGCGGCGCGCCGTCTCCGCGACCACGCCGAGGTCGTGCGTGATCAGGATGACGGCGGTGCCGAATTCGCGCTGCAGCTCGACGATAAGCTCTAGGATCTGCGCCTGGATGGTGACGTCGAGCGCCGTCGTGGGCTCGTCGGCGATCAGCACCTTGGGATTGCAGGCCAGCGCCATGGCGATCATGGCGCGCTGGCGCATGCCGCCCGAAAGCTGGTGCGGATATTCGCGGGCGCGCTGGACGGGCTCCGGGATCTTCACCAGGTCGAGCATCTCGACCGCGCGCTTCATCGCGGCCTTCTTGTCCATGTCGCGATGCAGGATCAGCGCCTCGCCGATCTGCTTGCCGATGGTCATCACCGGATTGAGCGACGTCATCGGCTCCTGGAAGATCATCGAGATGTCGTTGCCGCGCACGCCGCGCATCTCCTTCTCGGAGAGCTGCAGCAGGTCGCGGTCGGCCAGCTTGATCGAGCCCGAGACGATGCGGCCGGGCGGATCGGGGATCAGGCGCATCAGCGACAGCGCGGTCATGCTCTTGCCGCAGCCCGACTCGCCCACGATCGCCAGCGTCTCGCCGGCGGCGACGGAGAAATCGACGCCGTCGACCGCCTTCACGATGCCCTGGCGCGTGTAGAACCACGTGCCGAGACCGGAGACTTGCAGCAGGTCGCTCACGTCCGCTCCCGCGGGTCGAGGATGTCGCGCAGCGCGTCGCCCAGCAGGTTCGTGCCGAACACGGTGAGGCTGATCGCGACGCCGGGGAAGATCACCAGCCACGGCGCGGTGCGGACGTACTCCGCCGCCGATTCCGACAGCATGCGGCCCCATGAGGGATGCGGCTCGGGGATACCGAGGCCCAGGAACGACAAGGAGGCCTCGACCAGGATCGCCGAGCCGATCTGCGCGGTGGCCAGCACGATCAGCGGCGCCAGCGTATTGGGCAGCACGTGGCGCACGGCGATACGCAGCTCGCCCATGCCGACGGCGCGCGCGGCCTCGACGAAGGGCTGCTCGCGCAGGGAGAGCGTGCTGGAGCGCACGACGCGGGCCACGGTCGGCACCAGCGGAATGGCGATGGCGATGATGGTGTTGCGCAGCGACGGGCCGAGGGCGGCCGCCATGACGATGGCCATCACCAGCAGCGGCAGCGACTGCATGATGTCGAGCAGGCGCTGCAGCAGGAGATCGAACCAGCCGCCGAGATAGCCGCTGGCGAGGCCCACGGTGATGCCGATGACGCCGCCCAGGCCCATGGCGCCCGCGCCGACGGCGAGCGAGATGCGCGCGCCGTGGACGACACGGCTGTACATGTCGCGGCCCATGAAGTCGGCGCCCAGCCAGAACAGGCCGCCCGGGTGAGCGAGCGAGAACTTCGAATTGGTGGCCGTGGGATCGGTGGGCGCGATGACGTCGGCGAACACCGCCGTGAGGACGAAGACGGTGACGATGAAGGCGCCGACCGCGCCCAGCGGATAGCGCCGCGCCAGGAACATCGCCTGGCTCCAGCGGCCGGTGACGTTGGCGCCGGCGCGGGCAAGGGCTGCGTCGTGGTCGATGATGGCCATGATCTCAGTCCGAGTACTTGATGCGGGGATCGAGGGCCATGTAGGCCATGTCGACCAGGAAATTGATCGTGACCACCACGAAGGCGATCAGCATCACCAGGTTCTGCACGATCGGATAGTCGCGCCACAGGATCGCCTCGACGAGGAAGCGCGCGACGCCCGGGATGTTGAACACGGTTTCGGTGACGATCAGGCCGCCCACCAGGAACGCCGCCTCGATGCCGATCACCGTTACGACCGGTAACAGCGCGTTGCGCAACGCATGCTTGAAGTTCACGGCGAACATCGAGGCGCCCTTCGAACGCGCCGTGCGGATGTAATCCTGCCGGAGCACCTCGAGCATCGAGGAACGCGTGAGGCGCATGATCAGGGCGGAGCTGCGGAAGCCCACCACGATCGCGGGCAGGCCGAGCATGGCGACGTCGTCCCAGAAGCCGTGCGGATCGGAATTGTAGATCGGGATGGTGCCGAACCAGTGCACCGAACCCATCAGCACCAGCAGGCCGAGCCAGAACGCCGGCAGGGACAGGCCGCTGAGGCTGATCACGCGCAGGAAATAGTCGAGCTTGGTGTTCTGCCGAACCGCACTGATGACGCCCAGCGGCACACCCAGCAGCACGGCGAAGAACAGCGCCATGCCCGCGAGCTTCCCGCTGATCGGGATGCGCGGCAGGATCTCGTCGATCGCGGGCTGCTCCGAGACATAGGCGAAGCCCAGGTCGCCGCGCGCCAGGCCGCCGATCCACTTGCCGTACTGCACGAGGATCGGCTGGTCGATGCCGAGGTCATGGGCGATCTTGGCCTTCTCCTTGGGATCGGAGATGCCCGAGGCGTTGGTCAGGATGTCGGCGATGTCGCCCGGCACGAGCCGCAGCATGACGAAGATCAGCACCGACATGCCGAACAGCGTCAGCGCCATCAAGAGCAGCCGTCGGACGAGGTAGGCTCCCATCTGCGATCGCTTACTTGTCGAGCCAGACGTCTTCGAAGCGCCAGCCGTTATAGATGCTGTTCACCTGAAGCTTGAGGCCCTTCATCTTCGGATCCCAGCAGGTATTGTCGAAGTTGTGGCCGATGACGGGACGCGCCGCGTCTTCCGCCAGCTTCTTCTCGATTTCCCACACCAGCTTCTTGCGCTTCTCGCTGTCGGTCTCGGCCGACTGCGCATCGATCAGCTTGTCGACCTCGGGATTGTTGTAGCTCGTGTAGTTGCGCTCCGACTTCGAATAGAAGTTCTCGTAGAAGAACGTGTCGGGGTCGTCGACGCCGCCGCCGGTCAGGTTCATCCCGACCTGGTAGTCCTTCTTCGCGATCTTGTTGTACCAGACCGACGAATCGATCGGCTCGAGGTCGGCCTCGATATAGATCTGCTTCAGCTGGTCGATCAGGATCACGGCCGGATCGCGATAGATCGCGATATTGCGCGTGGCGACCTTGATCTTGAGCGGCTTGTCGGCGCTATAGCCCAGCTTCTTCATGATCGCCTGGGCTTCGGCGCGGCTCTTGGCGATGTCCGTGCCATGACCCGGCAGGGTCGCGAGCATCTCCTTGGGCATGCCCCACACGCCGTACGGCGGCGGCAGCATGGCGGCACCCTCGAGATGATGGCCCTGGCTCAGGATCTGCGAAAAGGCGCGGAAGTCGATCGTGTCGACCAGCGCGCGGCGTACGTCGGGATTGTCGAACGGCGGCGCATCGCGATTGATCAGGATGTCGGAGCGGACATTGGTCGGACGCGCCTCGCAGACGGCATCCTTCTTCTGGTCCATCACGTCCTTCAGCATCGGGAAGCTGACGTCGCTGTCGAACGTCATGTCGAACTGGCCGGTCTGGAAGCCCAGCATGCGGGTCGAGCGGTTGGGCACGATCTTCCAGTCGATGACGTCGAGGTAGGGCCGGCCCTTCTTGAAGTAATCCGGGTTCTTCACCAGCTTGATCACTTCGTTGCGCTTGAATTCGGCCACCTTGAACGGACCGGTGCCGATCGGCTTGCTGCGCATGACACGGCCGTCGACGTGGCAGGAATAGACCGGCGAGTAGCCCGCCGCGAGGATCGACAGGAACGACGGCTGCGGCCGGCCCAGGACGAACGTCACCTCGCTGTCGCCGTTGGTCGTCACTTCCTTGAGGTTGACGTACCAGATCCGGCGCGGGCTCTTGCGCATGATGTCGAGCTTCTCGTCGATGCCGCTCACGGCGTCGAAGGTGCACTTCACGTCTTTCGACGTGAACGGCTTGCCGTCATGCCACTTCACGTCTGTGCGCAGCTTGAAGGTGAGCTTGGTGTTGGTGGCATCCCACGACCAGCTCTCCGCCAGGTCGGGCACGATCTTGTCGGGGCTGTTCTTCTTCTCGTTGGGATCGAACACGACGAGATTGTTGAACACCGCCATGAAGGGCTGGTTCACCGAGATCGTCGATTCCTCGTGGATCGAGGCCGAGGGCGGATTCTCGCGATGGGAAATATGAAGGGTGCCGCCCGCCTTCTGGGCGAACACGGGGGTCGCCGCCACGCCCAAGGCAACAAGGCTCGCGGCCACAAAAGCCATACGCTTACGCATAACAATCCTCCCAGACCGAGGCGCCTTCTGGCGCCCGTTTTTCGCCCCCGTGGATCGAAGCTAGCACATCGAGTGCAGCGGCCAAGCGCTATTGCGCCGCGCCTTCCGCCGGTATTCCGCTGGTGGCGGGACCCTTCAATTCGATCTGGTTGCCTTCGGGATCGTCGAAATAGACCGACGGACCGGTGCCCTCCGCGCCGAAGCGCTCCACGGTTTCGCCTAACGTAATGCCGAGCGGCGAGAGCCTTGCCGCGATGGCGTCGCGATCGAACGGCTCCACCCGGAAGCAGAGGTGATCCATGTTGCCGTCAGGCCCCCCGCGCTCCTTGTCGATGAGGTCGAGCATGGAGGCACCGGCGCGCATCTGCACCAGCTTCAGCCGGTCGAGCCGGCGCACGACCTTGAAGCCCAGCGCCTGCTCGTAGAATTCGACCATCGACGCGAGATTTCGCACCCGCAGCACGACATGGTCGATCCGTTCGACATGGAAAGTCATGGCGTCTAGCCTACCCCATTCCTTGAGGGAGGAAAGCATGGCTATCGCAATCAATGCCGCCAAAGCGCGGCTCAGGAAGAACCAGCTCGCCGTCGGTATCGGTATCCGCTTGGTGCGCAATGTCGACGTCGTGAAGGTGATGAAGGCCGGCGGCTACGACTGGCTGTTCCTCGACCTCGAGCACGGCATCATGTCGATCGAGACGGCGGCCGCGATTTGCATCGCCGCGCAGGACTCCGGCATCGCGCCGATCGTGCGCGTGCCCTACGGCGAACTTGCGATGGCGACACGCCTGCTCGATGGCGGCGCGCTCGGCATCGTGATCCCGCATGTCGACACCGCCGAGGAAGCCCGCGAGATCGCCGACAAGCTGCGCTACGCGCCGATCGGCCATCGTTCGGTGGGCGGCGGCCAGGCCGCGTTCGACTACGCGCCGATGAAGATGGGCGACTTCATCAAGAAGGCCAACGACAACACGCTGATCGTGGTGATGATCGAGACGCCCAAGGCGGTGCGCAACGCCGAGGCGATCGCGGCCGTGCCCGGCATCGACGCGCTGCTCGTGGGCTCGAGCGATCTCTCGGTCGAGCTCGGCATCCCGGGCGACACCGGCCACCAGAAGATCCAGGACGCCGTCGACAAGGTCGTGGCGGCCTGCAAGAAGCACAGGAAATTCCCCGGCATGGGCGGCGCCTACAGCGAGGAGTTGCTCGGCCTCTACATCGGCAAGGGCATGAAGCTGCTGCTCGCCGGCAACGACCTGCCCATGCTCACCGCCGCCGCCCGCGCCCACCAGCTCAAGGTCCGCGCCATTGTGCCCGCGCGCGGGAAGAAGAAGTAGTCGTCTTCCGGACCGCGAGCCTCCGGCTCGCTCATGAGGCGAGCCGGAGGCTCGCGGTCCGGAA
>CAIWTJ010000205.1 GCA_903915535.1 Enhydrobacter aerosaccus
AGCTCCGCTCGAGACTCTGAGCGGAGCTGGAGCTCCGCGGTCCCGTAAGTCTCCTACGAGATCAAGTCGGCGAATTCCTTCACGACGGCTTCATAGATCGGCCGCTTGAACGGCACGATCAGCTCGATGAGCTCGCCGGCCGTTACCCATTTCCAGGTGTCGAATTCGCGCTCATGCGCATCGAGGTCGATGTCGGCATCCGTGCCGGTGAAGCCGAGCGCGAACCATTTCTGCGACTGGCCGTGCCAGCGCCCCTTCCAGTGCGGCGGCCGGAGCTTCGGGGGCACGGTGTAGGAAATCCAGTCGCGCGATTCGCGCAGCAGCAGGGCCCGGGCGGTGCCCACTTCCTCGGCCAGTTCGCGGCAGGCGGCCTCGACCGGCGTCTCGCCCTTGTCGATGCCGCCCTGGGGCATCTGCCAGGCCTCGGCCTCGGGCATGCCGATGCGCCGGCCGACGAAAACGCGTCGGTCGGCGCCGATCAGCATCAGCCCGACGTTGGGCCGATGGTGCTTGGGTATCGAGCTCAGTTTGCGCGATTCGAGTAGAGCGAGATCCCGCGGATCAGGTCGAGCGCGCGCAGCAGCTGATAGTCGGCCACGGCTTCCTTCGGCGGCTCGTCCGGATCGGTCGACGCGGCAGGCGCTGCCGGGATCGGCGGGGCCGGTGGCGTGACGCCGCCGGTGGCCGGCTTGCCGTCGCTCGGCTTGGCGTTGGCGTCCGGCTTGGGCGCTTCCGCGGGCTTGGCGGCCTCGCCCGGCTTGTTCGGGTTGTTGATCGAGCCGCGCAGGTCGGATTCGCGGAAGCTCATGCGCTGCTGGATCGTCTCGACCTTGGCCTGCTCGACCTCGATGTCGGGCTTGATGCCTTCCTTCTGGATCGAGCGGCCCGACGGCGTGAAGTAGAGCGCCGTGGTGAGGCGGATCGCGCCGCCGCCGGTCACCTGCATGATGGTCTGCACCGAGCCCTTACCGAAGGTGCGGGTGCCGAGGATGATGGCGCGATGCTGGTCCTGCAGCGCGCCCGCGACGATCTCCGACGCCGAGGCGGAGCCGCCGTTCACCAGCACGACGATCGGCAGGCCGTTCGCCACGTCGCCCGGCTTGGCGTTCCAGCGCTGGATGTCTTCGGCCTTGCGCGCCTTCACCGAGACGATCTCGCCCTTTTCCATGAAGGCGTCGCACATCGAGATCGCCTGGTCGAGCAGGCCGCCCGGATTGTTGCGCAGGTCGAGGACGTAGCCCTTGAGCTTGCCGCCCGATTCCTTCTTCATCTTCTCGACGGCGTCGAGTACGCCCGAGGTGCTCTGCTCGGTGAACGACGTGACTCGGATGTAGCCGACGTCGCCTTCGAGGCGATAGCGCGTCGACCGGACCTTGATGACCTCGCGGGTCAGGGTGACGTCGATCGGGTCCTTCACCGAGGCGCGGCGGATCGAGATCTTGATCGGCGAGCCGATCTTGCCGCGCATCTTGTCGACCGCCTCCTGGAGCGTCAGCCCCATCACCGGCTGGCCGTCGAGCGCGAAGATCAGGTCGCCCGGCTGGATGCCGGCCTTCGAGGCGGGCGTGTCGTCGATCGGCGACACCACCTTGATGACCTGGTTCTCCATCGTGACTTCGATGCCGAGACCGCCGAACTCGCCCCGGGTCTGGACCTGC
>CAIWTJ010000206.1 GCA_903915535.1 Enhydrobacter aerosaccus
ACCGCCTTGGCGAGCGTGCCCGGCACGTTGTCGACCTTGGCCAGCGCGCCGTCGCGCTCGGCCACGCCCGCGCCGCGTTCGCCATACATGCCGACGGCATGGACTTCGTCGAGGTAGGTGAGGGCGCCGTAGCGATGGGCGAGGTCGCACATCTCGCCGATCGGGGAGATGTCGCCATCCATCGAGTAGACGGACTCAAAGGCCACGACCTTCGGCGTTGCCGGATCGGCGGCGGCGAGGAGCTGCTCGAGGTGGGCGAGGTCGTTGTGGCGGAAGATCTTGCGCACGGCGCCCGAGTGGCGGATGCCCGCGATCATCGAGGCGTGGTTGAACGAGTCGGAATAGAGCTCGCAGTTGGGCATCATCGCGCCCAGGGTCGCGAGCGTGGTCTCGTTGGCGACGTAGCCCGAGGTGAAGACGAGGGCGGCTTCCTTCTCGTGCAGGCGGGCGAGCTCATGCTCCAGCGCCACGTGCAACGTGTTGGTCCCCGCGATGTTGCGCGTGCCGCCGGCGCCCGAGCCCTGCGCGCCGATCGCGGCCTGCATGGCTTTCACCACGGAGGCGTGCTGGCTCATGCCGAGGTAATCGTTGCTGCACCACACAGTCACTTCGCGCGGCGTCTCACCGGCGCGATGCAGGCGCGCACGCGGGAAGGCGCCGACGACGCGCTCCAGCTCCGCGAATACCCTGTACCGTCCCTCGTCGCGCAGGCGATCGAGGTGGCCTGTGAAGAATGCCTCGTAGTCCATTCTGTTCTGTCCCCCGGCGGCGATATTAGTCGGCTTGCCTGTGTTCAACAGGCGCATTTTGGTCGCGGACGGGCACGCTGCATTGAGCGATATCAAACACGTCTGCGTGACTGTCTTTGCGAGCGATTCGCAACTACGGTTGAACGAAGGCCGCGACGACCAAGGCGATGCTCAGGAACAGCGACACGCACAGCATCGGCGCCGCGCCCAGCCAGCGCGTCTGCTGGGGCAGGAGATCCCAGTGGCGCAAGGTGGGAACGGCCGCACCCGCGGCGAAGAGCGCGCCGATCGCCCACAGGCCGAAGGCAAAGGGCGTGGCGACGTTGGCCTGATCGACGGTGGTGTTGATGATGCCGACGCCGATGATCGCCGGCACCACCGACGCAGCAAAAAGGGCGACCGACCAGATCGCCCTGTTGCGTATTTTTTGGCTCGTGCCGTACGGAGCTTCGCTCTCCGCGATCATGGGCACATCAGCCCTTGAAGTGGCCTTCCGACTTGAGATCGGCGAGCGCCAGGTCGAACGCCTTGTGCAGGCGGCCGAAGAGATCGTCGAGCTCGGCCTCGTTGATGATCAGCGGCGGGCAGATCGCGACGCGGTCGCCCATGTTGCGCACGAACAGGCCGAGCGCCTGGGCATGCGTCGCGACCTTGAGGCCGGCGCCGACCGTGGGCAGGTCGAACGAGGCCTTGGTCTTCTTGTCGGCCACGATCTCGATCGCGCCCATCATGCCGACGCTCATCGCCTCGCCCACCAGCGGGTGATCGGCAAACGACTGGATGTGCTTGGTGAAGGCGGGCGACATGCGCTTGGCGTGGCCGAACAGGTCGGTCTCGTCGTAGATCTTCTGCGCCTCGAGGGCGACGGCGGCGGCGACCGGGTGGCCGGAGTAGGTGAAGCCGTGCCCGAAGGTGCCGATCTTGTCGCTCTCCATCATCAGCGCCTGGTAGACCTTCTCGTTGATCATCACCGCCGAGATCGGCAGGAACGACGCCGAGAGCGCCTTGGCGCAGGTCAGGATGTCCGGCGTGATGCCCATGGTCTGGCTGCCCCAGACATTGCCGGTGCGGCCGAAGCCGCAGATCACTTCGTCGGCGCAGAACAGCATGTCGTACTTCTTCAGCACGGCCTGGATCTTGGCGTAGTAGCCCTTGGGCGGCACGATGACGCCGCCCGCGCCCATCACGGGCTCCGCGATGAAGGCCGCGCAGGTCTCGGGACCTTCCTTGAGGATCAACGCTTCCAGCTCTTCGGCGCAGCGCGTGGTGAACTGGTCCTCGGTCTCGCCCGGCAGGCCGAAGCGATAGAAGTGCGGGCAGCTGGTGTGCAGGATGCCGGCGATCGGCAGGTCGAACGAGCGATGGTTGACCGGCAGGCCGGTGAGGCTGCCCGAGGCCACGGTGATGCCGTGATAGCCCTTGATGCGCGAGATGATCTTCTTCTTCAGCGGGCGTCCCAGCGCATTGTTCATGTACCACACCATCTTCACGACGGTGTCGTTGGCCTCGGAGCCGGAGTTGGCGAAGAACACCTTCGACGCCGCGAACGGCGCCATCGACTTGATCTTCTCGGCGAGGTTGATCGCGGGCTCGTGGCTGCGCTGGTTGAAGGCGTGATAGAACGGCAGCTGCTTCATCTGCTCGTAGGCCACCGTCGCCAGCCGCTCGTTGCTGAAGCCCAGCGCCGCCGACCACAGGCCCGCCATGCCCTCGATGTATTCCTTGCCGTCGTCGTCCACGACATAGACGCCGCGGCCGCGCACGATCGTGAGCGGTCCGGTCTGCTCGTGCTTCTTGAAGTTCGTATAGGGATGCAGGTGGTGCGCGATGTCGCGCGCCGCGTTGGAATTGCCGCGGAAGCTGCGAGGAACGTCGTTCATGGCCACACCTTTGGAAAACGCTGTAGGAGGCCCAAGATAGCGACCCGCGGCGGGCCCTGTCGAATCGCGAGACGTGCGTTATTTCCGGTCGAGTGCCGCCGCCAGGGCACGTCCGGCAGCAAGGACATGTTCCTGCAACAATTTACAGGCCACCTCTGTGCGCTTCTGCTCGATGGCCTTTACCAGGGCGCGATGCTCGTCGTCCGACCTTGGCTGCCAGTCGAGGCTTTGCCAGGTCGCGAACAGGTGGCGCGCGCTGACACGATGCAGATCGGAGATCGCTGCCAGCAACCGGGGCAGGGCGCAGGGCGTCGTCAGGGCCTCGTGAAACCGCCGGTTGGCCGCTTCCCAGATCGTCACGTCCGACTGGCCGACACACGCCTCCAGCGCTTCGCGGGCGCGCTGGATGTCCGCGGGCTGAAGCTTCGGGATGGCGTGCCGAAGCGCGAGTACCTCGAGCGCGGCCCGCATTTCCGTGACCTCGATCACATCGGCGGGATCGAGCGTCGCGACCCGAACGCCGCGCCGGGGTTCGGTGACCACAAGCCCCTGCGCATCGAGCCGCCGAAACGCTTCCCGCACCGGCACGTGGCTCGCGCGAAACGCCTGCGCGATGTCGTCCTGACGCAAGCGCGTCCCGGGTTGAAGGACACCGGACACGATCTGGCTCGCGAGCGCACGCGCGATTTGGCCGGCGAGGGACCGGTCGTCTTCTTCAGGGGGCTCTTGCGTGTTCATTGGCACTATATTATAGATTATCTATTATCTTTAGGATGGCTCAATGCAGCATACGCGTCCCGCCCGCCTTCAGCACGTCGCCGGGATCGGCGTGGATCGAATGGGATCCATTGCCGACGCGTCGGGACGCGATTTCCTGCGGCTGGAGAATCTCGACACGGACATACCGCCCGATCCCGAGGCGATCGCCCGGACGCGTGCGGCCGCCGAGGAGGATGCGGCGAACAGCTATCTGCCGTTCGTCGGCCAGGACGTGCTGCGCGAAGCCGCCGCCGCGCACGTATCGCGGATGTCGGGTGTTGCCTACGGTGTCCGCAATTGCGTTGTTTCCGCCGGCGGCCTCTCGGGCATTCTCAATGCGTTGCTGGCGACCGTCGATGTCGGGGACGAGGTCATTGTCACCGACCCGACCTATGCAGGTCTGCTGAACAGAATCCGGCTGGCCGGGGGGACGCCGCGGCAGGTCCCGTTCACCTTCGAGCCAGGAGGAGCGTGGCGGCTCGATCGACGGGCGCTGCAGCGCGCCCTCGGTCCGCGCAGCCGCGCGATGCTCTTGATGTCGCCCTCGATGCCGAGTGGAGGCGTACTCGACGCCGACGACTGGGCCTTGGTGGCCAACCTCTGCGTCCGTCACGATCTGCTCCTGATCCTCGACAGCGCCATGGAGCGTCTGTTGTTCGACAATCGTCGCGTGCTCCATCCGGCGGGCTTGCCCGGCATGGCGGAACGCACCATCACCGTCGGTGCGGCGTCCAAGGAACTGCGCATGATCGGCTGGCGTGTGGGCTGGACGGTGGCGCCGGATTGGCTGATGCCGGATCTCGTCGCGGTCTCGTTGGGCAACGTCGTCGTCCCCGTCGGCATCGCGCAGTCCGCCGCCGCGATCGCGCTCGTGCAGTCGGCGGAAACCTTGCCGGCCTATGTGGCCGAGTTGCAGCGCCGGCGCGACGCCGTGGCCGAAGAACTGCAGGGGCTTCCTTTCGGCTTGCCGGCGGGCGGCTGGTCGATGCTGTTGCGCGTTTCCGATTTCGGTCTCGACGGCGCCGCCATGTCCGAACGCCTGCTGGATCAGGGCATTTGCGCGACCGGCATGGCCGGGTGGGGCGCGGAGCATGGCGCGCAATACATCCGGTTCGTCTTCGCCAACGAGCCGGTCGACAGGTTGCGTGGAATGGGAACGCGCGTGCGCGCGGCGCTCGGACGATGAAGGGCGAGCCTGCCCCGTCCGCCTGGCGCGCCGAACGCTTCTGGCTCGCCGATGCGGTCGTATGCGACGGTCTGCTGCCATGGGCGGACCATTTCCTGCCGCCGGGTTCGGATCTCGCGACACAACTCGCGCGCTTTCGCGCGTCGGGCGTCGACCACATCTCGCTCACTGCCGCCGCCAGCAATGAAGATGCCGTGGCCGCGCTGGCGCGCCTGGGATTCCTGCGCCGCGAACTCGCGCCGCATCACGACTGGATAGCGATCGCCGACACGGCGCCCGCCATCAGGGCGGCGCGCGGCGCGGGGTTGATGTCGGTCTCCTTCCATTTCCAGACGGCGACCCCGTTGGCCGCCAACCTAGATCTCGTCGAAGCCTTCAAGGGAGCGGGCATCGGGCGGTCGATCCTGGCCTATAACGAAGCCAACGCGTTCGCCGACGGCTGTCACGAGCCGCGCAATGGCGGGCTATCGGCGTATGGAAGACGCCTTGTCGAGCGCATGGACCAGGTCGGCATGGTCGTGGATCTCAGCCACTGCGGCGAGCGTACGTCATTCGACACGATGGAAGCGCCGCTGAAGCGGGCGCCGATCTTCTCGCATTCCAACGCGCGGGCGCTCTTCGACCATGAGCGCAACATCACCGATGCGCAGATCAAGGCGTGCGCGGCGCGCGGTGGCTACATCGGCATCAACGGCGTGGGCATGTTCCTTGGCGTGGACGGGCCTCGTCTTCCCGAGACCATTGCAGAACATGTGGCGCACATTGCAGCATTGGCCGGAGCCGATCGCGTCGGACTGGGCCTCGACTTCATGTTCCTCGAGGGCAGCGACTATGGGTTCTTCCACGGCGCACCCGGCCGTTGGCCGCGGGGCTATCCCGCCCCGCCCTGGGACTTTTTCCAGCCCGAGCAGTTCGGAGAACTGATGGTGGCGCTCGAAGCCAAGGGCTTCTCACGTGCCGAACTCATCGGCGTGCTGGGGGAAAATTATCTGCGGCTCGCCGCGTAGCCGAGGGGAAGTCCGAGATGTTGAGCAGACGCCTTTTGTTGGGAAGTGCCGGAGCCCTTGCATTGACGGAGCCGGCTCGGGCAGCGGAGCCGCTGGACATCTTCAGTGCCGACGTTCGCCCTTTATCGATCGCGGACGGAGCACGTCGAGGCCTGGTGCTCGACATCGTCAAGGAAGCGCTTCTGGCGATCGGCCGCGACGTGCAATTCACCTTCCTGCCGTTTGCGGAAGCGGTCCAGCGCACGCAATCTCAGCGAGGCGCGTTAATGACGCCGCTTGCCCGTTCGCCGCAGCGCGAAGCAGGCTTTACCTGGATCACCAAGGTGATCGACGTGCCGCAGGCAATGGGAACATTGGCGGGCAAGCCGATGGCCGATCTCGACTCGGGCCGCAGGCTGGCGCGGGTCGGCGTCGTCCGCGCTGGCGTTCAGGAGAGTTTCCTGCGCGACAACGGCTTCACTAATCTCGTGCCGTTTGGCACCGCGGTCGAGATTGCCAAGGCTCTGGCGAGTGGCGAGGTCGACGCCTGGTATGCGACCTCCACCGAGATCGTTCTTCAATTCGAGGCGATCGGTCGTGGCAAGGACGTCCGTATCGGTCCAACCCTGCAGGCTGCGCCAGTTTGGCTTGCCGGCAACAAGGATATGGCAACGATTCCTGTCGCGAAGATCGCATCCGCGATGGCAGAGCTCGAACGCTCAGGGACCGTGCAGCGTATATACCGGACCTATGTTTCGGGGTGACGAAGCGTCGATTTGTGGCGGCAATTCTGACCAATTGACGACATGCCATAGCCGGTGCAATTTGCGCCGCTGTCTGCGTCCATGGGTGGATTTTGGGCGTTTTAGAAGGGGGTTTCAGAATGAATTTGAGCTTCGGGCGCGGCCTCGCGCTGGCGGCCATGTGCGCCACTCTATCGGTCACATCAGTCGCCGATGCCAAGACTTTCAAGTGGGCCAACTCGGGCGACGTGAGCTCGATGGATCCGTACGCCCGCCAGGAGACGTTCCTCCTGACCTTCACGGCCAACATCTACGATCCGCTGGTCCGCCGTAACAAGGACCTGGCGCTCGAGCCGGCGCTCGCGGTGAAGTGGGGCCAGATCGACGGCATGCACTGGTTCTTCGACCTGCGTCCGGGCGTGAAGTTCAGCGACGGCACGCCGTTCACCGCCGACGACGTCATCTTCTCGCTGGGCCGCGCCAACGGTCCCGGCTCGAACGTCAACGGCAATTTCTCGTCGGTGAAGTCCTTCAAGAAGGTCAACGACCTGCGTATCGAGGTCGAGCTGCTGGTCGCCGATCCGCTGCTCGCCGACAAATGGTCGTCGATCAGCATCATGTCCAAGGCATGGTGCGAGAAGAACAACGCGGTCCAGGCCGCGGACATGATCAAGAACGAGGAGAACTTCGCGACCCGCAACGCGATGGGCACCGGCCCGTTCGTGGTCAAGGAGCGTCGCGCGGGCGAGAAGACGATCCTCGTGCCGAATCCCACCTGGTGGGACAAGCCGGTCCATAACCTGACCGAGGTGATCTTCACGCCGGTCGCCAACGCCGCGACCCGCATCGCCGCGCTCAAGGCGGGCGACATCGACATGACCTACGAGGTCCCGCCGGCCGACACCGAGAACCTGAAGAAGGACGCGAACATCAAGGTGCTGGAAGGCCCCGAGACGCGCGTTGTCTATCTCGGCTGGGACCAGGAGCGCGATGAGCTGGTCGAGTCCAACGTCAAGGGCAAGAACCCCTTCAAGGACAAGCGCGTGCGCGAAGCGATGTACCGCTCGATCGACGTCGACGCGATCAAGCGCACCGTGATGCGCGGCCAGTCGTTCCCGACCGCCCTGATGGTAGCGCCGGGCATCAATGGCTACACCAAGGACCTCGACGTCCGTCCGTCGCTGCTGAAGCCGGAAGACGCCAAGAAACTTTTGGCCGATGCGGGTTACCCGGACGGCTTCGAGACCGGCATGGATTGCCCGAACGATCGCTACGTCAATGACGAGAAGGTGTGCCAGGCTGTCGTCGGCATGCTCGCCAAGATCGGCGTGAAGGTGAATCTGCGGGCCCAGACCCGTAATCTCTACTTCGCCAAGATCCTGCGCAGCACGCAGGACGGCAAGCCGAACCAGACCAGCTTCTACATGCTGGGCTGGTCGCCAGGCCAGACCTACGACGTGCACAACGTGTTCGAGCAGATCATCGAGACGCCGGACATCAAGCGCAAGAAGGGTCTCTATAACTCGGGCGGCTACTCGAACAAGAAGTTCGACGAGCTGGCCGACAAGATCGAGGTCGAGACGGACAAGGCAAAGCGCGACGCCATGATCCACGAGGCGACCGAGATCTACACCAAGGACTATGCGTACATCCCGCTGCACCAGCAGGCGCTGGTCTGGGCGATGCGCAAGAACGTCGACCTGGTGCAGCCGGCGGACAACACGTTCCCGCTGCGTTTCGTCAACGTCAAGTAAGCGACGTTTTAGCGTCCTGACGACCGGCCTCGGCCACCCCAGGTGGCCGAGGCCGGTTCCGTTCCGGCCCCAATCCTGCTAGGCCTATGCCCAGCCAAATTTGCCCATAAATGCTCGCTTTCATCCTCCGCCGCCTCGCTCAATCCATCGCCGTCCTGCTCACGGTCGGCCTGGTATCGTTCTTCCTGTTTCGCTACGTCGGCGACCCGATCAACTCGATGGTCGGCCAGGATACGCCGGCCGCCGAGCGCGAGGCGTTGAAGGAAAAGCTCGGGCTCAACGATCCGGCGCCCGTCCAGTTCATCCACTTCATCGGCAACGCCGCACGCGGCCGGTTCGGTTTGAGCTACCGTACCTCCGAGCCGGTCAATCGCCTGATCCTCGAGCGCATGCCCGCCACCCTCGAGCTGTCGCTGTGCGCGGCGGTGTTTGCCCTGTTCGTCGGGATCCCGATGGGGGTCTATACCGGCCTCTATCCACGGCACTGGTCGAGCCGATTGTTCCAGGCGATCTCCCTGGTCGGCGTGTCGCTGCCCACCTTCCTGATCGGCATCCTGCTCATCCTGCTGTTCGCGGTGATCCTGCATTGGCTGCCGTCGTTCGGGCGCGGCCAGACCTCGACCTTCGGCTGGTGGACGACGAACTTCACGAGCTGGAAGGGACTGCAGGCGCTGATCCTGCCGTCGATCACCCTCGGACTGTTCCAGCTCACCCTGATCATGCGTCTCGTGCGTTCGGAGATGCTCGAGGTGATGCGCACCGATTACATCAAGTTCGCCCGCGCGCGCGGCCTCACCAATCGCGCCATCAACTTCGGCCATGCCCTCAAGAACACGCTCGTCCCGGTCATCACCGTGACGGGCCTGCAGTTGGGCTCCCTGATCGCCTTCGCGTTGGTGACCGAGACCGTGTTCGCCTGGCCGGGCGTCGGTCAGCTCTTCATCCAGTCGGTGCAGTTCGCCGACATTCCGGTGATGGCGGCCTACCTGATGCTGATCGGATTGCTGTTCGTGCTGATCAACCTGGTCGTCGATCTTCTCTATTTTGTCGTCGACCCGCGCCTGCGCACGGTCCGGACGGGGCACTGATCATGGCAAGCGGACCATCCTGGCTGAGCCGCGCGACCGACAGCGACATCTGGTGGAGCTTCAAGTCTTCCAGCGTGACCGTGATCGCAGCCGTCGTGACCTTCCTGATCGTGGCGGTCGCCTTCCTGTCGCCGCTGCTGGCGCCGCACACGCCTTTCGACCCGGGCTCGCTCAGCCTCTCCGATGGGTTGAAGCCGCCTGCCTGGATGAAGGACGGCGACTGGTCCTTCGTGATCGGCACGGACGACCAGGGCCGCGATGTGCTGTCCTCGATCATGTACGGCACGCGCCTGTCCCTCGTCGTGGGCCTGGCCTCGGTCATCGTCTCCATGCTGATCGGCATCACGCTCGGCCTGGTCAGCGGTTATGTCGGAGGAACGACCGATGCGGTGATCATGCGCATCGCCGACGTCCAGCTCACGTTCCCGGCCATCCTCGTCGCGCTGCTGATCGACGGCGTGGTGCGCGGCCTGATCTCGGTGCAGAAGCACGACGAGATCGCGCTGTTCGTCATCATCGGCGCCATCGGCCTCAGCTTCTGGGTCCAGTACGCCCGCACCGTGCGCGGCTCGGTCCTGGTCGAGAAGAACAAGGAATATGTGCAGGCCGCCCGCGTCATCGGCCTGTCTCCGGTCTTGATCATGGTGCGGCACGTGCTGCCCAACGTCACCGGACCGGTGCTGGTCATCGCCACCATCAATCTCGGTCTCGCGATCATCTCCGAGGCGACGCTGTCGTTCCTGGGCGTGGGCCTGCCGTCGACCCGGCCGTCGCTCGGCACCCTGATCCGGCTCGGCAACGAGCTGCTGCAGTCGGGCGAGTGGTGGATCACCGTGTTCCCGGGCGTCACGCTCGCGGCCCTCGTGCTGGCGGTGAACCTGCTGGGCGACTGGCTGCGCGACGCCCTCAATCCGAAG
>CAIWTJ010000207.1 GCA_903915535.1 Enhydrobacter aerosaccus
GGAAAGTCGTCGACCTGGATGCGCACGTTGCCGACGTGACGGCGGAACTCCTCCGGAATCGTCGCGAACACTTCGTTCGCGATCGCCTCGATGTCGTCCAGCGAAGGCGCGACACCGAAGCAGGGCGTGCGCCGAGGATTGTTGAACACCGGCATGTCTCCCCCTTATAGGAGCGGCGCGCGCTCGCCAAGGGTCGAGTCGATTTTCGTTCGTGCACCGACGACGGAAATTATTGGCGCGCAATTCGCATGGTCGCATTCCGGGACGAACCGCACTAGAGTTGCCGCGCGCATGCTTCAATTCATTGTCCGACGCCTGATCGTGGCGCTGCTCGTGACGGCCACCGTCATGACACTCGCATTCGCCATGACGCGGCTGTCGGGCGACCTCGCGATCTCGATCGCGGGCCCCGGCGCCACCGCCGACGACATCGCCACCATCCGCAAGGCCTACGGACTCGATCGTCCGCTGCTCGTCCAGTTCTTCGACTGGGTCGGCCGCGCGCTGACCGGCGATCTGGGCGACAGCTACTTCTTCAAGACGCGCGTGGCCACGCTGATCGGCGACCGCATGCCGGTGACGCTCACGCTCGGCATCACGGGCCTGCTGATCGCGCTCTTCGTCTCCCTGCCGCTCGGCATCCTGGCCGCGGTGCGCGAGGGCACCGGCTTCGACCGCACCGTGACCATGATCACCCTGGTCGGCCAGGCGATGCCCGCCTTCTGGCTGGGCCTCACCCTCATGATCGTGTTCGGCCTCGAACTGGGCTGGCTGCCGATCTCGGGCGCCGACAGCTGGCAGAGCTTCGTGATGCCGGGCGTGGTGCTGGCCTTCTCGGCCATTCCCGCCCTCACCCGGCTCACGCGGGCCGGCATGATCCAGGCGCTGGCCTCCGACTACATCCGCACCGCGCGCGCCAAGGGCCTGTCGCGCGCCTCGATCCTGCTCAAGCACGCGCTGCGCAACGCCGCCATCCCGGTGGTGGCGATCGCGGCGGTCCAGCTGGGCTTCATGCTGGGCGGTTCGATCGTGATCGAACAGGTCTTCGCGCTTCACGGCGTGGGCTTCCTCGCCTGGGAGAGCATCCAGAAGAACGACTTCCCGGTCGTGCAGTCGGTCGTGCTGGTGCTCGCCGTCATATATGTGGCGCTCACCATGCTGGCCGACATGCTGAATGCCGTGCTCGATCCGCGGCTGCGCAGCGCATGAAGCGCGGCTGGAGGAACGCCGGCACCTGGGTCGGTGCCGCCATCGTGGGCGTCGCGGCCTTCTGCGCGATCTTCGCGCCCCTGCTCGTGCCGCACGATCCCTTCGCGCAGGATCTCGGCAAGCGCCTGCTCGTGCCGTTCTGGATGGAGGGCACCGACCCGCAGCACCTCCTGGGCACCGACCAGCTGGGCCGCGACTACCTCGCCCGCCTGATCTACGGCGCCCGCATCTCCATGCTGATCGGCGTCACCGTGTCGATCGTGTCGGGCCTGATCGGCATCACCTTGGGCGTCCTGGGCGGCTTCATGGGCGGGCGGGTCGACGACATCGTGCTGTTCGCCATCACCACGCGCCTGTCGATCCCGGTCGTGCTGGTGGCGCTGGCCGTGGTCGGCCTGCTCGGCAGTTCGATGACCCTGCTGGTGCTGACGCTCGGCCTCCTGCTGTGGGACCGCTTCGCCGTGGTCGCGCGCTCGACCACCATGCAGGTGCGCAACCTCGACTTCGTGTCGGCTGCGTGGTGCGCCGGCTGCTCGCGCTTTCGCATCCTCACGCGCGAGGTGCTGCCCAATATCGCCAGCCACCTCGTCGTCGTGGCGACGCTCGAGATCGCGCTCGCCATCCTGCTCGAGGCCGCGCTCTCGTTCCTGGGCCTGGGCGTGCCGCCGCCGCTGCCCTCGTGGGGCCTGATGATCTCCGAGGCCCGCGACTACATGTTCTTCAGCCCGTGGGTGATCATGATCCCGGGCATCGTGCTGTTCGTGCTGGTGCTGGGCATCAACCTGCTGGGCGACGGGCTGCGCGACACCTTTGGCGCACGCCACCCATGAGGCGGCACGCGGACTCCCTGAGATGAGCGCGCTGCTCGAGGTCGAGAAGCTCGAGGTCACGTTCGGCGGCCGCACAGCCGCCGTGCGCGGCGCGTCGTTCACCGTCGAGCGCGGCGAGACCCACTGCCTGGTGGGAGAGTCGGGCTGCGGCAAGTCGGTGACGGCGCTATCGGTCATGGACCTGCTGGCCCGCGGTGCCGAACGCCGCGCCGGGCGCCTGGCCTTCGAAGGCCAGGACCTGCGCGGCCTCTCGGACTCCGCCATGGCGCGCCTGCGCGGCAACGAGATGGCGATGATCTTCCAGGAGCCGATGACCAGCCTCAACCCCGCCTACACGGTGGGCTCGCAGATGACCGAGGGGCTGCGCCGGCACAAGAAGGTGAGTCAGCGCGAGGCGACCGACCGCGCCGTCGACCTGCTCGGCCGCGTCGGCATCACCGCGCCCGGCCTGCGGCTCGGCCAGTTCCCGCACCAGCTCTCGGGCGGCCTGCGCCAGCGGGTGATGATCGCCATGGCGCTGATGTGCGAGCCCAAGCTGCTGATCGCCGACGAGCCCACCACGGCGCTCGACGTCACGGTGCAGGCCCAGATCCTGCGCCTGCTGGCCACGCTGCAGCGCGACCTCGGCCTCGGCCTGCTGCTGATCACCCACGATCTCGGCATCGTGGCGCGTATCGCCACGCGCGTGTCGGTGATGTACGCGGGCGAAGTCGTCGAGAGCGCCGCGACCGCCGATCTCTTCGCCAATCCCAGGCATCCCTACACGCAGGGCCTGCTGCGCTGCGTGCCGGTCCCCGGCAAGACGCGGCGCGACGAGCCGCTGGGCTCGATCCCGGGCACCGTGCCGCGCATCGGTCCCGGCTTCGAAGGCTGCGCCTTCCGCGACCGCTGCAGCTTCGCCGACGAGACCTGCGCCCGGGCGATCCCGCGCCATAGCGCCGGCTCGACGCATGATTTCCTCTGCCGGTTGCCCGCATGAGCGCCGCCATCGAAGTGAAGGGCGTGCGCAAGACCTTCCGCGTGAAGGGCGGCCTGATGGGCAAGGACCGGCACGTCGTGGCCTGCGACGACGTCTCCTTCTCCGTGGCCGAAGGCGGCGTGCTGGGCGTGGTGGGCGAGTCGGGCTGCGGCAAGTCCACGCTCGCGCGCCTGATCCTGGGCCTGCTCGAACCCGACAGCGGCGAGATCACCGTGGAAGGCCAGCGCGTGCTCGCCATGGACCGCAAGGCGCGGGCGCGGCTGATCCAGCCGGTGTTCCAGGACCCGTTCGCCTCGCTCAATCCGATGGCCAGGATCAGCGACATCGTGGCGATGCCGCTGGTCGCGCAAGGCACGTTCGGCCGCGCCGAAATCGCGGCCAAGGTCGAGGAGATGCTGGAGCGCGTCGGGCTCTCGAAGGAACAGGGCACACGCCTGCCGGCCGAGCTGTCGGGCGGCCAGCGCCAGCGGGTGGCGATCGCACGCGCCCTGGTGCTGCGGCCGCGCATCGTGGTGTGCGACGAGCCGACCTCGGCGCTCGACGTCTCGGTGCAGGCGCAGATCCTGAACCTGCTGGCCGAACTGCGGCGCGAATTCAACCTCACCTATCTTTTCATCAGCCACAATCTCGCGGTCGTGGAGCATGTCGCCAGCGACGTGGCGGTGATGTATCTCGGCCGCTTCGTCGAGCGTCAGCCGACCGAGACACTTTTTGCCAAGCCCGAGCATCCCTACACCCAGGCGCTGCTCGCCTCCGTGCTGACGCCCCAGCCTGGCCTAGGCGTTCCCGACGTCGGTCTCGGCGACACGCTGCCCGACCCCGCGAACATTCCGCCGGGCTGCCGCTTCCATCCGCGCTGCCCGATCGCCGAGCCGCGCTGCTCGGTCGAGACCCCGCCGCTCAAGCCGCGTCCCGGCGGCGGCGTGGAGTGCCTGCTGGTTCCCTAGAGGTTTCCCGGCGTTTCCCGACCCGTCGGGAAGCCTCCGATGCCGATGGCACAAGCGTTTCCGCAGATTCTTCCCGGATTCCGCCAGCCCCACCCCCTCGATGAGTGCGTGCTGGAGTCGTCCCGTTAAACAAACGGGAATTAAACGGGAGCCGCTTTCACAATCGTTGTTTTCCAAGGACTTGGCTGGGCCTCGATCTTGCGGAAAAGACAATTTGTCGTCGATCCATTTGAGGACACCACATCTTGTCATCCCGAGCGCAGCGAGGGATCTTTAACGGCGGCCAGCCATGGATCCTTTGCTGCGCTCGGGATGACAGGGCGCGCCAGAAATCATTGCCATATATTGCATATTACGCAATATATGGCAATGCGATTAAAGCGCCGATACTCAGATCGAAACCTTTGTCATCCCGAGGCCGAAAGCCGAAGGATCCTTAGAGCCATGAGCCAGGTCCCGCGCTGCGCTCGGGATGACACGCCAACCGCGCGTTACTTCCACTTCGCGAAGTAGAAGCGCGGCAGCTCGTCGGGGTAGGTCTTGAAGTCGAGTTCCTTCGAGAAGGCGTAGGCGTTCACGTAGGTGTTAATCGGCAGCCAGTAGGCCTGCTCGGTCGCGATCTTCACCGCGGCCGAATAGCTCTTGGCGCGCACCTCCTTGTCGGCGGTGCTGCCACCCTCGGCGATCAGCTTCTCGAGCTCGGGGTCCTTCGAGTAGTTGTCGAGCGCGTCCTTGCCGAACATCACCGGCAGGATCGCCGACACATCGTTGATCGAGTAGCTGCCCCAGCTTCCCATGTAGAGCGGCGCCTCGCCCTTCTGCGCGCGCTGGATCGCGGGCGCCACCTGGAGCTGGTTGATCTTGGCCTTGATGCCAACGGCGGCCAGGTAGTTCTGCACTGCCGCGGGCCACGAGGTGGGCTGCACGTAGGTCAGCATCTCGATCTCGAAGCCGTCCGGATAGCCGGCCTCGGCCAGAAGCGCCTTGGCCTTCTTGGGATCGTAGTCGTACAGGGTGGCGGCCTTGGCATCGCAGCCGAACTGGCTGGGGAAGCACGGGGCCGGCGGCACGCGGCTGCCGCCCTGCACCAGCTTGTCGGCGAACTCCTTGCGGTTGACGGCGTGCCAGATCGCCTGGCGCACCTTGAGCTTGGTCAGCGGATTGTCCTTGCCCGAGCGGCCGGCGGCGTCGATCGAGAGGTAGCCGATGCGCATCGATTCCTGCTGGACCGCCTGCAGGTGCGGCATCTTGTTGATCTGCGCCATCTGGTCGGGATTGATGTTCCAGATCCAGTCGGTCTGCTTGGCAAGCAGGTTCGTCACCTCGGTCGCGAGGTCGGGCACGAAGCGCACGTGCAGCGTCTTGATCGCGGGCTTGCCCTTGGGCGATCCCGCCCAATAGTCCTCGAAGCGCTCGAAGACGATCTCCTGGCCCTGCACGTTCTTGGCGATCTTGTAAGGACCGGCGCCGACCGGCTTGGCGGAGAAGCCCTCGGGGCCGACCTTCTCGCGATAGGCCTTGGGGTGGATCGGCGTCACCATGGCGAGATATTCGAGCGCGGCGGGCGTGGGCCGCTTCATCTTGATGCGCACCGTCCAGTCGCCGGTCTTCTCAGCCTTGTCGATCCAGGAATAGTTGCTGGGCGTCGCCACCTTGCTCGCGGGATCGGCCGCCATGTTCAGCGTGTAGACAACGTCGTCGGGCGAAAGCGTGCTGCCGTCGTGGAACTTCACGCCCTGGCGGATCGTAAGATCGAGGGTGCTGGCGTCGACGAACTTCCACTCGGTCGCCAGCGACGGCTTGATGTCGAACGTGGCCGGGTCGCGATGCACCAGCATGTCCCATGCCTGGTGCGCGAGGATCAGGCCGGTACGCTGGCTGTTGAAGTACATGTCGACGTTGGGCACCGCGTCGACGAACTGGATACGGAGCGTGTCGGTGCTCTTCTCGGCGAAGGCGGGGCGAACCAGTCCGGGGGCAAGGGCTGCGGAAGACGCGGCGATCAAGGCGGAGCGACGGGAAATTTTCACGGGAAGCCTCCTGATGGTTCGGACCGACCCTAGGCCGGTGGGACCAATTCAGGCAAGCTTGGCGCCACTCGGGAGGACGCGACATGACGGCCAAACTGACGGGCAAGGCGCTGACGGACGCGCTGGCGAAACTGAAAGGCTGGAAGAAGGTCTCCGGCCGCGGCGCCATCCACAAGAGCTTCAAGTTCGCCGACTTCAACGAAGCCTGGGGCTTCATGACCCGCGTCGCGATGGCGGCGGAGAAGGCCGACCACCATCCCGAATGGTCGAACGTCTACAACAAGGTCGAGATCACCCTGTCGACCCACGATGCCGGCGGGCTCAGCGCCAAGGATATCAAGCTCGCCCAGTTCATCGACGGGCTCGCATAGCTTCTTCCGGACCGCGAGCCTCCGGCTCGCTCGGA
>CAIWTJ010000208.1 GCA_903915535.1 Enhydrobacter aerosaccus
CCAGGAATGTCTCCATGGCGCCGTCCTTCGTCTTGATGTCGACGATTTGCTCTTTCATGACCGTCTCTCTCCCCTTACGCTTCGGGCAACTATAAAGCCAAGGGAGTGAAACGATGAAGCGTTCCGTGTTTTGTGCGGCGGCCTGTCTTTTCGCCGCGTGGACTTTCCCGGCAGCCGCGCAACTCTCCGACGACACCGTCAAGATCGGCGTCGCCACCGACATGTCGAGCCTCTATGCCGACATCAACGGCCCCGGCGCCGTGGCGGCCACACAGATGGCCATCGACGATTTCGGCGGCACCGCCCTTGGCAAGAAGATCGAGCTCGTCTTCGGCGACATCCAGAACAAGGCCGACGTCGCGGCGACGCTCGCCGGCCGCTGGTACGCCGACGAGAAGGTCGACATGATCCTGGGCGCGGGCGCCTCGTCCTCTTCCATCGCCATCGTGAACGTGGCGGGTGAGAAGAAGAAGCTGTTCCTCGCGCCGGACCCCGGCTCGTCCGACATCACGGGCAAGTTCTGCAATCCCTATACCGTGCATTGGGTCTATGACACCGCCGCGCTCGCCAATGTGACCGGCTCCGCCGTCGTCAAGGGCGGCGGCAAGGACTGGTTCTTTCTCACCGCCGACTATGCCTTCGGCTACGCTCTGCAGCGCGACGCCGCGGCCGTCGTCACCCAGGCCGGCGGCAAGATCCTGGGCGAGGTCAAGCATCCCATCAACACCAGCGACTTCTCCTCGTTCCTGCTGCAGGCGCAGGCGTCGAAGGCGCAAATCATCGGTCTCGCCAACGCCGGCGGCGATACGGTGAACTCGATCAAGCAGGCCGCCGAATTCGGCATCGTCAAGGGTGGCCAGAAGCTCGCCGCGCTGCTGGGCTTCGTCTCCGACGTGCACTCGCTCGGCCTCGAGCGCGCCCAGGGCCTGCGGCTGACCGAGGCGTTCTACTGGGACTTCAACGACAAGACCCGCTCCTTCTCCAAGCGCTTTGCCGAGAAGAACAAGGGCAAGATGCCGACCAGCGTGCAGGCCGGCTTCTACTCCGCCACCCTCGCCTACCTGAATGCCGTCAAGGCGACGGGGACCGACAATGCGGAGAAAGTCATGGCCTACCTCAAGTCCCAGAAATGGGACGACCCCATCTTCGGCCCGAGCTACATCCGCGCCGACGGCCGCAAGATGCATGACATGTACCTCTTCGAGGTCAAGACGCCTGGCGAGTCCAAGGGACCGTGGGACTACTACAAGCTGCTCGCGACGGTGCCCGCCGAGCAGGCCTTCCGTCCGATGGACCCGACCACCTGCACGATGCTCGCGAAAAAGAACTGAGGAGACCCATCATGGCCGATTCGTCAAACATCTACGTGGGCGTGGCCGGTTACTTCGGGAAGCCGGACCACCCCGGCAAGACCGGCGTCTTCCGCCGGGCCGCCAAGGGCGGCGACTGGCAGCATGTGCTTGGCAGCGTCGAGGCCTACACCGTCTTCGTGCATCCCGGCGACTCGAAGAAAGTCTTCGCGGGCACCAATGACGGCGTCTGGATCAGCTCAGACTCGGGTGCGTCTTTCAAACGGGCGAATTTTCCGGACAAGGGCACCCAGGTCTGGTCCTTCCTCGTCGACTGCCGCGATCCGCAGAAGATGCTGGCTGGCGCCTCGCCGATCGACGTCTATCGCAGCGAGGACGGCGGCGCGAGCTGGCGCAAGCTCGCGACTCCGAAGATCGGCACACACTGCAAGGGACCGTTCGCTTCCCGCGTGATGCGCCTTGCCCAGAACCCGAAGAAGCCCGACGAGATCTACGCCGCGCTCGAGATCAACGGCGCGATGCGCTCGACCGACGGCGGCGAGACCTGGACGGACTGCAGCGACGGGCTGATCAAGCTTTCCGAGAGGGAACATCTCAAGAGCAAGATCGTAAGCGATACGACTGCCGAAGGCATGCTCGATGGCCACGCCGTCACGATCAACCCCGCCGATCCGGAGTCGCCGATCCTCGCCTTGCGCATGGGCCTGTTCCGCACCACCGACCACGGCAAGACCTGGCAGGATATGGAAGTCGGCCGCTTCTCGCCCACGACCTACGGGCGCGACGTGAAGGTCTCGCCCGCCGAGCCCAACACGCTCTACGCCGCGCTCTCGGTCGCCGCCGCGAGCCACGACGGCGGGCTCTACCGCAGCCAGGACAACGGCCAGAGCTGGAAGCGCTTCGACAAGGTTCAGGTACACGGCACGATCATGTCGATCGGCCTGCACGCGAAGGACCCCAAGCAGGTCTATATCGGCGCTCGCTATGATGGCGAGGTGTTCGGCACCCAGGATGGCGGCGACACTTGGCAGGCGATGCCCCTGCCGGGCGAGGTCCAGCACATCTATTCAGTGGCCTGCGGATAGGAGAAATGTCCCAAATCCCGGGACACCTCCGTTGCTTACGCCAGCGGCATTTTTCGCGATTTGTACCGAATCCCGCCACCCCTCCCGCGCAATAATATTGCGCGGATAGGAGCCTCCTAGGGGGACTGCTGCGGAAACTTCTCGAGATTGGCGGCCCACGCGCGGTCGTATTCGAGGATGCGCGCGGTCTCCCCTGCGACGTCCGGGCCGTAGAGGCGCTTCAGCAGATAGAGCATCGCGTCGATGCAGAGCGAGACGCCGCCACCCGTGATCACCTGTCCCGCGTCGACGAGACTGGCCTCGCGCACGTCGATGGCGGGATGACGCTCGCGCATCAGGCCGATCGGCGGCAGTTCGGGCGGCACGACTTCGCGCTTGGTCGTCGCCGGCTTGCCGTCGAGCACGCCCGACGCGCCCAGGATCATGCCGCCGGTGCAGACGGAGACGAGCAGCGTGTCCCTCGCCCGCTGGCGCAGCGCCGAGAGAGTCTCCGGCCGTTTGCTCTCCTCCTGCCACCCCGGTCCGCCGGTCACGATCAGCACGTCGAGCTTTGGTGCGGCGCCCAGCGCGTGATCGGCCATCACGACAAGACCATTGGAGAGCTTCACCGGCCCTGGCGCGTGCGCCAGGGTCGTGATCTCGATGTCCGGCCGGATGCGGCGCGCCATCGACAGCACGCCGAAGGTAGCCAGATCGATCGGCTCGACGCCGTCATAGATGAAGACTCCGAATTTCATGGCACTCCTGCTGGCACGGAACATGCTCGAATCGTGCCGGGACTTCAGGGGGACACGCCATGACTACCATCACAGCAGGTGCGGGTGCACCTCCCGCCAGGAGCATGGCGACCATCGCCTTCGCCGGCACCTTCGGCACCATCATTGAATGGTACGACTTCCTGATCTACGGCACCGCGGCGGCGCTGGTCTTCAACAAGTTGTTCTTCCCGACGGTCGATCCCTTGACCGGTACCCTCGCCTCGCTCGCGACCTACGCCGTGGGCTTCGTGGCCCGGCCGGTGGGCGGCGCTCTGTTCGGCTATTTCGGCGACCGCATCGGCCGCAAGTCGATGCTGCTTCTTACCATGATGATCATGGGCCTGGGCACTTTCCTGGTCGGTCTGCTGCCGACCTACAATCAGGTCGGCATCCTGGCGCCGATCCTGCTCGTCATCCTGCGCTTCGTGCAGGGCCTCGCGCTGGGCGGCGAATGGGGCGGCGCTTCGCTGATGGTGCTCGAGCATGCGCCTGCCGGAAAGCGCGGCTTTTACGGCAGCCTGGTGCAGGTCGGCTTCTCCCTGGGCCTCGTCACCTCCTCCGGCGTATTCGCGCTGGTGACCATGATGCCCGAGACGTCGTTCCTGTCGTGGGGATGGCGCATTCCTTTCATTGTCAGCATCCTTCTGGTGGGAGTCGGCGCTTTCGTGCGCGCACGCATTCCCGAGACGCCGGTGTTCGAGGAGATGAAGGCGAGCAAGAACATCTCGCCCAACCCGTTCCTCGAGACCCTGATGAAGCATCCGCGCTCCTTCTTCGTTGCACTGGGCCTCAAGCTGTCCGAGGTGTCCTGGGTCTATATGCTCACCGTGTTTGTCGTAGGCTATGCCGTGACGAAGCTCTCCCTGCCGCGCAAGCTGATGCTCGACGCAGTGTTCTGGGCAGCCCTGATCGAAGTCCTGACCATCCCCCTGTTCGGCTGGCTGTGTGACAAGATCGGCCGGCGGCCGTTCTATTTCCTGGGTGTGCTGTTCACCATCGTCTTCGCCTTCCCGCTGTTCTGGATGCTGAACACCAAGGATCCCGCGACGGTGATGTTGGCGATCATCATCGGCCTCAACCTCGGTCACGGGCTGATGTTCGCGCCCGAATCGGCCTACTTTCCCGAACTGTTCGGTGCCCGGGTGCGCTTCACCGGCGCCTCCTTCGGCTTCCAGGCGTCGGCGGCCATTGGCGGAGGCTTCGCGCCGATCATCGCGACCTGGCTGGCCGACCTGATGGGCGGAACGGCAGGCGTCTCCATCATGCTGATTCTGCTGGCGCTGGTCACCCTGGTCGCGACATTCTTCGCGCGAGAGACCAAGGATGAACCGCTGCTGAAATGACCAAGCTCCGCTACTTCGGCTGGTCGGCACTCTCGATCGAGACGCCGGCCGGCGCCCTCTTCTTCGACCCCTTCTTCCGGCCCTATTGCGGCGCGGAGTGGTTTCATCTGGCCGACTTCAAGCATGCCAAATACATCTGCGTGACGCATGGCCATGAGGAGCACTTCCTCGACGTGCCGGTGATCGCCAGGGAAACCGGCGCGACGGTGATCGGGTCGCCCTCGGTGTGCTCGTTCCTGAAATGGCGCCGCGGCATACCGGAAAGCCAGATGCGCACGATCGATCCCAAGCGATTCCAGACCATCTCCGTGCCGGGCTTCACGATCTCGGCCTTCCGCTGGAAGCATCGCGACATCAACCTGCCGCGCGCGCTGAGCCGCGCCCTCTTCCACGGCAATGCCACGCAGCTCTCCTGGGCCTGGAGCAGTGCCACGCGCGCGCCGTTCTATTCGCCCTATACGGGTTTCCACGTCACTTTGCCCGACGGGCTGACCGTGCTGAACTACAACGAGGGCTTCAACACCAAGATGACCGATTCCGAGATCGGCGATCTCGGTACCCGGCATCGCACAGACGTGTTGCTGGCCGGCATGCAGCTCAACTTCATCGACGACGTCGTGCGCGGCGTCGCGGCACTCAAGCCCAAGGTCGTGGTTCTCTACCCGCCGCACGAATACTTCCATGCCATGATGGGCGCGACATCGGAGCCATGGCCCGCGTTCGCTGACGCAGTCCGCGCCCGATTCCCGTCGATCGACGTGCACATCGCGGCGCCAGGCTTCGAACTCTCCCTGAGTGCCGATGATCCTTCGGGAAAGCTGAAGGCGGCCTAGAGGTCACGGCGACGCAACTATTTGCAGCACTGCAAGTAGCTGCAATGGTTACAAAGAGACTTCAAACGATACCCGAATGGACGATGCTTGAAGCGAGAGTGCATGTACACTCCTGCGCATTGAAGCCGCGTATCCAATATTCGAAACGTCAATAAATTCGGGGATAAAGATGCTGTCTATTTTCCGCAAGCTGATGAAGAACGACCGTGGCGCCACCGCCATCGAGTACACGCTGATTGCCTCGCTGATCTCTGTCGCGGCGATCGTCGCGATGAACAAGGTCGGCGGCAAGCTCACCAACGTGCTGACCAACGTCTCCAATGCGATGACCTGATCGGTCATCCGCCGCGTACCGCGTACGGAACGAGCCGGGGATCCCACACCCGGCTCGTTTTGCATGCGCAGTACAATTCACCAATATATACAAAGACTTAGGCCCTCTTCGGCCCACTCCGGCGGGGCACCCGCCTGCGCCCGCCCACGACAGGCCTTCCTTAGTCCTCAAAAGACGTTCAGCTGCTCTCGGCGTGCATGACGTCGCCGAACAGCTCCCAGGTCTGTCCCTTGAAGCGCTGCAACTGCACCGCCTGGATGGGAAAGTAATCCGTCGGGCTGGTGCTCACCGTGATGCCAGGCAGCAGGCAGGGCACCCTGTAATTCTTGAAGCTGGCCGCCTGCTTCATGACGTTGGCGCGGGTCAGCTCGTCACCGCAGCGGCGCAGGGTCTCGGCCATCAATCTCGAGACGGTGTAGCCGTTCATATTGCCATTGTCGGCGATGTGCGCTGTCGGATGGTACTTAGACATGAACGCCTTGAAGCCCTTCATGTCCTCGTGATTCTCCCAGTTGGGATCGGTCGCGTCCATCGTATACGCCGCCGTCAGGATGCCCTGCACGTTGTCGAAGCCCGCGGGCTTCATCACCGTGCCCACGCTGGCCGAGACATTGTTCACGTACTGAACCGGCTTCCAGCCGAGATCCGCCACCTTGCGCATCGCCTGCGCCGCGAATTTCGGCGTGGCGATGTTGAAGAACACGTTGGCGCCCGACGACTTCAGCTGGATGATCTGCGAGTCGACAGTCGGCTCGTTGATTTCGTAAGTCACGTGCTTGACGACGAGACTTCCCTGCTTGCCGAGCCCCTCTTTGAAGCCCTCCCAGTAATCCTTGCCGTAATCGTCGTTCTGCATCAGCACGCCGATCTTCGGATCCTTCACGTTGGCCAAGATGTGCTTGGCGTAGATCGCGCCTTCGGTGTGGTAGTCGGGCTGGTAGCCCATGGTCCACGGGAAGCGCGCCGGATCGCCCCACTTCGACGCGCCGGTGGCGACGTAGAGATGCGGCACCTTCTTCTGGTTCATGTACTTATGAACCGCGGTATTGGTCGCGGTGCCCAGCGTGTTGTGCGTGCACAGCACCTTGTCCTGCTCGACCAGCTGGCGGATGCACTCCACGGTCTTGGAGGGATTGTAGCCGTCGTCGAGGCTGATCACCTTGACCTTGCGGCCATTGATGCCGCCCTGGTCGTTGATCATGTCGAAGAAGGCCACCACGGCCTTGCCGTTCACGCCGTAGGCCGAGGCCGGCCCACTGTAGGGACAGGTATGGCCGATCTTGATCTCGGTATCGCTGGCGCCGTCGTCGTACTTCTTCTGGCTCAAGGCGATGTGAGGTGCGCCAAGCACAGCAGCGGCCGACGCGCCGCCCATGAAGGTTCGCCGATTGGTTCTCATGTTTCGCTCCCTGCCGGAACTCTTTTGGTTCCGTAAGGGGAGAATACACCCGGACTGCACAAAACGAAAAGGGCGCCCACTCGATGGGCGCCCTCTCCAGTCAGCTCATTGAGGCGGCGTTAGCCGTCGACCACCTTCTTGACGGCATCCTTGGCGTGGCCAACGGCCTTCTGCACGTCGCCCTTGGCTTCCTGCATGGCGCCGTCGACCTTCATCTTGTCGTTGCCGGTGGCGTTGCCGATGCCCTGCTTGGCCTTGCCAACGGCTTCGTTGGTCGCGCCCTTGATCTTGTCGGTGGTGCTGCTCATTGGTGCCTCCGTTGTAGGTTCAACCCATTCAACGTGCCCAAGCGACAGTCGTTGCGGCCAATATCGCCGCTACCAGCCGAGGTCCTGCCGCAGTCGCGACACAATTTGAAGATGCCGTTCGTGTTCGCCCGCGAACCGAAGGACGAGATGGCTGGCGCCTGCATCGGCATAGGACTTCAGCCAGGCCGAAGCCCCCTGCGCCGGGCCGGCGTAACACATCTGCCGCTTGCGCATGACGTCCGGACGCTGCCCGTAATACTGCTCGAGATAGGCATCGATCCGTGCCTCGGCGCGGGCCGCATCGTCGTCGATAGACAACGTAAGGTACATCGCCCCCGTCACGGCGCCCGCGTCGCGGCCCGCAGCCCGCGCCGCCGCCGTCACTTCGGCAAACTGGCCGGCATAGTCCGAGGGTGACGGTGCATTGGGGAACCAGCCGTCGAACAGGCGTCCCGTCCGTTCGCGGGCCGCGGCAACAGATCCGCCGATCCAGATCGGGGGCCCGGCCGGCCGATGCGGCGTCGGGCCGAGCACGGCACCCGTCATCTTCCATCGCCCGTCCCAATCGACAGGCTTGCCGGTCCACAGCGCGCGCATGAGCGCCACGCCTTCGACCAGCGTTCCCACCCTCTTCTCGAACGGCACGCCCGCCGCCACGAACTCGGCACGGATGTTGGGCACGTCCGACGCGATGCCGATGCCCAGGATCAGCCGGCCTTCGGAAATGCGGTCGAGTGTCGCCACCTGGTGCGCCAGCACCACAGGATTGCGCAGCGCCGGCAGCAGCACCGCGGTGCCCATCTCCACCTTGCGCGTGCGCGCCGCGACGGCCGCGAGCAAGGTGAGCGGATCATGGCGCGGCCGGGCCAGCAGCGAATCGCCCACCCACACCGAGTCGATGCCGAGCGCTTCGGCCTTCTCGGCGAGCGCCAGCAACGGCGCCGTCTCGTGAACGCCTTCCATGATGCGCTCGCGGGTCGGCAACAGGTAGCCAAGCCGTGGCATCGTCAGCCGTTACACTTGAAGCGCGCGAAGTAGTTGATCGTGTCGAGCATCCCCGCCTCCAGCACCTGATAGCCGCGCTGCACGCAGGTCTGCTTCATGTAGTAGTTCGCCGCATATTCCGCGCGCCGCCGCTCGTTCTCGTCATCGAGATTCCAGCCGATGGCGTCGCGCGCCGCGATGAGGCGGTATTCGCCCGGCCCGCCGAACGGCGTGACGCGCACCTGGATGCGCTTGCCCTCGACGTTGAGGTACTGCGCGCTCGACCCGGGGAGCGCCATTTGGCGTTCTTCACAAGCCGCAAGGGCGCACACGACAGCAACGCCTATGGCGCCAATCCGGAAAAATTTACGATATGTCATGCTGGCGAGTGTGCCATCCACATGCTGGCGTGCCAACGTGATCGCTACGCCCTGACGGCTCATTGTTCAGCGATTGCGAAATGCCTCGGCCATCCGCTGAAAGGCCTCTTCCAGGACCGAGCGGTAGTCGCCGGGCAGGCCAGCCTCCTCCAGGGCCCGTCGCATGCACATCATCCAGGCATCGCGCTCGGCGGCGCCGATGGCAAAAGGCCGGTGTGCGGACATGATGCATTTGTGGCCCGGCCGCTGGAAGTAGAGCGGCGGCCCGCCGAGCCAGCCACTCAGGAACTCGAAGAGGCGTTCGCGCACGGCGGTGAGATCATGGCCATGCAGGGCGCGGATCGAAGCGGCTTCGGGCGCGCTGTCCATGATGTCGTAGAATCGGTTGGCGATACGACGAACGACTACTTCGCCGCCGATAATCTGATAGGGCGTCAGGCGCGGCGTGGCACCGGCCTCGGGTTCGACTTTGGCAGCGGACGGGGTCATTCGGAGATCAGTAAACCCGACCCAGGCCTGAGCTCTTGACCTGGATCAATGACCGAGCATTGGGCAGAAATGGCGTCCCCTACGGGATTCGAACCCGTGTCGCCGCCGTGAAAGGGCAGTGTCCTAGGCCTCTAGACGAAGGGGACGTAACTGCCGAAGCAGTGCGTCAGGCGCGGGAGCATGTAGCGGTATAGGCCCACGAAATCAAGGCGGCTTATGTCAGGACCGAACCGCCGCCGCGGGCGGCATCGTCGATCTGCAGCCGTACCGACGTTCGGCCGTTGTAGCGCTCGATCCTGAGGGCGCCCGCGACATGCAGGATCGGCCGCGCCGGATCGAGCAAAGCCGGGCCCAATTCGGACTGGCCGGCGCGGAAGGCGATCGCCTCCACCCTGCCCCGTTCCTGGCCCACGAGGGTGCAGCGGACATGGCCCTCGCCGACGACCTGGGCATAACTCACCCGCACGCTGGGCAACACGAAGCGCGGCAGGGCATTGCCCGCTCCGAAGGGGCCCGCCTGTTCGATCATTTCGACCAGTTCCTGCGTCGCCGCGGCCGGCGCCAGCGCGGCATCTATTCCCAGCTCGCGCATGGCGGGCGCCGCTCCAAGCTGCGGCGCGATCCGTGCGTCGAGGAATTTCACGAGCTCCGGCAGCGCGCTCCGCGCCACGGTCAGGCCGGCCGCCATGGCGTGCCCGCCACCGTTGATCAGCAGATCGGCCTGCCGCGCGGCGAGCACGGCGGCACCGAGGTCGACGCCGCGGACCGAGCGGCCGGAGCCATTGCCGACGTCGCCGTCCATGCCGAGGACGAAGGCCGGCCGCCCGTAGCGTTCGACGAGGCGGCTCGCCACGATCCCGATCACGCCGACATGCCAGCCGTCGCTCTCGACGATCAGGGCGGACGGCATGCCCGTGCGATCGGGACCATAGGTGCCTTCGATACGCGCGATTGCCTGGTCGAGCACCTCGCGCTCGATGGCGCGGCGCTCGGCGTTGAACTCGTCGAGCCGCAGCGCCAGCGCGCCGACCTCGTGTACATCCTCGCTCGACAGCAGCCGCGCGCCGAGGTCGGCCTGCCCCACGCGGCCGCCCGCATTCACGCGCGGACCCAGCATGTATCCCAGGTGATAGGCGCCTGGCGCTTCGCGCAGCTTGGCCACGTCGGCCAGTGCGGCGAGCCCGGCATTGCCGCGCTTCTGCATCACCTGCAGACCCTGCCGCACCAGCGCGCGGTTGACGCCGGTCAGCGGCACGACGTCCGCCACCGTGCCCAGCGCCACGAGGTCGAGCCACTGCCGCAGGTCGGGTTCGACCCTGGGCGCTACGTACCAGTTCGCCGCCCGCAGCGCGCGGTTGACACCGACGATGAGCAGGAACGCCACGCCGACGGCGGCGAGCTGCTTGTGCGGGCTGTCGTCGTCGATGCGATTGGGATCCACGACCGCGATCGCGTCGGGGAGCGCGATCTCCGCCTGGTGATGATCGATCACGATCACGTCGAGGCCCGCCTTCTTCGCGTCCTTCAGCGGCGCGTACGCCGTCACGCCGCAGTCGACGGTGACGACGACCTGCGCGCCTTCTTCCCTGATCTTCAGCAGCGCCGGCGCATTGGGTCCGTAGCCTTCCTTTCGGCGATCCGGGATGTAGACGCCGATGTCGGCGCCGATCGCGCGGAAGAAGCGCAGCAGCAGCGCCGACGAGGTGGCGCCGTCGACATCGTAGTCGCCGAACACCACGATCTTCTCCCCGTCCTGAACCGCCGTCACCAGGCGCGCGACCGCGGCGTCCATGTCCTTGAGGTGCGAGGGATCGGGCAGGAACTTGCGCAGGGTCGGATCGAGGAAGTCGGGCACGTCGTCGAGCGGGACATCGCGCGCGGCGAGCAGGCGCGCAATGGCATCCGGGATGCCATGGCGTTGGGCAATCGCCAGCGCCGCGCGCTCGTCGCCCAGCCGCGCGGCCCAGCGCCGGCCGGTCAGGGACTTTTCGACATCGAGGAAGGCCGCGCGCGCGCCACGGGAGTCGGAGGTCATGCAGGCTTATATAGGCAATCCCCGTCCGGGCTTTGTGGATCAGTTTGCGATACGATCAGATCATGAGCCCTTCTCGGATTTTCGTCGCCCTCCTGGCCCTCCTGCTCCTCCCGGGAGCCGCCGCACTGGCGCAGACGCCGGACTGGATCACCGGCCTGCCGCGCACGCCGGTTCATCTCAAGGCCTGGCCGAACGGCAAGAAGGTCGCGGTGTGCTTCGTCTTCTATGTGGAAGTCTGGGGCAAGGATCACGGTCCCAACTTCCGTCCCGACATGAACGGCCGCTCGCCGGATGTCGTCGACGAGGCGTTCCGGCAGTATGCGATCGAGGAAGGCGTGCCGAGGGTCGGTCGCCTGTTCAAGGAACAGGGCCTGCCCGTCAGCATCGCCCTCAACGCCCAGTTCCCCGTGCAGCGGCCCGAGATCTGGAAGACCCTCACGACCTTGGTGCCAAAGGCCGTGGTCGTGGCGCACGGCCAGAACAACTCGACCGAACTGCTGCCGCTCGAGAAAGGGCCCGACGCCCAGCGCACCTACATCAAGGCCGTGCTCGATTCGATCGAGAAGAGCACCGGCAAGCGCCCGACCGGCTGGTCGAGCCCCAGCGTCTTCCCCAACGCAGAGACCTTTGCCGCGACCGCCGCCGAAGGCATCCGCTACACGCTCGACGGCATGGACTCCGACATCCTGTCGAAGCTCGCGACCACGCCGCAGCCGCTGCTGTTGATCCCCTACCCGCCGCAGATCGTGGACATGGGCCAGTATCTTTCGCGCACCAAGGAAGCCTCGGATCTCGAGAAGCTCTGGATCGACTATGTGACCGAGCTGGCGCGCGAGGCCGAGGCCGATCCCGCGCGCGAGGCCACGATCGTGGCGATCGGCATCCATCCGTTCGTCGTCGGCACGCCGGCCGGCGCGGCGGCGCTGCGCCGCGTGCTGGAGAATTTCAAGGCGCAGAAGCAGGTCTGGATCGCCGACACCGACGAAGTGGCCGCGGCCGCGAAGTAGCTACCACTTCCACTCGAACGGCCAGATCCTGAGCACGGCGATCTTGACCCTGGCGGCCGTCGCGCCGCCGAACTGAAGCATCAGCGGCTCGCCCTTGACCTCGACCTGCACGCTTTGGCGCGTGCCGGGGCAATCGATCGCGCGTCGCACGGAGAGCAGCGGCAGGTGGGCATTGCCCTGCACCGCATCGACCCAGGCCTCCTCCGACAGGACGATGCGGTAACGGCCCGCCGGAATGTTCTCCAGCGTGACGATACCGCCATAGCCACCGTCGCTGCCGCGCTCGGGCTGGACCGGATAGATGACGTCGCCCACCGGCCTCAGGCGCAACGCAAACACGCCCTCCTTGGGCAAGGAGAGCGCGCTGTCGATGGTCGGCAGGTAGCTGTCGAAAGGGTCGCTTTCGCGGCCGGGAATGGCGGGCACCCGGCCGCAATCCTCGTCCAGCGCCGCGGCTGGAATGCTCGCGGTCAGGAGTGGGAGGAGACAGGCAACCAGGTGAGCCCGCATCCCCCCAGCATGACTAGGCCCAGCTCGGCAGGCCAGTCTTGATCGAGAAATTGTGATGCGCCGATATCCACCGCACCGTGCCGGTCTTGGAGCGCATGATGATCGAATGGGTCTCCGCGCCGTTGTGGAAGCGGCGCACGCCCTTCAGCATCGAGCCGTTGGTGACGCCGGTGGCGGCGAACATCACGTCGCCCTTGGCCATCTCGAGCATCGAGTACTTGCGATTGAGATCGGTGATGCCCCACTTCTTGGCGCGGCCCTTCTCGTCGTCGTTGCGGAACAGCAGGCGGCCCTGGATCTGGCCGCCGATGCAGCGCAGCGCCGCCGCGGCCAGCACGCCTTCCGGCGCGCCACCGGAGCCCATGTAGATGTTGATGCCCGAGTCGCCGGTCGAGGTCGCGATCACGCCGGAGACGTCGCCGTCGCCGATCAAGACGATACGCGCGCCGGCCTCGCGGACCTTGGCGATCAGCTCGGAATGGCGCGGCCGGTCGAGGATGCAGACGACGAGGTCGGCGACATCGACCTTCATCGCCTTGGCGAGGTCGGCCAGGTTCTGCTTGGGCGTCTTGTCGAGATCGACGATGCCTTCGGGCAGACCGGCGCCGACGGCGATCTTGTCCATGTAGACGTCGGGCGCATTGAGGAAGCCGCCGTCTTCCGCCATCGCCATCACGGCCAGCGCATTGGGCAGGCCCTTGGCGGTGATCGTCGTGCCTTCGAGCGGATCGAGCGCGATGTCGATCTTCAGGCCGCCGGTGCCGACCTTCTCGCCGATGTAGAGCATCGGCGCCTCGTCGCGCTCGCCTTCGCCGATGACGACGGTGCCGTCGATCGACAAGGCATTCAGCGACGTGCGCATCGCGTCGACTGCGGCCTGGTCGGCCATCTTCTCGTCGCCGCGGCCCATAAGCTTGGAAGCGGCGAGCGCCGCCGCCTCGGTTACTCGCACCGCCTCGAGGGCGAGATTGCGGTCCATCTTGGCTTCTGCGGCCATCGTTTCCTCCATTTATCCTAGAACTGCTCGATACGAATGATGCAGGGCTCCTCGGCCACTGCTTTCAGTTTCGCGATCCGCGCCACCGCGCGCTGCATCGCCGCTTCCTCTGTCTCGTGGGTGGTGATCACCACCGGGACTTCGCCCGACTGCGACCGGCCACGCTGCAGCATACCCTCGACCGAGATCCGGTCCTTCGCAAGGATGCCGGAGATCGCGGCGATCACGCCCGGCCTGTCCTGGACCATCAGCCGCATGTAATAGGCGCCGACGTGGCGCCCCATCGGCGAGACCTTGGTCTCCGTGAGACGCGCTGCCGGGACGACGAAGGCCGGCATGATGTGCCCGCGCGCCACGTCGACCAGGTCGGCAACCACGGCGGAGGCCGTCGGTCCCTGCCCTGCGCCACGCCCCTGGAACATCGTCGTGCCGACGAAGTCGCCTTCCACCACGACGGCGTTGAACACGCCTTCAATGTGCGCGATCGGCGCCTTGAGCGAGACCATGCAGGGATGGACGCGCTGCTCGATGCCGTAGGGAGTCCTGCGTGCGAGGCCCAGCAGCTTGATGCGATAGCCGAGCTCTTCGGCGAACTGGATGTCCGCCGCTGTCACGCGGCGGATACCTTCGACGTGGACGCCGGCGAAGTTCACCTTGGTTCCGAAGGCCGCGCCCGTCAGCACGGCGAGCTTGTGCGCGGCGTCGATGCCGTCGACGTCGAACGTGGGGTCGGCTTCGGCGTAGCCGGCAGCCTGCGCCTCGGCCAGCACGGCGCCGAAGTCGCGGCCAGTCTCCCGCATCGTGGTCAGGATGTAGTTACAGGTGCCGTTCAGGATGCCGTAGAGCCGGCTCACGCGATTGCCGACGAGCCCTTCGCGCAGCGCCTTGATGACCGGGATGCCGCCGGCAACCGCCGCCTCGAAGGCCAGGCTGCAGCCCTTCTTCTCGGCAAGCGCCGCGAGCTCTGCTCCATGATGGGCGAGCAGTGCCTTGTTGGCGGTGATGACGTGCTTGCCGTGGCGCAGTGCCGTCTGCACCAGCTTGCGCGCGATGCCGCCCGAGCCGCCGATCAGTTCGATCACGACGTCGATGTCGGGCGCCGTCGCGAGCGCCATGGGATCGCGTTCCCACCGCACCTTCGAAAGGTCGATGTCGCGCTTCTTGGCCTTGGAACGCGCGCTCACGGCGACGAGCTTCAGCGGCCGGCCGCCGCGCAGCGCCAGCAGGCGGCCATGCTCGGCCAGGAGCTTGACCACGCCAGCGCCGACCGTGCCGAGGCCGGCGATGCCGATTTTGAGAGGTTGTGTCATGGGCGCCTGATACGACAGCTTTGCTTCAGGCGCGAGCCTTCAGAGGGGTGATGTTGTCCCCAACACCGCGAAGGTAGAGGTCGATCGACTTGCCGGGATCGGCCAGCACGGTCTTGATGTTGCGCACGGCCTGGCGAATGCGGTGCTTGTTCTCGACCAGGGCGATACGGACATAGCCGTCGCCATGTTCGCCGAAGCCGATGCCCGGCGACAAGGCGACGTTGGCCTGGGTCAGCAGCAGCTTCGAGAAGGCCAGCGACCCCAGCTCGGCGAACGGCTTGGGGATCGGCGCCCACGCGAACATCGAGGCCGACGGCGACGGCAGGTCCCAGCCGGCCGCGACCAGTCCTTCGATCAGAACGTCGCGCCGTTCCTTGTAGGTGTTGCGCGCCTCGACGATGCATTCCTGCGGACCGTTCAGCGCCGCGGTCGCCGCCACCTGGATCGGCGTGAAGGCGCCGTAGTCCAGGTACGACTTGATGCGCGTGAGTGCCTGGATCAGCGTCTTGTTGCCGGCGGCGAATCCCATGCGCCAGCCGGCCATCGAATACGTTTTGCTCATCGAGGTGAACTCGATGGCGATCTCGCGCGCGCCCGGCACCTGCAGCACCGATGGTGGCGGCACGCCGTCGAAATAGATCTCGGCGTAGGCGAGATCCGACAGGATCCAGATGCCCTGGCGTTTGCAGAAATCGACGATCGCCGCATAGAAATCGAGATCGACGACCTGCGCCGTCGGGTTCGACGGATAGTTCAGCACCAGCGCCAGCGGCTTCGGCACGGCGTGTTGCACGGCCCGCTCGAGCGCCGGCAGGAATTCCTGGATCGAAGTCGATCCCGGCACCGGGATGTGACGCACCGCGCCGCCCGCGATGATGAAGCCGTACGGATGGATCGGATAGCTGGGGTTCGGCACCAGAACCGTGTCGCCGGGCGAGGTGATCGCCTGCGCGAGATTGGCGAGGCCTTCCTTCGAGCCCAGCGTGACGATGATCTCGGACTCGGGATCGAGTTCGACGTTGAAGCGGCGCTGGTAGTACGCCGCCTGCGCCTTGCGCAGTCCCGGAATGCCGCGCGAGGCGGAGTAGCCATGGGCGCGCGGATTGGCGGCGGCCTCGGCGAGCTTGGCCACGATGTGCGGCGCGGTCGGCAGGTCGGGATTGCCCATGCCGAGGTCGATCACGTCCTGCCCGGCGGCGCGGGCGCGCGCCTTCATGGCGTTCACTTCCGCGAAGACGTACGGCGGCAGGCGCTTCAGGCGATGGAATTCACTGTCGTCCATTTTTCTGTCCAAAATCAGAGGTCGAGGAAAATCTCGGCCCTGCGGTTGGCCGCGATGCCGCGGGCGGTGTTGGTGGCGTACTTCGGCTCGGAATCCGAGGCTGCTTCCGCAACGATCGCGCTCCGCGGCACGCCCAGTGCCATGAGCTGGTTGGCAATGTTGATCGCGCGCCGGCGCGAGACGTCGTAGTTGCCCTGCTCGATCTGGCCGACCGACGAGCCGGTCACGTCCTGTTCGGCATGCGCCACGACGCGCACGGTGCCGCCATTCTTTTTCTGGATCTGCGCGATCTTCTTCAGGATGTCGCCGTCGCGGCCGCCGAGGCCCGACGAGGCGCGGCCGAACTGGATCACCGCAACCTGCAACGGCCCACCTGGCGGCGCCTTGATCGTACCGGGCGGCACGGCGCCCGACTGCGCGCGGGCGATGTCGGCCTGCAAGCTCACCGGTGGCGCCACCGGCGTCGCCGTCACCGTGACGGGTGCCGGAGACGGCACCGCGGGCTCTGGCATCGGCGTCACCGTGACGGGCGCCGGCGGTGCGGCAACGGCTACATCGGCGGGACGGGCAAAGCCCGGGCGATCGGCGGGGCTCGACGGCATGGCGCTCTCGCCGGCGCCGACGCGGGGCGTCGTCGAACGGACCTGGGTGACAGGCGTGGGTTCATACGCCGGAGGCTGCGCGACCGGCGCCGGGGGCGCCACGCTGGCAACCTGCGTCGTGGTGACCGGGGCCGGCGGCGTCGACGTCGGCAGCAAGGTGGTCGCCGTGGTCATCGTGGTCGTCCCGGAAGGCGGCGGCGCGGAGACCACGGCAGGAGATGGCGTTGGCGCGGCGGTCACGACGGGAGCGGACTGGCCGGGCGGCGCCCATCCCGGCGGCGGCTCGAAGGCCTTGTTCGGGTCGACCCGGCGTGCCGGCGCAGACGCGGCCGCCACCACAACGGGCGCCGGCGGCGGAGCGGCGGCCGTTGTTTCGGCCGGCGGCGGCAAGAGAGTCGTCGAGGTCGCTACAGTCGACACCGGCGGGGGCGCCGCGACTGTTACGGGCGGCGGCGCGGCGATCGTTGCGGGTGCCGGCGCTGAGGCGACCGCAGTCGTCGTCGCTGTCGCGACCGGCGCGGTCTGCCCCGGCGGCACCCAACCGGGCGGCGGCTCGAAGGCCTTGTTCGGATCGGCCGGACGCGCGGGCGCCGCGGCGACGACGACGGGCTCAGGCGCCGGCGGCGTTGCGGTTTGTGCTGGTGCAGCGGGCGGCGTTGCCGCGGCGGTCTCGGTCGGGGGCGCGATGGGCGTCGCCGTCACCGGCGCCGGTGGTGGCGGCGCTGCTGTAGTCGCGGACGCGGTCGATGGGGCAGCCGATGCGGTGGGCGGCGGCGTTGCGCCCGCGGCCAGGGCGTCTTCCGCCTTGCGCGCGGCGACCTGGCGCTCGGTCTCGGCGCGCGCCTTGCGATCGCTATCGCGCTGGGCCTTGGCCAATTCTTCCTGCTGCGCCTTTTGCCCACCCTTGCCCGCGACGATGGAGCCGATCTGTGTGCCGCCGCCGCGCGTCTCGTCGACCGCGGCGATGCCCGTATCGTACTGACGCCCGGTTCCCGCCGCCGGCAGGGTGTTGGATACAGCGACGGAGCGCTCGGCGCCGGGTCGAACCTGGCGGCTGCTGACCGGTGTGTTGCCGTCGAACCAGTCGCAACCCGCGAGCAGTGCCGCCGTCGAGACGCCGAGGAGCAGGCTGGCCCGCAGGCCGCCGATCATGTCCCGATATCCGCGCATCTTTGCCATCCGCTCGTTCATTCCATTGGTCGTCCGGCCGCCCGGGCTTTTTTTAGCCGAGGGCCGCAGGAAGTTTGACCCATCCATTGTCGCAGCCTACCTAAAGAGGGCGGTTGACGCTGCCCCGGCAACACCCACAAGCTGTAGTTACCGGTAACTGAAAATACCGCAAGAAACGGCGCAAAGCCAATGATTCGTAAGGGGAAACGCATGTCCGAGAAGTCTGCGCCCGAAACCGCCATCCCCGGATTGACCGGTCTTTCGACGGTCGAAGCCGAAAAGTTGCAGGCGACTTTCACGGATATCGCCGAGCGCAGCCAGAAGCTGCTGCAGGAGTTCTCGGCCCGCTACCAGGCCGATGGGCCGCAGCAACCCGACCCTCTCCGCCTGACCCAGACCTTCATGGATTTCACGGCCAAGATGCTGGCCGATCCCAACAAGCTCGTTCAGGCGCAGATGGAGCTGTGGCAGCAGTACCTGCAGCTCTGGCAGAGCACCGCCCAGCGCCTGATGGGCCAGACAGTGTCGCCGGTCGTCGAACCCGCCAAGGGCGACAAGCGCTTCAACGATCCCGCCTGGAAGGACGAGGTCGTGTTCGATTACCTGAAGCAGTCCTACCTGCTGACGTCGCGCTGGCTGCAGGGCACCGTGAAGGAAGTCGATGGCGTCGACAGCAAGACTGCCCAGAAGGTCGAGTTCTATACGCGCCAGTTCATCGACGCCTTGTCGCCGTCCAACTTTGCGATGACCAATCCGCAGGTCCTCAAGGCGACCGTCGAGACCAAGGGCGAGAATCTGGTCAAGGGTCTTCAGAACCTTCTGACCGATCTCGAGCGCGGCAAGGGCAAGCTCGCAATCCGCCAGACCGACATGAAAGCCTTCAAGGTCGGCGAGAACGTCGCCACCTCGCCCGGCAAGGTCGTTTTCCAGAACGAACTGATGCAGCTCATCCAGTACGCGCCGCTGACCGAAGAAGTCCATGCGATGCCGCTGCTGATCGTGCCGCCCTGGATCAACAAATTCTACATCCTCGATCTCAAGCCGCAGAACTCGTTCATCAAGTGGGCGACCGAAGCCGGCTACACGGTGTTCGTCATCTCCTGGGTCAATCCCGACGAGAAGCTCACGGCGCTGGTCTTCGAGGACTATATGAAGCTCGGGCCGCTGGCCGCGCTCGACGCGATCGAGAAGGCCACCGGCGAGAAGAAGGTTTCCGCGATCGGTTACTGCATCGGCGGCACCCTGATGGCGACGACGCTGGCCTACATGGCAGCCCGCGGCGACGAGCGGATCGCGGCCTGCACGTTCTTCACCGCGCAAGTCGATTTCACCGAGCCGGGAGAACTCGGCGTCTTCATCGACGAGGACCAGCTCACCGGCGTCCAGGAAGTGATGAGCAAGAAGGGCTATCTCGACGGCACCGAGATGGCCACGACGTTCAACATGCTGCGCGCCAACGACCTCATCTGGTCGTTCGTCGTGAACAACTACCTGATGGGCAAGGATCCCTTCCCCTTCGACCTGCTGTTCTGGAATGCCGACGCGACGCGCATGCCGGCCGCGATGCACATGTATTACCTGCGCAACATGTACCAGAAGAACCTGCTGGTGCAGCCCGGCGGCCTGGTCATCGACAACGTGCCGATCGACCTGCGCAAGATCTCGATCCCGACGTATATCCAGGCGGGCAAGGAGGATCACATCGCGCCCGCCAAATCCGTCTACAAGGCGACGCAGATATTCAGCGGCCCGGTGCGTTTCATGCTTGCGGGGTCGGGCCACATCGCCGGGGTCGTCAATCCGCCATCCGCGAAGAAGTATCAGCACTGGCTGAACGAAACCGACAAAAACCCGCCGAGCCTGGCCGAATGGCAGGCGGGCGCGGTCGAACATCCGGGCTCGTGGTGGAACGACTGGGACAAATGGTTGTCGGCGAAATCCGGCGGCAAGGTTCCGGCGCGCGTCCCGGGTTCCGGCGGTTTGCCCGCGATCGAGGATGCGCCCGGCAGCTACGTCAAAGTCCGATTGATCGATTGATGCTGCGTACCTTCGTCATCGCGCTCGCCCTCATGACCGCCACTCACGCCTCCGCCGCCGACCTGCAGGTGATCGCCGGCGGCGGCATCGCGGGACCGCTCAAAATACTCGTTCCCGAATTCGAGAAGGCAAGCGGCCACAAGCTCACCATCCGCTTCGCCGCGACACCCGAGTTGATCAAGATCGCTACAGGCTCCGAGCCTCTCGACGTCGCCGTCGTGCCGCGCGAGGTCTTCCTCGATGCCGCGGCAGGTCCGCGCTTCGTTCTTGCCGCGAGCGCCGACGTTGCCCGGGTGGGTTTTGGTGTCGCCGTTCGCGCCGGCGCGCCCAAGCCCGACATCGAGACGACCGAGAGCTTCAAAGAAGCCCTGCTGAACGCCGGCTCGATCGCGACATTGCCCGCGAGCGCCGCGGGAGCGCAGGTGCTTAAGACCTTCGAACGCCTCGAAATCGCCGAGGCGATGAAGGAGAAGATCAGGCCGCAGCCCTCGCCCGGCGACATCCCGCAGGCGGTGATCGACGGCAAGGCCGAGCTCGGCATCTTCCTCCTGAATGTACTCGCGGTTCCTGGCGTCGACATCGTCGGCCCCTTCCCGCCCGATCTGCAGCAGGAATTCGTGTTCAAATCGGCCGTTGCGATCAGCACCAGCAATGCCTTCGCCGCCAAGGCCTTCGTCGATTTCCTGCGCAGCCCCGCTGCCCAGGCGATCATAACGTCGCAGGGCATGACGCCGGGCTGACATCGCGGCGCGCGATGCAGCGGCTCAGCGGAAGCCGTGGTGCTTGTGGGTCTGGGTGCTGAGCTGCCACTGCGGATGGGCGAGGCAGTAAGCGATCGCCCGTTTCGTGTTCTCGAGGACCTCGGGACCATCCATCGCCTGCAACGAGAAGCGCTGGAACTCGAGGCCCGCGAAATCCTCGGGCCGCAGTTCCGACTGCGGATAGACGAGCTTGAGCTCGTGACCCTTGGTGATCTTGAGTGGATCGCGCGTCTTGGGACTCACACACAGCCAGTCGATCCCGCTCGGCGCCTCGACCGTACCGTTGGTCTCGATCGCGATCTCGAAACCGCGGGCATGAAGCGCGTCGATCAGGGCAGCATCGACCTGCAGCAATGGCTCACCACCGGTGAGCACCACGAACCGGTGACTCCGCCCACCATCCCAGGTCGTGGCGATCGTATCCGCCAAGGCGTCGGCCGAGGCGTAACGCCCGCCCAGCGTGCCATCCATGCCGACGAAGTCGGTGTCGCAAAACGTGCACTGCGCTCCGGCGCGGTCCTCTTCGCGGCCTGACCACAGATTGCATCCCGAGAAGCGGCAGAACACAGCGGTGCGCCCCGCCTGCGCGCCCTCGCCCTGCAGGGTCTTGAAGATTTCCTTTACCGCGTAGCTCACTCCGCTGCCTTCTTCTCTTCATCTCGGTAGGAAGCGGCGAGGCGGACATATTGCGCGGCCACGCGCCGGAAGGTCTCGTAGTCCTTCTCCGTGAGGTCGCGCAGTTTCTGCGCCGGGTTGCCGGCCCACAGCTCGCCCTTGCGCACGATCTTGCGCGGCGTGACGACGGCACCCGCTGCCACCATTGCGCCGGTCTCGATCACGGCGCCGTCGAGCACGGTCGAGTGCATGCCGACAAACGAATCGTCCTGCACTTCGCAAGCGTGCAGCAGCACCATGTGGCCCACGGTCACGTTCCGGCCGACCGTTGTCATCAGTCCACGCGAGGCGATATGGACGACAGTGCCGTCCTGCAGATTGGAGTTCTCGCCGACGCGAATGCCGGGGCCGTCGCCGCGCAGGATGCAGCCGAACCAGATGTTGGCGTTGGCGGCGATCTCGACGTCGCCGATCAACGTGGCGTTGGGCGCGATGAAGGCCGACGCGGCGACCTTGGGCGCGAAGCCTTTGAACGGAACGATGAGACCGGACATCGACAACTCCCCAAAAGACGAAGGGCGCCACCGGGGCGCCCTTCGATATCCTGTCTGCCCTTCCTCGAGCTCCGGGCGCCTTAGCGCTTGGAGAACTGGAAGCGGCGACGCGCACCGGCGCGGCCGTACTTCTTGCGCTCGACCACGCGGCTGTCGCGGGTGAGGAAGCCGCTCGCCTTGATGACGCCACGCAGGCTGGGCTCGAACTTGGTCAGCGCCTGCGAGATGCCGTGACGCACTGCGCCTGCCTGGCCCGAGAGACCGCCGCCGGTGACGGTGGCGATCACGTCGAACTGGCCGTTGCGCTGGGAAACGTCGAACGGCTGCTGGATCATCATGCGCTGCGTCGGACGAGCGAAGTAGACCGTCTGGTCGCGGCCGTTCACGATGATCTTGCCCGTGCCGAGCTTGACCCACACGCGGGCGATGGCGTTCTTGCGCCGGCCGGTCGCATAGGCGCGGCCCTGGGCGTCGATTTCCTTTTCGCGGGCGACGGCCGGAGCCTGCACGCCGGCGGGTGCCTTCTTCAGTTCGGCAAACGACGAGAGTTCAGTAGCCATTAGCCAATCCTCGAATTCTTTTTGTTCATCGCGGCAACGTCCAGCTTCTCGGGCTGCTGCGCTTCCTGATCATGCTTCGGTCCGGCATAGACACGCAGGTTCTTCATCTGCGCGCGGCCGAGCGGTCCGCGGGTGATCATGCGTTCGACGGCCTTGATCAGGACGCGCTCGGGGAAGCGGCCCTCGAGGCGCTTGCCCAGGGTCTCGCCCTTGATGCCGCCGGGATGGCCGGTGTGCCAGTAGAACACTTCACGCTCGGCCTTGCGGCCCGTGAGGCGTACCTTCTCGGCGTTGATGACGACGATGTTGTCGCCGCAATCGATATGCGGGGTGAACATCGGCTTGTGCTTGCCGCGCAGGCGCAGGGCGATGATCGAGGCGAGCCGGCCGAGCACGAGCCCGTCGGCGTCGATCAGTACCCACTTCTTCTGCACGTCGGCAGTCTTGATACTGGGGGTGCGGTGACTAAGGGTTTCCATGGTTCTTTCTTTCGTGAGCGGGCGCTTATGGGCGTCGCGCCACGGCTTGTCAAACACCTACAATTAGCCAAATAAGATCAACCACTTAAGATTGTGGTATTATAATACCTCCGCCCTTAATCCTTTGATTTCGGGGGTATTGCGTAGGTCACCGTAGCGTGGGCAACCGGATCCTTCATGCCGTCGCTCCAGATGGTGAAATCTCCCACCGCCAGCGTCTTGCCGAGCTTCAGCAACCTGCCCTCGCCAATGAGGTCGACCGCTTCGGGCTTGCGCATGAAATTGATGTTGAGGTTCGTCGTTACCGCGAGCGCCACAGGGCCGAGCTGGCCCATGACCAAAAGATAAAAGCCGCAGTCGACCAGCCACATCAGGGTAGGCCCGGAGATCGTGCCGCCGGGGCGCAGGTGTCGCTCGTGCGTCGGCAGGCGCAGCCGGATCGTCGTGTCGTCGAGATGCTCGATCGAAAGCCCGAGATGGGACGACTGCGGAAAGTTCTCGTCGAGGAACTTCAGAAGCTGTGCTGGCGTCATCGCCGGCATGACGTCCTCCCCTTCAATCGATACACTGACGCCATGACTGCCGCCCCCAACGAACCCGTCCTGCTGCGCCGCGACGACGGGCCGGTTGCGATCCTGACGCTGAATCGTCCGCACGCGATGAACGCCCTGTCGGGCGACCTTATAGACGCGCTGCAGGCGGAATTCGACAGGCTCGCCAGCGACAGGTCGATCCGCTGCGTGATCATCGAGGCCTCCGGCCGGGCCTTCTCGACCGGTCACGATCTGCGCGAAGTCGCCTCCAGCCACGACCGCGCCGTCCATCACGACCTCCTTGTGCGCTGCTCGGCGATGATGCTTTCGATCAATCGCCTGCCTCAGCCGGTGATCGCCAAGATCCACGCGATCGCGACGGCCGCCGGTTGCCAGCTCGTTGCCGCCTGCGACCTGGCCGTCGCTTCGACCGAGGCGACGTTCGCCACGTCCGGCATCAACAACGGCCTGTTCTGCGGCACGCCGTCCGTCGCCGTCGGCCGCAATGTCGGCAAGAAGCGTGCGCTCGACATGCTGTTCACCGGCCAGTTCGTCGATGCAGCCACCGCGCTGCGTGATGGGCTGGTGAGCCGGGTCGTGCCCGCCGACAAACTCGACGCCGAAACCCTGAGCCTTGCCCGCCACATCGCAGCGCAGCCGCCGCAGCAGATCGCCAAAGGCAAGGCGATGTTCCACAGGCACATGGAAATGAACCTCGCCGACGCTTACGCACACGCCACCGACTTCATGGCGGATGCGATGCAGAGCGAAGATGCCCGAGCGGGCATCGACGCCTTCGTCACCAAGAAACCGAAGCCCGATTGGAAAGGCCGCTGAAGACTCTCGCCCTTCTCGCGGCCCTCTGCAGCGCCGTTTCCGCCCTCCTCTTTGCCGCGCCTGCGTCTGCCGCCGACTGCGCGGGAAGGCCGACTGCGCTCGACGCGGCGATCTGCGACAACGCGGAGCTGCGTCAGCTCGACTCCTCCATCACCGCCCTGATCGCGCGCCTCTACCAGTCACTCAACGTCAACAACGGACGCGAGTACGCCACCATCGTGGCCGACCAGCTGCGCTGGCGCGAAGCCTTGTGGCGCCAGTGCGTGCCGCTCTCCGTCGGCTGCTTGCTACCCCGATTCAAGGCGCGCCTCGACTACCTGAAGCCCGAGCCGATGGTGCTGGCCGGCGAGATGTATCTCAAGACGGGAATCAGGATCGGCGGTGTGCCACTCAATCTGAGCCTGCTGAAGGATCCCGGCGTCTACCTTGGCGAGACGCGGATCGCCGCGCCCGCCGAAAGAATCGATGTAGCCGAGCGATACACCGATTCTGCCGTCGACGCGCTGGCGTTCATCGCGAATCGTGGCGGCAACGGCGCGGACTGCTCCCAATTCCCGGTCTACATCGCCGCCGTCCGGCCCGACGAGCCGCCGGAAGTGCTGACCATTCCCAATATGCTGGGCAGCGCCAAGGGCCAGCAGTCCTGCATCGACCGCATCGTGCGCCTGCCGGATGGACTTCTGTTCGAAATCGGCGCTTGGCCCTGGGTCGAGGGCCGGACCTATGTCTGGAAACCAAAGGGCGGACTCTTCCTTCGGTCGACGACCCGCTTCGCGCCGAAGGCGGGCACGCGCATGCGCGAGTTGTTTGCCCCCGGCAACACGAGCGGCTGGCTGAACAACGAGCAGTTCTACGAGGCGTTGCGCAGGGCGACGACGGCGCTCGAGCTCAACTTCGCCAGTGCCACGGAGGCATTCTGGTTCTCCTGGAATGCGCCTTATCGCTCGGGCGACTATGCCGTGATCGAGACCTGCTCCCAGGACGAATGCACCGGCGACTTCGTGGCCAAGGCCGTCTACGAGCAGCGCACGGACAAGGTCTTCATAGCCTTCTCCACGGCCTCCTCCCCTCCCGAGTGCCGGGCCGCAAACGGACAGTATCCCTACGACGCGGCGCTGCGCGGCGTGCAGTTCTTCCCGCCGCGCGTCCGCTGGCAGCCGGAAGCGCTATCCGTGCTCAAGAAGCTGTACTGCCCCGCCCTTCGTTGACGGTGCCATTCGAGCGTGCGCAGCGTGTCTAGCGCGCGCCTACTGGCACCACTCCGTGGCGCCTTTCTTGCGGATCTGCCGCTGCAACGCTGCGAAGTAGTACTGGCCGTGCGTCGGCTCCGCACGGACCTTCCGCATGCGCTCCTTCGCCTTGTCGATCACGTATTGCTCGATCGCCACCGGCTCCTCGCCCATCTGGCGCGCGAGCAGCTCGAGTTCGCACGCACGCTCCATCATGTAGAGCTTGCGGAAGGCGCCCGGCACGGTGGCGGCGATCGACAGCAGGCCGTGGTTGAGCAGGACGATGTGATCGCCTTTCTGGCAACTCACGCCGAGCGAATCGCACTCTTCCTGCGTCGTCGGCACGCCGTACTCGTGATAGACAAGGTCGTCATACACGGCGAGCGCGTCCTGGCTGATCGGGCGAATGCCGTTGCGGATCAACGACACGGCGCCACCGGCGCGGGTGTGCGTGTGCATCGCGCAGTTCACATCGGGGCGTGCCTTGTAGATGCCGCTGTGGATGGTGAAGCCCGCGGCGTTGAAGCGGCCCTGCTTGCCGTAGATCTTTCCGTCGAGGTCCATCTTGATCAGGCTCGACGCCGTGATCTCGTCGAAGTTCTCTTCGTAGTGATTGATCAGGAAGCAGTTCGGCTCGCCGGGGACGCGCACCGACATGTGGGTGTCGAGCAGATCCGTCCAACCGAGATGATCGCAAATGCGATAGAGAGCTGCGAGATCGCAGCGCGCCTTCCATTCGGCTTCGGTAACCCCGAGGCCGTTCTGCATCATTGTGTCCATGATCCGCTCCTTACGCCGCAACGCCAAAAACCGGGCAAATTGTAGGACAAGTCCGCCTCCGGCGCGATAGGATCGTGCCGCCCGCATCGGCACAGTATTTGCGTTCCCCTTTTCCCAGTCGGGCAATGGAGTAATTCGTGAAGGCTAAGCCGTTTCATCTCGCGTGGTTTTTGCAAGGCTCCAGTGCACAGGCGTGGGGACACGCCTGGACCGGTCATATCGGCGAAACCTGGGCGCAGCCGGAGCTCTTCCTGAACATGGCGCGCTCGCTGGAGCGCGCCTGCTTCGACTATGTATTGCTCGAGGACTCGTCGTATGTCGGCGAGAGCTTCAACGGTTCGACCGAAATCTATCTCAAGAACGCGATCGCCGTGCCGCGCCAGGATCCGTCCGTCGTCGCCGCGCTGATGACGCAGGTGACCTCGCGTATCGGCATCGTGCCGACTTTCGGCACCTACGCCTACCACCCCTATCTGCTGTCGCGTCTCATGGCGACGCTCGACCAGGTGTCGCAAGGCCGCGCCGGCTGGAATGCCGTCACCGGCAGCTCGGACTTCGCGGCGATGAACTTCGGCATGCAGGGCATGCCCGACCACGACCTGCGTTACGACATGGCCGACGAGTACATGGAAGTGTGCAAGGGCCTGTGGAACTCGTGGGAGCCCGGCGCGATCATCGCCGACCGCAAGAGCGGCATCCTGGTCGACCACACCAAGGTCAAGCCGGTGAACTACCAGGGCAAGTTCTACAGCACGCGCGGGCCGCTCAACTCCGGCCCCGCGCCGCAGGGCCAGCCGGTGATCGCGCAGGCCGGCGGCTCGCCGCGCGGCCGCAAGTTCGCCGCCGCCCATGCCGACACCATCGTCGCGCATGTGAAGGGCACCGAAGGCATGAAGGCCTACCGCGACGACGTGCGCAAGCACATGGCAGCCCAAGGCCGCAATCCCGACGACTGCAAGGTGCTGTTCCTCGTCAATCCGATCCTTGGCGAAACGATGGAGGATGCGCAGGAGCGCCGCCGCCGGCAGATGCAGCACGCACGCGAGCACATCGAGGAGCGCATGGCGCATTTCGGCAAGGTGACCAACATCGACTTCGGCAAGTTCGACGTCGACAAGCCCCTGCCCGATCACGTCACGACCAACGGCCACCAGCAGAACCTCGAGCAGTACCGCCAGATCGCGAAGGGCCGCTCGATCCGCGAGACCATGGCGGGCTTCACCAACGTCGATCTCTCGGTCCAGCTCTGCGGCACGCCCGACGCTGTCGCCGCGCAGATGGAAGAGACCATGCAGGAGGTGGGCGGCGACGGCTTCCTTTTCTCGATGGCCAACGTGAACCGCCGCACCCTGGCCGAGATCGAGGACGGGCTGGTGCCCGCGCTGCAGGATCGCGGCCTGGTGCGCAAGGCGTACGAGCATAAGCATTTCCGCGACAATCTTCTGGCGTACTAACTCGGGAAAAAATCAGGGGGCTTCATGGGCAAGAAGAACTTCACGACGTTCGGCCGCCGCACCGCGCTCGGCCTCATCGGCACCGGCCTCTCCGCGCCGTTCGTCCTGCGCGACGGCTGGGGCCAGACCATGCCGGAACTCACCAAGATCCCCGACAGCCTCAAGGGCGAAGGCGAACTGCGCATCGCCACCTTCGGCGGCACGATGCAGGAGACCCAGCAGAAGGCGTACTTCGCGCCGTTCGAGCAGGCCACCGGCATCAAGGTAAAGCCGTTCGCCGGCTCCGACCCGACCAAGATCAAGGCGATGGTCGAGACCAAGAACATCGAGTGGGACCTGGCGCAGCTCAGCCGCGGCTCGATCATGAATCTGATGAAGACCGGCGATTACTTCGAGAAGATCGACTACTCGCTGGTCGATGACGGCGTCGACAAGGCCTACCGCTTCGAATACGGCCTCGAGATGCTGGTGTGGGCGCAGGTCATCGGCTACCGCTCCGACCTGACCAAGGGCGTCGCGCCAAACGGCTGGGCCGATTTCTGGGACACCAAGAAATTCCCCGGCGACCGCGCCATGGTCGGCACCGGCAACGGCGGCTGGCCCGAACTCGAGTTCGCGCTGATGGCCGCCGGCGTGCCGGCGGACAAGCTCTATCCGATCGACATCGACAAGGCCTTTGCGAGTTACGACAAGATCAAGAAGGACATCGTGAAGTGGTGGGACACCGGCGCCATGCCGGTCCAGCTGCTGACCGATCGCGAAGTGACGATGACCAGTGTGTGGAACGGCCGCATGGCTGCCCTCCAGGCCGCTGGCGTCCCGGCGCAGATCAGCTGGAACCAGGGCCTGCTGAAGCGCGACGCCTGGGGTATCCCGAAGGGCGCCAAGAACGCGACGAATGCGCAAAAGTTCGTCGCCTACTCGACGATGGCGATCCCGCAGGCGCGCGTCTCGCTCGGCATCCCCTACGGCTCGGTCAACAACGGCTCGAACGAGTTCATTCCGGAAGAGCGGCTGAAGGTCCTGCCGAGCGCCCCCGCGATCAAGGCGCAGCTGGTGAACTACAATTACGACTGGTGGATCGAGAACCGCGCCACCGTCATCACCCGCTTCAACAAATGGCTCCTGGGGTGAGAGACACCGTCTCGTCCACCGGCAGCGGCGCTTCGGTGTCGCTCGCCGGGCTCGAGAAGAGCTACGAGCGCGTCGGCGCCGTGAACGGCGTCTCGCTCGACATCCGCTCGGGCGAGTTCCTGACGCTGCTGGGGCCCAGCGGCTCGGGCAAGACGACGACTCTCATGATGATCGCGGGCTTCGAGCAGCCCACGAAAGGCGACATCGCGATCGACGGCACATCCGTCGTCGCCATGCCGCCGCACAAGCGCAACATCGGCATGGTGTTCCAGAACTATGCCCTCTTCCCGCACCTCACCGTGGCCGAGAACATCGGCTTCCCGCTGAAGCAGCGCGGCGTGGCGAAAGCCGAGCGCGCGAAGCTGGTCGGAGAGGCGCTCGAGCTGGTGCATCTGCCCGGCTACGGCGGCCGCTATCCTCGCCAGCTCTCGGGCGGCCAGCAGCAGCGCGTGGCGCTCGCGCGCGCCATCGTGTTCAAGCCACGCCTGCTGCTGATGGACGAGCCGCTGGGCGCACTCGACAAGCAGCTGCGCGAGAACCTGCAGCTCGAGATGCGGCGCCTGCATGCCGATCTCGGCATCACCTTCATCTACGTGACGCACGACCAGGAAGAAGCGCTCACGATGAGCGACCGGATCGCCGTCATGAACGAGGGACTCGTGTCGCAGGTCGGCAGCCCGGAAGATCTCTACGACCGGCCGTGCAATCGCTTCGTCGCGGGCTTCATCGGCGAGTCGAATTTCCTGCCCGCGACGGTGAAAGGTCTCGAGGGCGACATCGTGATCGCCGAATGCCAGGGCGCCGTCATCCGCGCCACCTGCCCGTCCCGCCCGTCGAGCGGCTCCACTGTGACGCTCACCACGCGGCCCGAGCGGCTGCGCTTCGCCGACACGCTGAACGGCAGCGCCCAATCGATGAACCGCATGGCCGTCACTGTGACCGAGGCCGTGTTCGCGGGCGAGCGGTGCCGCTACATGCTGAAGGCGGCCGACGGCACGATGATCGTGCTGAAGGAGCCGTCGAGCGCCGCCATCCGCCGTCGCACGGTCGGCGAGCACGCCGAAATCGCCTGGTCGGTCGCGGACACGATCCTTGTCTGACGTGACGTCATCGCCGCGCCTGACCTCGAAGCAGGTCGTGCCGATGCTGCTGGTGGCGCCGCTCGTTCTCTACATGATCGTGCTTTACGCCCTGCCGGTCGTGACGATGCTGTTGCGCAGCTTCAACGATCCGACCTGGTCGCTGGTCCACTATCGCGAGCTGATGGACGACTCGGTGTTCTTCAACACGCTGGTCAACACGCTCTACACCGCCTTCATCGTCACCCTGGGCACGCTGGTCCTGGGATATCCGGTCGCCGTCGCGCTGGTGCGCGCGAAGAAGTGGGCGCCGCTGATCATCGTCATCATCCTGCTGCCCTTCTGGACCAGCGTGCTGGTGCGCAGCTACGCCTGGATGGTGCTGCTGGGCCGTCACGGTCTGATAAACGAGGCGCTGATGGCGGCGGGCCTGATCGACCGGCCGTTGCGCATCCTGAACACGGCGCTGGCCGTCTACATCGGCATGATCCACATCCTGCTGCCCTACATGATCCTGCCGATCGCCAATGCGCTCCGGCAGATCGATCCGTCGCTGGCACGCGCGGCGTCCGGTCTCGGCTCGCCGCCGTGGCGGACGTTCCTGCAGGTGACGCTGCCGCTTTCCATCCCGGGCGTCGCCGCCGGCGGCCTCCTGGTCTTCGTCCTCTCGCTGGGCTTCTACATCACGCCCGCCATGCTGGGCGGTCCGCGCGACATCACGCTCTCGATGCTGATCGCCAACCAGGTCGACCAGCTCAACTGGGCCTACGCCGCCTGCCTGTCGGGTGTGTTGCTCGCGACGGCGCTGGTGATCATCGCGGCCTGCCGGCGCCTGCCGGGCATCGGCAATGCGTTCAAGATGAGCGCGCGATGAAGTCCATCCTGCCCTCGAGTGTGGTCGGACTCATCCTGATCTTCCTGGCCTTCCCGATCATCGTCGTGGCAGCCGTGTCGTTCTCGTCGGCGAACTACCTCACGTTCCCGCCGCCCGCGCTCAGCCTCAAATGGTATCGCGTCTATTTCGGCGCCGAGAACTGGCTGAACCCGACCTGGCTCAGCCTCTGGGTAGCCGCCGCCGTCGTCGTGCTCTCGACGCTGCTGGGCACGCTCGCGGCGCTGGGCATCGCGCGGCTGCCGCGGCCGCTGCGCATCCTCGTGTCGGGGCTGATCCTCTCGCCGCTGATCGTGCCGGTGATCGTGGTGGCCATCGGCGTCTACTACGCCTTCTCGAGGTATGGGCTGGTCGGCAAGCCGATCGCGCTGGTCCTCGCCCACACCAGCCTTGCGGTGCCGTTCGTCGTCACCAGCGTGACGGCCACGCTCGCGGGCATCGACCCGCGCCTCGAACAGGCGGCACTCAGCCTCGGCGCCACGCCGCGCGGCACGTTCTTCCAGATAACGTTGCCGCTGATCCAGCCCGGCGTGATCGTGGGCGCGCTGTTCGCCTTCATCACCTCGTTCGACGAGCTGATCGTATCGCTCTTCCTGTCGGGCCAGGGCGCGGTCACGCTGCCGCGCCGCATGTGGGAAGACCTGCGCTACGCGATCGATCCCACGATCGCCGCCGTCTCGACGCTGACGATCGTGCTGACCGCCGTCCTGCTCGGCGCCGCGCACTGGCTGCGCAAGCGCTCCGAGCAGAACCGCACGCTGGTTACTTCTTCAGCGCCTTGACGGCCGCCAGCGTGTTCTCGACGTGCTTGTCGGGATTGCGGTCGGCATAGGCGTAGACGATCTTGCCCTCGCTGCTGATCACGTAGGAGATCCGGTCGGAGATGCCGACCGAGCCCACGCGGATCAGCGCGGAGTCGTAGGCCTTGATCACCGTGAGATCGGGATCGGCGGCGACGGGGAACTTCGAGCCGCACTCCTGCAGCGAGAACTTGTGCAGCGTGTCGATATTGTCGGCCGACATGCCGATCAGGGTCGCGCCCGCTTCCTTGTAGCTGGCCGCCGCCTCGGCGAACTCGTGCGCCTCGGCGGTGCAGCCGGTGGTGAAGGCCTTGGGGAAGAAATAGAGCACGACCGGGCCCTTCTTCAGCGCGTCGGCGAGCTTGAAGGTCGACTCCTCGCCCCCCAGCGCGACCTTGGCCGTGAAATCGGGCGCGGCGTCGCCGGGCTTGAGCGCCGCGAAGGATGGTGTCGCGAAGACCGAGCCGAGCAGGAGAGCGAGAATGGCCGTGCGCTTCATGGGGATCTCCGCCAATGGGATGTGAGGCGGCAATCATAGCGGCGATGGGCCGGGACGCCCGTCACAAGCTGTTGATGCCTTTTGCGTAGGTCGACGGCACCACGCTCTTCACCGACTGTGCACGCTTGGACAGCCAATAGGACTGCGCCGGCGGCACCGAGGCGAAGTTCTTGTCGACGCCCAGCTTCTGCGCCGCGTCCATCGGCCAATTCGGATTGTACAAAAGCTCACGCGCCAATGCGATCAGGTCCGCGCGCCCCTCCTGCAGGATCTGCTCGGCCTGGTCGGCATGCACGATCAGGCCGACCGCCATGCTCATGATGTCGGCGTCCCGGCGCAGCCGCTCGGCATATGGGACCTGATAGCCATAGGTTACCGGCCCGGTGCTCACGACCGGCGCGCCGCGCATGCCGCCCGAACTGCAGTCGATCACGTCGACGCCCAGCGGCTTGATGATCTTGGCGAGCGCCACGCTCTGGTCGGGTCCCCAGCCCGCATCGTCCTCGACCGAGAAACGCACGAACAGCGGCTTCGATGCCGGCCAATGTGCCCGCACGCTCTCGACCACTTCGATGGCAAAGCGCATGCGATTGGCTTCGCTGCCGCCATACTCGTCGTTGCGCGTGTTGGAGAACGGCGAGAGGAACTGATGGATGAGGTAGCCATGCGCCATGTGCAGGTCGAGCACCTCGAAGCCCGCCTCGTGCGCCCGCCGCGCGCCCTGCCCCCAGCGCTCGATCACCTCGGGGATCTCCGCGCGCGTGAGCGCCCGCGGCGTCGGATCGCTCGCGGGGTTGTTCATCGCGCTCGACGACACGAGCTCCCAGCCCTCCCAGTCCCAGACGTCGGGTGAGTTGACCAGCGGCGCGCCGCCTTCCCACGGCCTGAAGCGCCGCGCCTTGCGGCCGGAGTGGCCGAGCTGGATGCCCGGCACCGAGTTGTGAAGCTTGATGAAGTCGACGCAGCGCTTCAGCCCGGCAATATGCGCATCGTCCCAGATGCCGAGGTCGCCCACCGTGCCGCAGCCGCGGCGCTCGACCTTGGTCGACTCCATGATGACGAGCCCCGCGCCGCCGGCCGCATATCGGCCCGCGTTCATCAGGTGCCAGTCGGTCGCGAAGCCCTTCTCCGCGGCATACTGGTGCATCGGCGCCACCACCACGCGGTTCTTGAGCGTGACGTCGCGGATGGAGATCGGTTCAAACAGCATCGGCGACATGTATAATCCTTCCCTATGAACGCGACCTTCACGGACCGTTACGACGATCTCTATCTGCGGCGCATCCTGCGCGAGACCAAGACTATCGCCATGGTCGGCCTGTCGGCCAACTGGAATCGCCCCAGCTATTTCGCGGCGAAATACCTGCTGGATCGCGGCTACAAGGTGATGCCCGTCAATCCCGCCGCCCGGGGCCAGGAAATCCTGGGCCAGAAGGTCTACGGCTCGCTCGACGAGTTGCCGGTGAAGGCCGACATGGTCGACATCTTCCGCAATTCAGAAGCAGCGGGACCAATCACCGACGAGGCGATCAAGCATGGCGCCAAGGTCGTGTGGATGCAGCTCGGCGTGGTGAACGAGGCCGCCGCCAAACGCGCCGAGGGCGCCGGCCTGAAAGTCGTGATGAACCGCTGCCCCAAGATCGAGCACAGCCGCCTCTCCGGCACGATCGAATGGCACGGCATCGCCAGCGGCGTGATCACGAGCAGGAAGCGTGCGTTATGATCGTCTTCCGG
>CAIWTJ010000209.1 GCA_903915535.1 Enhydrobacter aerosaccus
CGCGATCTTCCACCAGCGCTATTCGACCAACACCTTCCCGCAGTGGAAGCTGGCGCAGCCGTTCCGCGTGCTGGCGCACAACGGCGAGATCAACACCATCCAGGGCAACGTGAACTGGATGAAGAGCCACGAGGCGCGCCTCGAGCACGAGAGCTTCGGCCGGGCCATCGAGGACCTCAAGCCGATCATCCAGCCGGGCGCCTCGGACTCCTCGGCACTCGACAACGTGTTCGAGCTGCTGGTGCGCGGCCATCGCAACCTGCCGATGGTGAAGTGCATGATGATTCCGGAGGCCTCGGGCACCAACCCGAACGTGCCGCCGAAGCATCGCGCCATGTACAACTACGTGAACGGCGTCATGGAGCCGTGGGACGGCCCCGCCGCCATCGCCGCCGTCGCCGGCAAGTGGGCGCTGGTCGGACTGGACCGCAACGGCCTGCGCCCGATGCGCTTCGTGCGCACCTCCGACGAGCTGCTGATCGCGGGCTCGGAGGCCGGCATGGTGCCGCAGGACGAGGCCATGATCGTCGAGAAGGGCCGGCTCGGCCCAGGCGAGATGCTGGCCGTCGATATGGACCAGCCGCTGCTCTACAAGGACCGCGAGCTGAAGGACATGCTGGCCGACACGCATGACTATGCGAACTGGATCGGCCGCACCGTCGAGCTCGACTCGCTGATCAAGCAGGACGCGCCGCACGGCGAGCACTTCGCGGCCGACGACCTGCGCCGCCGCCAGTTCGCCTCGGGCTGGTCGATCGAGGACCTCGAGATGATCCTCCATCCGATGGTCGAGGACGCCAAGGAAGCCGTGGGCTCGATGGGCGACGACGCGCCGCTCGCGGTGCTGTCGGACACCTATCGCGGCATGCACCACTATTTCCGGCAGAACTTCAGCCAGGTCACGAACCCGCCGATCGACTCCCTGCGCGAGCGTCATGTCATGACCCTGCGCACGCGGCTGGGCAACCTCGGCAACATCCTCGACGAATCGCCCGAGCAGAGCGAGATGCTGTCCTTGCAGTCGCCGATCGTGCTCAATGCCGAGTTCGAGGCGATGCGCAAGTACATGGGCGATACCGCCTGCCGCATCGATTGCTCGTTCGATCCCAAGGGCGGCCTAGACGCCATGCGCCAGGCCTTCGACCGCATCTGCAAGGAGGCCGAGGACGGCGTGCGCTCGGGCTGCCTGCATGTCGTGCTGACCGACGCCAACATCGACGCCGACCGCGCCGCCCTGCCGATGATCCTGGCCGCGGGCTGCGTGCACTCCTATCTGGTGCGCCAGTCGCTGCGCACCTTCACGTCGCTCAACGTGCGCTCGGGCGAGTGCCTCGACGTGCACTATGCCGCCGTCATCATCGGCGTCGGCGCCACTTCAGTGAACCCGTATCTCGCCGAGGAGACGATCGCGGCCCGCCACGCGCGCGGCCTGTTCGGCAAGCTGACGCTGGGCCAGTGCCTCACCAACTACAAGAAGGCGCTCGACGACGGCCTGCTCAAGACCATGTCCAAGATGGGCATCTCGGTGCTGTCGTCCTATCGCGGCGGCTGCAACTTCGAGGCGGTCGGCCTGTCGCGCTCGCTGGTGCACGAGTTCTTCCCCGGCATGCCCTCGCGCATCTCCGGCATCGGCCTGCGCGGCGTCCAGGAGAAGATCGCCCAGCAGCACGCGCGCGCGTTCGACGAGGAAGTCATCGCGTTGCCGATCGGCGGCTTCTACAAGACGCGGCGCGGCGGCGACCGGCACAACTTCGAGGGCAACCTCATCCACATGCTTCAGGATGCGGTGAACACCGAGTCCTACGCCAAGTTCAAGAAGTACAGCGAGGCCGTGCGCGGGCTGCCGCCGATCAACCTGCGCGACCTGCTCGACTTCAAGACCGACCGCAAGCCCGTCGCCCTCGACGAGGTCGAATCGATCACCGAGCTGCGCAAGCGGCTGGTGGCGCCCGGAATCTCGCTGGGCGCGCTCGGCCCCGAGGCGCACGAGACCCTTTCGATCGCCATGAATCGCATCGGCGCCAAGTCGGACAGCGGCGAAGGCGGCGAGGATCCCGCGCGCTACACGCCGCGGCCGAACGGCGACAATGCCTCGTCGGCCATCAAGCAGGTGGCGTCCGGCCGCTTTGGCGTGACGGCGGAGTATCTCAACAACTGCCGCGAGCTCGAGATCAAGGTGGCCCAGGGCGCCAAGCCCGGCGAAGGCGGCCAGCTTCCCGGTCTCAAGGTGAGCGAAATGATCGCGCGGCTGCGTCACTCGACGCCGGGCGTCACGCTGATCAGCCCACCGCCGCATCACGACATCTATTCGATCGAGGACCTGGCGCAGCTGATCTACGACCTGAAGCAGATCAACCCCGAGGCGCGCGTGACCGTGAAGCTGGTCGCGCGTTCGGGCATCGGCACGATCGCAGCCGGCGTCGCCAAGGCCAAGGCCGACACGATCCTGGTGTCGGGCCACAACGGCGGCACCGGTGCGAGCCCGCAGACCTCGATCAAGTACGCCGGCATCCCGTGGGAAATGGGTCTCTCGGAAACCCATCAGGTGCTGACGCTCAATCGCCTGCGCGAGAAGGTGCTGCTGCGCACCGACGGCGGCCTCAAGACCGGGCGCGACATCGTGATCGCGGCCATGCTGGGCGCCGAGGAGTACGGCATCGGCACCGCTTCGCTGATCGCCATGGGCTGCATCATGGTGCGCCAGTGCCATTCGAACACCTGCCCGGTGGGCGTGTGCTCGCAGGACCCCAAGCTGCGCGCCAAGTTCGAGGGCACGCCGGAGAAGGTCGTGAACCTGTTCAGCTTCGTGGCCGAGGAGGTGCGCGAGATCCTGGCGCAGCTGGGCTATCGTTCGCTGAACGAGATCGTGGGCCGCTCCGACCTGCTGCGGCAGGTGAGCCGCGGCGCGCGCTATCTCGACGATCTCGACCTGTCGCCGCTGCTGACGCGCGCCGACGGCGGCTCGGGCGCCGTGCACTCCACGGTCAAGGGCCGCAACGAGGTGCCGGATACGCTGGACGCGCAGATGATCCGCGACGCGCAGCCGCTGTTCACGCACCGCGAGAAGATGCAGCTGCAGTACAGCGTGCGGAACACCCATCGCGCCGTGGGCACGCGGCTCTCGGCCATGATCACGCGCAAGTACGGCATGGCCGAGCTGCAGCCCGACACGGTGACCGTGCGCCTGCGCGGCAGTGCGGGCCAGTCGCTCGGCGCCTTTGCCGTGCGCGGCGTGAAGCTCGAAGTGTTCGGCGACGCCAACGACTATGTCGGCAAGGGTCTTTCGGGCGGCACCATCGTCGTGAGGCCCACGATCTCGAGCCCGCTGGTGCCCGAGCACAACGCGATCGTCGGCAACACGGTTCTCTATGGCGCGACGGCGGGCAAGCTGTTCGCCGCGGGCACCGCGGGCGAACGCTTTGCCGTGCGCAACTCGGGTGCCGATGCGGTGGTCGAGGGTCTGGGCTCCAACGGCTGCGAGTACATGACCGGCGGCACCGCCGCGATCCTGGGCAAGGTCGGCATCAACTTCGGCGCCGGCATGACGGGCGGCATGGCGTTCGTCTACGACCCCGACAATGCCTTCGCGCTCAAGGTCAATCCCGAGACGGTGGTGTGGCAGCGCATCGACCATCCGCACTGGGACGCGCGTCTCAAGGCGATGGTCGAGGAGCATGTCGCCGAGACCAAGTCGCCGCTGGGCGCGCGCCTGCTCAACGACTGGGACCGCGAGGTCGAGAAATTCTGGCAGGTCGTTCCGAAGGAGATGGTGCAGCGCCTGCCGCAGCCGCTTTCTGCGACCAAAGAAAAGCGAGCCTAAGGAGTCACCTGGGACCGCGGAGCTCCAGCTCCGCTCATGAACCTGAGCGGAGCTGGAGCTCCGCGGTCCCG
>CAIWTJ010000210.1 GCA_903915535.1 Enhydrobacter aerosaccus
ATATCGACGAGCGCGACTGCACCTACCTGTACAAGGACGAGAACGGCTTCACGTTCATGGACAAGGAGAACTTCGAGCAGCTCGTCGTGGGCGCCGACGTTCTCGACCCCGACCAGTCGCGCTGGCTGCAGGACGGCATGGCAGTGACCGTGTCGCTGCACGAAGCCACGCCGGTCGGCGTGCAGTTGCCCAAGACCGTCACCCTCGCGGTCACCGAGGCCGACGCCGTGGTGAAGGGCCAGACCGCCTCTTCCTCCTACAAGCCTGCCATCGTCGAGGGCGGCATTCGCGTGATGGTGCCTCCGCACATCGCCGTCGGCACCAAGCTGGTGATCAACACCGACGACGGCGAATACATGGAACGCGCCAAGGATTGATCGGCAAGTGGCCTCTCCCCCCGATCGCGATCGTCGTCCCTCCAGCGGTCCCGTCGCGCGCGTCGGCCGTGGCCCGCTCGAAATGGGCCGCGAACGGTCCGGTCCGCCCGAGCGCAAGTCGCTGGCGGTTCGGTCGGCCACCATCACGGTGATGATCCGCGCCTGCTTCGCCGCCGCCAAGTCGCTGAAACGCGATTTCGGCGAGGTCGAGCAGCTCCAGGTTTCGGAAAAAGGTCCCGGCGATTTCGTGAGCCGCGCCGACATCATGGCCGAGCGAACGCTGCGCAAGGAGCTCGAGCGCACGCGCCCCGAATACGGTTTCCTCGGCGAGGAAGGCGGCGAGATCAAGGGCGACGGCCACAACCGCTGGATCGCCGATCCGCTCGACGGCACGACGAATTTCCTGCACGGCGTGCCGCACTTCGCGATCTCGCTGGCGCTCGAGCGCGACGGCGAGATCATCGCAGCCGTCATCTACCAGCCGATCTCCGATGAATTGTTCTGGGCCGAGAAAGGCAACGGCGCGTTCATCGACACGCCCAACGCGCGCTCGCGCCGTCTGCGCGTCTCGGGCCGCAAGGAGCTGACGCGCGGCCTGATCGCGACCGGCATCCCTTTCGTCGGCAAGGGCGATCACCCGGCCTACCTGCGCAAGCTCGAAGCTGTCATGGGCAAGACCGCGGGTGTGCGCCGCTGGGGCGCTGCCGCCCTCGACCTCGCCTTCGTGGCGGCGGGACGCTACGACGCCTTCTTCGAATACGGCCTTGCGCCGTGGGATGTCGCCGCCGGCCTGCTTCTGGTGCAGGAAGCAGGCGGCCTGGTCACCGACACCAAGGGCCAGCCCTATGTGCTGGGCGGTCCGTCGATCCTGGCGTCGAATGTCGGCCTGCGCGACCCGATGATCGATATCCTGTCTTAACGCGCGCCCTCACGACCGCTCAGAATCTGCCGGGCAAGGCGCGCCACGGTCCGTGCCGCCAGCGTCGTCGGCCGCTGCGTGCCGACGGCCAGCCACGTCGTCTGCTCGATCGCGGGCTTCACGATTCGCGCCGCCGCAAAGGCCGGCCCCGAGGCTTCGCGCTCGACATAGGGCCGCGGGAAGACGGTGCACAGCCCATTGCGCATCACGGCCTCGCGCAGGATCGCCGCGGAGCTTCCCTCCAGGACGGTGGTGAGCTCGATGCCCTGGCGCACCGCCAGCTCCGCCATCACCGTGGTGAGGGCGTTGGGCCGCAGCGGCCCGCACAGGGCCACGTCGCCCAGCGCGCGGAACGGCACGTCCTTGTGCTTCAGAGCCGGATGACCTTTCGGCCCGACCAGCATCATGTCGGACTGGAGCACCGCCTCGGCGCCGCGGATCGTGCCGCGCCGGTAGCGGTTAAAGATGGCAACCTCGGTACGGCCATCGGCAATCCACGCCTCGACCTGACCGCTGTAGCCTTCATGGACCCGCAGCCTCACCCGCGGGTAGTCCGCCATCAGGCGGCCGAGCAAGGTGCTGACCAGCGGCTGCGCCCAGCCCGGTACGACCCCGAAATCGACCGTGCCGACCGGCGTTCCACGCTCGCCGCGGGCTTCGAGGGCCAGCTGTTCGGCCTCCGCGAGCAGCGCCCGGGCCCGCGGCAGCAGGGCCTGGCCAAGTTCGGTCGTCTGCACGCCACGGCCGGTGCGGTGGAACAGCCGGCCGCCCAGCTCTCCCTCGAGCGCCGATACCTGGCGGCTCAGGACGGACTGGGCCACGCCCAGAGCCGCGGCCGCGCGGCTGAAACTGCCCCCCTCCGCCACGCTGCAGAAGGCGCGAACGCCCTTCAAATCCATCGCCGCCCCGCTGAAACCCCGGTGAAAGCGTCACAGACCATTGTAGCGGCACCGGTTGAGACTGCGACCGGCTATAGGGTATCTTGTTAGCAAGGAAAGTCCCCTCAGCGGGGAGCGGCGCGGTGCCGCTAACCCCTTGGAAAGGCAAACGGTAATGCCCCGGTCTTCGGTCATTGTGCGCAGCCTGGCAGTCGTCGGCCTCGGCTTGTTCGCCGTGCCTGCCTTCAGTCAGTCTCCGAATGTCACTGCATTCAACCCTTACAGTGGTGTCGGCGCTGCTGGCGGCTCAGGACCGACGTCGGTCTACGCGGCCCCTGCCGGCGCTGCGAACGGCATGGCGTTCAATCCCTGGAATTCCGGTGGCGTGTCGGCGAGTGCGGCTTACTCCGGTCGCGGCGATGTCCAGGCGCCCTATGCGACAGGCTCCTACAATTACGGTGCAGATCTGCCTGCGCCGCCTCCCGGTCCGATCCAGAGCCGTCTGACGGCGGTGCCGCAGCGCGGCGATCGCGGCGGTGCTCCGACAACGCGCGCGGCAGCAGTTGCGCCGGCGCCGCAGCCGAGTGCGCCTCTGCCCATAACGGTCGCCGCTCCCGCCGCGCCACCGCCTGCGGCCGCACCGGCGGCTCCGCCGCCGCTGCCCGTGGTCGTAGCGCCCGCTCCGCCTCCTGCGCCGGCGGCCGCTCCTGCACCCGCTCCCGCAGCGCCGCCGCGCGCGGTGGCAAGCGTTGCCCCGCCTCCGCCCGAGCCGGTCACGGCGCCGCCCGCTCCTGCCGCCGTGATGGCAAGCGTCGTCTTCATCCCGCAGTCCGCCGAGATCAGTGCCGCGTCGCGCGTCGAACTCGACCGCGTCGCACAGAACATCAAGGGCGTCCGTGGAATCGAATTGCGCGCCTACGCCAGCGGCAGCGATCCCACCGAGGCGCGCAAGGTCGCGCTGGCTCGCGCCCTCGCGGTGCGCAGCTATCTGATCGACCAGAACGTCAAGACCCGTATCGAAGTTGGCGCCTTCGCCTCGACCAACGGCGGCAGCGAACGGGTGGACGTCCTTGCCCCATAACGTCGAGCAGACGCCGCGGCGGCCCGCGCCATGACCAGCCCGCTGCCCTATCTCATCCGCATGCTGCTGTTCCTCGCCTTCGTGGCGGGGCTCTCGGCCTATCTAGGCGAAGACCTGCTGCGGGTCTTCAACAACACGCCCGGCCTCGATGCAGTGATCCTGGGCGTGCTTCTGATCGGTATCTTCTTCATTTTCCGCCAGGTCATCCTGCTGTGGCCGGAAGTGACATGGCTGCGCAGCTTCCAGCACCGCGAGGAAAACACGACGGTGCCGCCGTCCGACAGGGTAAACCTGCTCGCACCGATGGCCGCCATGCTGGGCGAACGCCAGGATCAGTTCCGCCTTTCGCCGACCGCGACCCGCGCCGTTCTCGACGGCATCGCCACACGGCTCGACGAGCGCCGCGAGCTCGCGCGCTACCTGATCGGCCTGCTGATCTTCCTCGGCCTGCTCGGCACCTTCTGGGGCCTGCTGCAGACCATCGGCGCCGTGGCCGACGCGATCAACGGCCTCCAGGCGACCGCCGGCGATGCCGTCACGATGTTCGCCAAGCTCAAGGGCAGCATCGAGGGCCCGTTGAAGGGCATGTCGACGGCGTTCGGCGCCTCGCTGTTCGGCCTCTCCGGCTCGCTCGTGCTGGGCTTCCTCGAACTCCAGGCCAGTCAGGCACAGGGCCGCTTCCACACCGAACTTGAAGAGTGGCTGGCCCGCGCCACCAGCATTCCGGCAATGCCGGCGGAGACAAGCGGTGGCGGCGTCCCCGCCTACGTCGAGGCCCTGCTCGAGCGCAACGCCGAGGGACTGGACGGTCTCACGCGCACCCTTCAGCGCATCGAGGACAGCCGGCAGTCGGCCGCAGGCACGAACGCCGATCTGGTCCATCGTCTGGCGTCGCTGGCCGAGACCATGCGCACGCAGCAGAATTTGCTCGCCCGATTCACCGAGCTCTCGATCGAGATGCGCAGTGCCGTCAATCGCCTGGGCGACCGCTCCGGCTCCGAGGCCGACCGTGAAGCGCTGGCCGCGCATCAGCGCAACGTCGAGGCGCAGTTCAATCGCCTGATCGAGGAGGAAGTCCGCAGCCGCGTGGCCTTGTCCGACGAGCTGCGCGGCGCCTTCAGCAGGATTTCCGACCGCACCGCCGACGAATCTGACCGCGAGGCCCTGCTGGCCAAGCAGCACGAGGTCGAGGGGCAGGTCGCCCGCCTTGCCGAGGAGACCGCGCGCTCGAGCAGCCAGATCGCAGCCGAACTCAAGCAGGCGGTGGAGAAGCTCGCCGAGCGCAAGGCCGACGAGACCGCGCGCGAGACGGCCGAGCGCGAGGCGGCGGCAGCCCGCCAGCGCGAGATCGAATCCCAGGTCGCGAAGCTCGCGGAGGACAGCGCGCGCCAGCAGGCCGAGCTGATCGCCGAGCTGCGCAACATGGCGTCCCGTGTCGCCGATCGTACGGCGGCCGATGCCGACCGCGAAGCCCTGCTCTCACATCAGAGGTCGATCGAAAGCCAGGTCGGCAAGCTCGGTGAGGAGCTGCGGTCCACCACGCAGCGTCTGGGCCAGCAGGCCGCCGATACTTCGGGCCACCAGGAACTGCTGAGCCAGCAGCGCAACGTCGAGGCGCAGATCTCGCGCCTCTCCGACGAGTTGAAGGAGATCGCCTCCAACCTCGCCAACCGCCCGGCCGAGGGCGGCGGCGACCGCGAGGCACTGCTTGCCCAGCAGAACCAGATCGCAACGCTGGCCGACGAGCTGCGCGCGGCCATGGCCCGCGTGGCCGACCGGCCGACGAACGACGCCGAGCGCGAGAGCCTGCAGTTGCATCAGCGCAATGTGGAGGCCTTCCTTACGCGCCTGGCGGAGGACAATGCTCGCGCCCGCGCGCAGTTCGCCGAAGAGCTGAGCAATGCGATGGCCCGCATGCCGGACCGCTCGATGGCCGAGGCCGACCGCGAATCGCTGGCCTCGCACCAGCGCAACATCGAAGGCCACCTCGCGCGCCTCGTCGAGGAGAACACGCGCAATCGCGCGGCGCTTATCGACGAACTGCGCGAGGCGATCGGGCGGCTGTCGGAGCGCTTCGCGGACAACGACCGCGAAGCCGTCGCGGCTCACCAGCGCAGCATCGAAGGCCATCTCGGCCGCCTCGCCGAAGAGGCGACGCACAACCGCACGGCTCTTGCCGACGAGTTGCGCGGCGAGATCCGGCTGCTGGCGCGCACGCTCGCCAACACCCGCAAGAGCGAGAATTAGCCGCGCATGGCAGGCGCCCTGTCATCCCGCGGCAGGTCGGCCGGCGCCGACTATATCTGGCCGGGATATGTCGATGCGCTGACCACGCTGCTGATGGTCCTGATCTTCCTGCTGTCGATCCTGAGCGTGGCGCAGTTCTCGCTCTCGACGGCGCTGTCGACCAAGGACAGCGCGATCGACACGCTCGGCCGGCAGATCAGCACGCTGGTCGAGCAGCTCTCCCTCGCCAAGCAGACGGCCGCCCGGCTGCAGACCGACCTCTCGACAGCGACCCTGGCGCTCGGCCAGGCGCGCAGCGAGCGCGACAGTGCGAAGGCCGATCGCGACAGACTGGCGGCGGCTGCCAAGGCGGCCGCGGACAAGACCGCGGCGCTGCAGACCGAGATCGATCGCCAGACCGCCGAAGCCACGCGCCTTGCCGCGGCGCTTGCCGCGGCCAACAACGAAAAGGGCAAGCTGTTCGACAATCTCACCGAACAGGAGAAGCTGACGGCCGAGCAGAAGGCCAGCGTCGTCCGCCTCACCGCGCAGCTCCAGGCGATCAAGGACGAGCTCGCAAAACTCAGCGCCGCGCTCGAGGCCGCCGACGTCAAGGCCAAGCAGCAACAGGCACAGATCTTCGACCTCGGCCAGCAGCTCAACCGCGCGCTCGCCAGCAAGGTCGAGGAGCTGGCGCGCTACCGCTCGGAATTCTTCGGCAAGCTCAAGGAAGCGCTGACCGGACAGCGCGACGTCCAGGTCGTGGGAGACCGCTTCGTCTTCCAGTCCGAAGTGCTGTTTCCGTCGGGCTCCGCCGAGCTGCAGCCAAGCGGCGAAAAGCAACTGGCCAACGTGGCCCAGCGCCTGCTCGAGATCAGCGCCAAGATCCCCAAGGAGATTCCCTGGGTGCTCCAGGTCGACGGCCATACCGACAACAAGCCGATCAACACGCGTGTGTTCCCGTCGAACTGGGAGCTCTCGTCGGCTCGCGCGATCGCCGTGGTCAAATTCCTCAACAGCCAGGGCATCGCGAACGACCATCTGGTCGCCGCGGGCTACGGCGAGTTCCAGCCGCTGTCGCTGATGGACACGGCGCGCAACCGCCGCATCGAGCTCAAGCTCACCAATAGATAACTAGTACTTCGCGAAGTTCGAGTTGATACGCCAGGCGAGATAGTCTTCGGCGGTGATCGGCTCGTACTTCTTGCCCGGTCCCTCGACGATCGCATCGCGGTTGGCCTGGCAGAAGAAGGCGAGGCTGTAGCGCGCACCCTGGTATTCGCCGGGCCCCGGGTTCTTCACGCGGTGAAAGGTCGACTGAAGCTGGTCGTCGCTCCAGCGCATCAGCATGTCGCCGATGTTGCAGGTGATCACGCCTTCGGCGGGCTCGACTGGCGTCCAAAGGCGCGCCTCGCGATCCTTGCCGGGGCAAACCTGAAGCCCGCCCTGGCCCGGCTGCTGGAACAGCAGCGTCAGGCAGTCCCAGTCCGTGTGCGCACCGGCGCGCCACAGGTCGGGCCGGTCGGCCAGCGCAGGGTCGGCCGCGAAGTAATGCAGCATGCGCAGGGTGCTCTGGTATGCCGGCACCGAGGGATCGTGCCGCTTGGTGAAGAAGTCGCTCGCGAAGCCCAGCTTGTCAGCGAAGCACGACAGGATCTTCATGCCGACCATCCAGGCTTCGGCTTCGAAGGCCAGCATCTCTTCCTTGAAGCTGGGCAGCAGCTCGGGCGACGGCCAGAGATCGTTGGGTTCCATGTGCGGCCGGGTGATCTGGTAGGACTCTTTCTGGTCGGCCGTCCCGGTCGAGGGCCGCACCTGCTCGCGGCTCTCCCAGCCCGAGTTCAGCTTCTTGATCATCGGATGCCGGGCCTTCTCGGCCTCGGGCAACGCGAAGAACCTCTCGGTCATGGCGAAGGCGCGGCGGACGTGATCGTTGGGAATGCCGTGATTGACCACCTGGAAGAAGCCGATGTCGGTCGAGGCCGCCCACAGCTCCTCGGCGATCTCTTTCTTGCGGCGCTCGAAATCGCTCATGTCGATGCGGCGGATCTCCCGGTCGTGGGTTTCCGTTCCCAGGGTGCCCATGTGGGCTTCCTTGCCGACTTCGTTCGTGATGACACTCATGGGCCGCCCTCCTGTCCGGAACGAAGCAATCGCCAGGCCAGCGCCGTCCTCAGAGCAGGCCCAACCGCTTCAGTTCCGCCGCCATTTCGGCCGGCATGTCGCCGGTATCGCCGCTCGACCGGTCCGGCGGCACCTTGTCGCCTTCGAAGTAGCGCCAGCCCTGAAAGGCACGGCAGGCCTGCGGCGCGGTCGGGATGATGGTGCGCTTGACCTTGATCTTGCAGTATTTCCGGGCCTCTTCCTTGTCGAAGTCCTCGTCGAATCCGACCAGTTCCTGGCGGCAGCGGATGACGCCGCGCACCACCCAGTAGAGCGAGCCGCCGTCCAGCAGCTCCGCCGCGCGCTTGGGCGTGTTGCGGGTATAGACCCAGTGCGGGGAGCCGGGCTTCTGGCGCCGTTGTTTGCGTCGGGCGGCCTGAACCTTCTTCATATGCGCGAGGTCGTCGACCCCGACGGCGAGCTTGATCATGTGGAGAGCCATGCCCGGCAGTATCGCAGGCGTGGCTTGCGCGCCACAGGGGTGGATTATTCACAGCACCCTTGCCCGGCTCCACAGTCTCTACACAATTGCGGCCATAGAGTCGCACGAGCTGACTCGGGGAGAATGAGATGACCAGGTCGACCTTGGCTGCCGTTGTGGTGGCGCTGATGTTGGGTTCCGGTATCGCCGGTTACCTGGCCGGTCGGCCGAACGATCTTCTTGATCGAGCCCCGGCCGTGGCATCGACCGCCAAGCCCGCGGCGCCGGCCACGCCCGTCAAGGCCACGACTCCGGCGGCCCTCCCGACGCCTGCTGCCGCCGCCCCTACCGAGGCCTTCGCCTACCGACGGACCGGCATCGACAGCTCCAAGCCCGAAGGGGAGGCCTGCCTGTTCTTCAACAAGCCGCTCGCGACGGGTGATTCGGTCAAATACGGCGACTATGTCCAGGTCTCGCCCGAGGTGAAGTCGACGTGGCGCGCGGTCGACGACAAGCTCTGCGCCAGCGGCTTCGCCTACGGTCAGGACTATACCGTCACACTACGCACCGGCCTGGCCAGCAAGGACGGCAGCAAGCTCACCGAGGATCGCAAGGTGAGCGTGGCGCTCGGCGCGCGTCCCGCCGCCATCACGCTCCCGGCCAAGGGCTTCATCCTGCCGCGCGATACGGCGGCAGGCCTGCCGATCACCACAGTCAACATCGCCCAGCTCGGCATCTCGGTCTATCGCGTGAACGAGCGCGGTCTCGACAAATTCACGGAGAGTTACTACGGCGGCTTTCCCGGCAACGGCGCGTCGACCGAGAGCTGGACCTTGCGCCAGTGGCTGAGCGGCGACAAAGGCAAGCGCATCTGGCGCGGCACCATGGACGTGCGCAACGTTCTGAACCAGCCGGTCACCACCGCCTTTCCGATCCGCGAGACGATCAAGGACTGGAAGCCCGGCGCCTACTTCGTCGTGGCCTGGAACACCGCCAATGCACCGGCGAAAGACGGCGAAGACGAGGACGACACACAAACCGGCAACGTCGCCGGCATGTGGGTGATGGACACCGACATCGCGCTCACTACCTTCACCGGCCGTGACGGCCTCAGCGTCTATGCCCGCTCGCTGGCCAGCGCCCTTCCGCTGGCCGATCTCGAGATCGTGCTGCTGTCGCGTGGCAATGAGCCGATCGCCAAGGCCGTCACCAGCGCCGATGGCCGGGTGACCTTCCCCGCCGGCCTGCTACGGAGCCGCGGAGCGGCTGCCGCCACCGCCATCATGGCGACCGATGCCAAGAGCCAGGAATTCTCGCGCCTCGAGCTCACCAAGGCGGCGTTCGACCTGTCCGACCGCGGGATCGAGGGCCGTGCCCTGCCCGGCCCTGTCGACGCCTTCCTCTATACCGAGCGCGGCGTCTATCGCCCGGGCGAGACCGTGCAGCTCATGACCATGATGCGCGACGATGGCGCGACGGCGCTCAAGGACATGCCGGTCACGCTGATCGTGAAGCGGCCCGACGGCAGCGAGTTCACGCGCTATACGCTGTCGCTGCAATCCTCCGGTGCGCTGTACCAGGCGATCGAGCTGCCGAAGTCGTCGCGCCGCGGCATGTGGTCGGTGGCGGCCCACATCGACCCCAAGGCGGCACCGGTCGGCCAGGTCGAGTTCTCGGTGCAGGATTTCATTCCCGAGAAGCTCAAGGTCGAGCTGTCGTCGGATTCTCCCATCCTGCGCACCGGCAAGCCCAACGGTTTCGACGTATCGGCCGACTTCCTCTATGGCGCCCCCGCCTCCGGACTGAAGGTCGAGAGCGACCTGCGCATCACCGTCGATCCCATGCCGTTCGCGGCATTCGCCAAATACAGCTTCGGCCTCGAGGCCGACCGCAAGAAATTCGAACCGCCGCTGATCACCCTCGAGGGCTCCGACACCGACGAAAAGGGCAAGTCGCGCCTTGAGTGGGCGGGCGACAAGGTCGTGAACACGGCCCTGCCGCTCAGCGCGCGCATCGACGCGCGCGTGTTCGAACCCGGCAACGGCCGCGCTACCCGGACCGACAAGTCGCTGCCGGTGCGCACGCGAGACGTCTATCTCGGCATCCGCCCCGCCTTCGAGGGCCGTTACGCGCGCGAGGGCGTCGAGACCGGCTTCGACATCGTTGGGGTCGACGCCGAGGGCAAGCAGATCGCCCGCCCCGCCGTCGAGTACAGGATCGAGCGGATCAACAACGAATATCAATGGTACCAGGTCGACGGACGCTGGCGTTGGCAGGTGATCCCGAGTGAGCGCCTGATCGCAGCCGACACCGTGGCGCTGAAGGCCGATGCACCGACCCGTCTCGGCCGGCAGCTGAGCTGGGGCTCCTATCGCCTGACCACGGTCGATCGCGCCGCCAACACCGCGACCAGCACGTCGTTCTATGTCGGCTGGTACGGCGGAAGCTCCGACGCCGAGGAAGCGCCGGACACGCTCAAGGTCGCAAGCGACAAGCAGAACTACGCGCCGGGCGACAGTGCCAAGCTCCGGATCGAGGCGCCGTTCACCGGCGAGGCGTTGATCGCGATCGCCACCGACCGCATCGTTGCCACCTATACTGCCAAGGTGGTGCCCGGCGGCACGACGCTCGACATCCCGATGAAAGCCGAATGGGGGGCCGGCGCCTATGCCTTGGTCACCGCCTGGCGGCCCTTGGCGACGCCCGCCGAGCGCACACCGGTGCGCGCCATCGGCGCCACCTGGCTGGGACTCGATCCTGGCCTGCGCACCCTCAACGTGCAGATTGCCGCGCCCGAGAAAGTGACGCCGCGCCAGCGCATCGAAGTGGCGCTGCATGTCGCCAACGCCAAGGGACCGGACGCCTACATCACTCTCGCCGCGGTCGACGAGGGCATCCTGCAGCTCACGCGCTATCGCACGCCCAACCCCGCGGCCTTCTACTTCGGCAAGCGGCAGCTCGGTGTCGAGATGCGCGACGACTATGGCCGATTGCTCGATGCCCATGCAGATGAGCTCGGCCGCATCCGCACCGGCGGCGACTCGGGCGGGCTCGGCGGCCTCGATATCATCCCCGACCACATCGTCTCGCTGTTCAGCGGACCGGTGAAGCTCGACGACAAGGGCGACGCCAAGGTGTCGCTCGATATCCCCGACTTCATTGGCCAGTTGCGGCTGATGGCGGTCGCCTACGACAAGACAAAGGTGGGCGCCACCGAGGCCCGGCTGATCGTGCGCGACGCCGTGACTGCCGATGTCATCCTGCCGCGCTTCCTCAGTCCCGGCGACCGGGGCCGACTGGCGCTCTCGCTGCACAATGTCGAAGGTGCGGCGGGAGATTACCGCATTGCCCTCGAGGCGACCGGCGCGGTATCGCTGGAGCGGCCTGTCGACGAGACCCAGCAGCTGGCGCTCAACCAGCGCAAGCTCATGACCTGGAACCTGCGGGGCAACGACGTCGGCATCGGCAACGTCGCCGTTACGGTGAGCGGCCCCGGTAATTTCAAGGTCCGGCGCGACTGGAACATCCAGGTGCGCTCGGCCCAGACGCCGAGCGCCGTCGACACCGTGTCGCAGCTCGATCCTTCGCGCGAACTCACCGTCGACCGCGAGGTGATCTCGCCCTTCGCCGCCGGCACCACGCAGGTGAGCGTGTCGCTGTCGCGCACGCCCGGCATCGACGTCGCGTCCCTCCTGCGCTCGCTCGACAAGTATCCATTTGGCTGCATCGAGCAGACCACCAGCCGCGCCCTGCCGCTGCTCTACTACAACGACGTGGCGCTGCTCGGGTACGGAGCCTCCGATCCCAAGATCACCGACCGGGTGCAGGAGGCGATCTATCGCATCGCCGACATGCAGACGAGCGACGGCTCGTTCGGCATGTGGGGAGCGACCTCCTCGCCCGCGGCGGAGTGGCTGCAGTCCTACGCGCTCGATTTCCTGTTGCGCGCGCGCGATCAGCAGATGGCGGTGCCCGCCGCGTCCCTCCAGCGCGCCCTTACCTGGCTCAACCGCTCCGTCGATCGGATGTCCCCCAATGCGCAGGCCTATGCCTGGTACGTGCTGGCGAAGGCGGGCCTCGCCGATGCCGGCCGCGTCCGCTACTTCCAGGACACGGCGGCGAGCAAGATCAAGGGCGGCCTCGCGTGGGCGCAGCTTGCGGCCGCGCTCAACCAGGCGGGCGAGCCCGGCCGCGCGCGTCTGGCCTTCTCTGTGGCGCAGATGCAGATCGGCCAGCGCGATACGACGGACTACTACGGGTCGGCGCTGCGCGACAGCGCGGCTCTTCTGGCGCTTGCCCAGGAAGCCGGTGGCCGCGAAGGCCTCCTCGCCGTGGTGAATTCGGTGCGCGGCGGCCTCACCGCGCGCGCCGACGAGACCACCACCCAGGAGCAGGCGTGGCTGGTGCTGGCCGCCCGCGCCTTCCAGAGTAGCGGCGAACTCGCCTATTCGATCGACGGCGAAGCGAAAAAGACAGCGACCGAACCCGTCGTGATCAATCCTGATGCCGGGGCGCTGGCGAAGGGGCTGCATGTCCGGAACGACGGCGACAAGCCGGTCTGGCTGCAGGTGACGGCGCGCGGCGTGCCCAAGGAGCCCCTGCCGGCCGTGGCGGAGCGCCTCAGCGTCTACCGCCAGTACTTCACGCTCGAGGGCGAGAAGGTCGACTTGGCCAAGATCCGCCAGACCGACCGCATCGTCGTGTCCCTCTCCGGCGACAGCCTGCAGGGCGGCTACCATCAGGTGGCGTTGCTCGACCTGCTGCCGGCCGGTTTCGAGATCGAGGCGGTGGTCAACGACGAGACCGCCAAGTCGCTGCCGTTCCTCTCCAAGCTCACGCCGACGAAAATGGCCGAGGCGCGCGACGATCGCTTCTTCGCGACCTTCGATCTCGGCAACCCGCCCCACCGCAGCTGGTGGGAGGACGAGATCAAGAACGGCGACGACTTCCACGTCGCCTATATCGTGCGCGCGATCACGCCGGGCACGTTCGCGCTGCCGGCGGCCCAGGCGTCCGACATGTACGCCCCGCGCGTCCATGGCCGCACCGCCATGGGCGCCGTCACGATCGCGCCCAGGTGATGATCTCCCGGCGCGTCCTCGTTTGGCCGCTGCTCGTTGTTGCCCTCGTGGCCACGACGGCGCTGGCGCTCGACCGGATATTCCCGCCGGACCTCGCGCGCTATCAGGCGCGCTCAACAGAGATCGTCGATGCCAACGGGAGGCTGCTGCGCGCCTTCACGACAGCAGACGGCAAGTGGCGCCTCAAGACCGGCGTCGATGAGGTCGATCCGACCTATCTCGCGCTTCTGAAAGCCTACGAAGATCGCCGCTTCGACGCGCACTGGGGCATCGATCCATTGGCCGTCCTGCGCGCCGCCAGCCAGTGGGCCGGGAGCGGCCGGATCGTCTCGGGCGCCTCGACGATCTCCATGCAGGCAGCCCGCCTGCTCGATGAACAACGGCCGCGTGGCCTGCTGACCAAGACAATCCAGTCGGCCCGCGCGCTGCAGCTGGAATGGCGATATTCCAAGCGGGAGATCCTGGCGATCTATCTCACGCTCGCGCCGATGGGCGGCAATCTCGAGGGCGTGCGCGCGGCGTCCTTCGCCTATTTCGGCAAGGAACCGCGGCACCTCACCGCCGCCGAAGCAGCGTTGCTTGTCGCCATCCCGCAATCGCCGGAGCGTCGCCGGCCCGACCGGCGCGCGGGATCGGCGCAAATCGGCCGCGACCGCGTGCTGGTCCGCGGGCTGGAGCATGGCGTGATCGACAACGCGCTGTTCGACATGGCGGCGAGTGCGCCGGTGCCGCGGCGCCGGCTCGGCATGCCGATGGCGGCCCCTCATCTGTCGGCGTGGCTTGCCGGCCAGTCGCCGGGCACCACCGTACCGACGACGATCCGCTACGAGTTGCAGAGCGCTCTTGCCCAGCTGGTGAACGACGAGCGCGCGCGCACGACCGACCGGGCGCAGATTGCGCTGGTAGCGATCGACAATCGAACCGGCGGCGTCGTGTCCTGGCAGGGCGGCGGCGATTTCTTCGGGCCCGCGGGCCAGGTCGACCTGGTGCGCGCCCACCGTTCGCCCGGCTCGGCGCTGAAGCCCCTGATCTACGGCATGGCTTTCGACGACCGCAGCCTGCATCCGGCCTCGCTGGTGCAGGATGTGCCCGTGCGCTTCCGTGAATGGCTGCCGCGCAATTTCGATCACGACCACCAGGGCGCCGTCACCGTGCGCTACGCCCTGCAGAAGTCGCTGAACGTGCCGGCCGTGCTGGCGCTCGAACGCGTCGGACCGCAGCGCTTCCTCTCGACCTTGCGCACCGCCGGCGCCTCGCCTGGCCTGCCGCCCGACGATCCCGGCAACTCGCTCGGCATGGCGCTGGGCAGCCTCACCCTGTCACCGCTGGAGATGGCCGGGCTTTACTCGGGCCTCGCCAACGGCGGCCTGTTCGCGCCGCCGCAGGTCCGACGCGACCGTCCCAAGCCCGCAGCCGTGCGGCTGATGGGAGCCGCCGCCGCCTGGTACGTGGCCGACGTGCTGGCCGACGCGCCGCTGCCCGACGGCTTCGCCTCATTGCCGGTGGCGTTGCGCGACCGCCGCATCGCCTACAAGACCGGCACATCGGCCGCGTTCCGCGACGCCTGGGCTGCGGGCTACTCGGCCAACTGGACGATCGTCGTCTGGGTGGGCCATGCCGACGGCGCGACGCGGCCGGGCCAGCTCGGCCGGCTGGCGGCGCTGCCCATCCTGTTCAAGGCCTTCGACCGCCTGCCGGGCGAGGACAATCGCGCGCTGCCGCCGCCGGCCGATGTGCTGCGCGTGGCCTCGTGGCACGACCTGCCGCCGCGCATGCGCACGCTGTCGCCCGCGGCGCAGACCAGCGGCGGCCCGCGCATCGCGTACCCCGCGCCCGATTCGAAGATCGAGCTGGGCGCGCGCGAGTCGATACCGCTCAGCGCCAACGGCGGCAGCGGCACTTTGCGCTGGCTGGTCGACGGCCGGCCACTCGACAGTGCCCAATGGAAGCCCGACGCGATCGGCGAGGCACGCGTAGCCGTGGTCGACGATCAGGGGCGCTCGAGCGCCGTCACGGTGCGGATCGTCAGGCGGCCCTGACGGCAAGAGCGACCGACACCAGCAACAGGATCGCGAAGGTCACATTCACGATCCGGTTGGTGCGCGGATCGCGGAAAAAGCGGCTGAGCACCGCGCCGGCCAACATCCAGGCGAGGTTCACGGCAGCGATCACTATCACCAGCACGGCCGTCTTGGATAAGGCATCGATCGCGAGACTGTCGCGCACCAGCACAAAGCTCGAGAACAGCGCGGCCATCGCCGCATAGCCCTTGGGATTGACCATTGAGAGCATCACGCCCGCGACGAAGGTGGGCGGATGGCCCTGCCCTGCAGTGTCGCCAAGCGGCGGCGCCATGGCGATCTGCCATGCGAGGTAGACGAAATAGAGGGCAGCCGCTCCCACCACGACGGGCGACACGCCGGGAATGGCGAGGACCAGACCGACCAGGCCGGTTGCCACGATCGCCATCACCAGCACCATGCCCGCCAGCAAGCCGGTGAAATAGCCCAGCACGCGCCGCGGCCCGAACGCCGCGCTGGCCGCGGTGAGGCTGAGCGTATTGGGGCCGGGGCTGCCAGCAAGCGCGATCGCGGCCAGGATGAAGCCGGACAATCCTTCCATCCCGTCAGTATGCCGCGATGTCAGGACCGGGGTCTTGAACGTTCGTGCGGAGAGCTAGGCGGCCAGCTTGGCCTTCAGCGCCTGCGCCACCTTCGATGCGGGCTCGCGGCCCAGTGCCACGCAGATATCGCGGCCCGCCTGTGCGATGGCGTCGAGGTCGACGCCGTGGGAGATGCCAAGCCCGTTCATCAGGTAGATCACGTCCTCGGTGCCGACATTGCCCGAGGCGCCCTTTGCATAGGGACAGCCACCCAGTCCCGCGACCGCGGTATCGAACACGGTGATGCCGCGCTCCATCACCGCCATGATGTTGGCCAACGACTGACCGTAGGTGTCGTGGAAATGCGCCGCCAGTTTCTCGCGCGGCACTTTCTCGGCCACGGCATCGATCATCGCCACGCATTCGCTGGGCGTGCCGACGCCGATCGTGTCTCCGAGCGAGACCTCGTAGCAGCCCATCCTGAACAGCCGGTCCGATACCTCGGCCACCTTGGCCGGTGCCACCTTGCCATCGTAGGGACAGGCGATCACGGTCGAGACGTAAGCGCGCACCTTCATGCCGTGCTTTTGCGCCGCTTCCATCACCGGCGCGAAGCGCTCGAAGCTCTCGTCGATCGAACAGTTGGTGTTCTTGCGGCAGAACGCCTCCGACGCCGCGGTAAAGATCGCGATCTCCCCGCAATGGGCTTCGATCGCGCCGTTCATGCCCTGCTTGTTGGGCACGAGCACAGGGTAGGACACGCCGGCCTTGCGCTTGATCTGCGCCATCACCGCTTCCGTGTTGGCCATTTGCGGCACCCATTTGGGCGACACGAAGCTGCCGGACTCTACGGCCGAGTGACCGGCGGTCGAGAGCGCGTCGATCAGCTTCACCTTTGCTTCGACCGAGACGGGCTTGGCCTCGTTCTGCAGGCCGTCGCGGGGGCCGACTTCGACGAGCCGGACTTTCTTGGGGTAATTCATGGTGCCATCCTACGCCAATCTCTCCACTACCAGGTAGACACCCAGCAGCAACAGGCCGGCAAAGAACACCCTGCGAAACGTCGGCGCGGCGATGCGCCGGCGCAGTATCTGGCCCGCCTGCATGCCGAGCAGCGCCGGGGCCAGCGCCAGCAGGGACAGCCAGATCGAGCCGACATTCCATGCGTCGACGCTCAGCAGACCCAGCGCCAGCGCGATCGTGGAAACCGTGAACGATAGTCCCAGCGCCTGGATGAGTTCGTCGCGCTCGAGCCCGATCGCCTGCAGGTAAGGCACCGCCGGGATCACGAACACGCCTGTCGCGCCAGTGACGAGACCGGTTGTCAGGCCAACCGTCGGCCCGAGCCACCGCTCGTGCCGGGTCGCAACCGTCATCCTGAAACCGGCAAGGCCCACGAACGCATAGGCTGCGAGCGCAATGCCGAGCCCGACGCCGGCAAGGCCCGCATGATTGCCGGCAAGGACACCTGCTCCGGCAACGGTGCCCGCCAAGACAGCCGCCATCATCGGCAACAGCCGACGCGCCAGCGCACCGAAGCGGGGACCGGCCAGAAGCTGCCAGACATTGGTCACGAGCGACGGGATCACCAACAACGCCGCCGCTTCGGCGGGCGGCAGCGCGACCGCGAGCAGGCCCATCGCCACGGTTGGCAGGCCCATGCCGATCACGCCTTTTACAAGGCCAGCCAGCAGGAAGGTGCCGCCGATGAGGATCCAGACTCCGATGCTCATGCGCTGAGAATGGGAGCGGCTCTGCTCCGTCACAATGCGGAAAGGGCGCGCGTAGCCTTCGGATTGGCCGAAGGCTAGATTACCCCATGCATTTCGATCTGATCGACCTGCGCCTTGTCCTGAACATCGCCGAGGCCGCGAGCATTACCAATGGCGCGGCGCGCAGCGGCCTCGCCCTTGCGTCCGCCAGCGAGCGCCTGCGCGACCTCGAGCGCGCGCTAGGCGTCCGCCTGTTCGAGCGCCAGCGGCGCGGCGTCAGCCCGACCTCGGCCGGCCTCGCGTTGATCCATCATGCCCGTGTCGTGATCCGGCAGCTCGACGAGATGAGCGGCGAGCTCGGCCAGTTCGCCAAGGGCCTGCGCGGCCGCGTGCGCGTTCTGTCGAACACGGCGGCCACCCTGGAATTCCTGCCGCCGCGGATTGGCGCCTTCCTGTCGATCCATCCCACGATCGACGTCGAGATCGAGGACCGCCCGAGCCCGGACATCGTGCGCGCGGTCGCGGGCGGCCGGGCCGATCTCGGCATCGTGGCCGACGTCGTCGATGCCGCCGCCGAGCTGGAGACCGTGCCCTTCGCCGAAGACCGGCTGGTGCTGGTGACGCCTCGGGACCATGCATTCGCCAAGCGCAAGCGTCTCGCCTTCCGCGACGTCCTGGACCAGGATTTCGTCGGCCTCCCGACCGGGAGCGCGCTGCAGGTCTATATCGACCGCCAGGCCGCGCGCGCGGGCCAACGGCTCAAGACCCGCATTCGCCTCTCGGGATTCGATGCCGCGTGCAAGGTCGTGGAAAGCGGAATTGGCATTGCGGTCGTCTCGAAGATCGCCGCACTGCGTTGCAAGCGGTCCTTGGCGATCGCGATGGTGCCGCTCAGCGATCCGTGGGCGCTGCGCCGGCTCAGGATCTGCGCGAAAAGCTTCCGCGCGCTCTCCGCGCCGGCCCGCGACCTGGTCGCGGCGCTCAGACCAGGGTCGGCTTGAGCTTGCCAGCGCGGCCCAGGATCATCACCACGGCGGCCAGCGCAAGTACGGTCAGCACGATCAATAGCGTCGCCACGGCGGTGATTGTCGGGTTTACCTCGAGGATCAGCTCGTTGAACATCTTCTTCGGCACAGTCTCGTACTTGCCGGCGATGAACGAGGTCACGATCACCTCGTCGAAACTGCCGATGAAGGCGAAGACCCAGGCCGCGAAGACGCTCGGCGCCAGGTTGGGCAGCATCACCTTGCGCACCGTGTAGGACCAAGAGGCGCCCAGGCTCCACGCCACCTGCTCGATCCTCTGGTCGAACTCCCGGATCGCCACGCCCATCACCATCATCACCAACGGCACGTTCAGGATCGTGTGGGCGACAACGAGTCCCACGAACGAGCCCAGCAGGCCGATCTTGGCGAGGCCGAGGTAGAGCGCAATCGCCGCGATGATCGTGGGCACGATCAGCGGCGCCATGAAGTTGCCTTCCGCCCAGTCGCGCCCCTTGAAACTGCCACGGCGCAGGCCGTAGGCCGCCAGCGCGCCCAGCACCAGGGCCACTATCGAAGAGATCACGGCCACCACGGTCGAGGTCCACATCGCCTCCATCCAGCGCGGATTGCCGAACAGCGTCTCGTACCAGCGCAGCGAAAATCCCGGAGGCGGAAAGGTCAGCGACTTGGCCGACGAGAACGACATCGGGATCACGATCACGATGGGAACGGTGAGGAACACCAGCGCCAGCACGCCGACCGTCGCCAGCAGCCGTCGCGTCCAGGGGGAGCCGCCGATCATGCGCCCCTCCTCATGCCGAGGCCTTCCGGTCGAGCCGGCGATAGGCGGCGAAGATCAGCAGGGTCACAATCAGCAGGATCGTCGAGATCGCCGACGCCTGTTCCCAGCGCGGGATCTGATTGATCAGGGTGTCGAGCAGATTGGAGATCATCGGCACGCGGCCGCCGCCCAGGATCGCGGGCGTCACGTAGAAGCCGAGGCACAGGATGAAGACCAGCAATGTCCCCGCCGCCAGCGCCGGCAGCGTGAGCGGAAAATAGATCTTCCAGAAGATCGTGCGCGGCGGCGCGCCCATCGAGGCGGCGGCCTGCAGCAGGCGGTCGTCGATCTTGATCATCGCGGCGAACAACGGCAGCACCAGGAACGGCAGCAGCACGTTGGCCATGCCGATGGTGACGCCCATCTCGTTATAAAGGAACGACACCGGTGCATCGGTGAGGCCGGTCCATTGCAGGAAGCGGTTCACCAGCCCGCCGTTGCCCAGAACGACGATCCACGCATAGGTCCGCACCAGGATCGAGACCCAGAACGGCAGCACGACCAGCGCGATCGCGATCAGCCGCGCGCGATTTTGCAGGCCCCGCATCCAATGGGCCAAGGGATAGCCGATCGCCATGTTGGCAAGGGTGGCGATCAGGGCGATTCGCATCGTATTGCCGAGCACCTTGAGATAGACCGGCGTCTCGATCAGCCCCTGGTAGTGCTCGAGCGTGAAGCCTCGCCCTTTTTCCCAAAAGGCGAGGCCCAGCATGTAGACGATGGGCGCGTTGAAGGCGACAACCATCAGCACCAGCAAGGGTGCGACGAAGCTGAAGCCCGTTCCACGCATCGTGATCCCTTCCGGCTCAGAGGTTGAGCTTGAAGGCTTCCCACTTCTTGTTCACGGCCTCGCCGTTCGTGACCCACCACTGGGCGTCCTCGAAGTATTGGACCGCTTTGTTCTGCTTGGCCGTCGGAAACTGCCAGAGCTTGTCCTTGGGCAGCAGCGGATCGAGCTCGGGGCTGGAGCCGGTGTAGGAGATCACCGTGGCCGCCTGGGCCTGGTTCTCCGGCAGCGACATCTCGTGCAGCAGCTTGTAGGCCGCGGCCTTGTCCTCGGGCTTGGAGCCTTTCACGATGCCGAAGTAGCTGAGATCGGCCTTGCCGCCGACGAAGCTCATGGCCAGCGTCGGCTCGTTGACGACGCGACCCGACCAGCAGATCGAATACTGGACCTCGTTGTCCTTCAACAGCTGCGCCGGCTGGGCGCCCGCCTTCCACCAGACCGACACGTCCTTCTTGATCTCATCCAGCTTCTTGAAGGCGAGATCCACATTGAGCGGGAAGATCTTGTCGACCGGCACACCCGCCGCCTGCACACAGAACGGCAGGAGATAGTGCGGATAATCCGGCAGGCAGCGCTTGCCCGGGAAGTTCTTGAGGTCGAAGAAATCCGTCATGTTCTTCGGTTCCTTCGCGCCCTTCCGCCACGCCATGATGGTCGAGAAGTACTGGTAGCCGAAGCCGTACTCGTTCTTGGCTTCCGGGAACATCGGCGCCGGGTTGATCGCGGCCCAGTCCAAAGGCTCGATCAGCCCGAGGTTCTTGGCCTGCACCATGACGCTCTGGCCCAGCTCGAACAGCACGGTGTCCTTCTGGCCGCTCTCGACCAGCGCGCGCAGCTTGCCGAGCGAACTCGGGCTTTCCCGGATGACCTTGATGCCGCTCTTCTTCATCAATGGCTCGATGTAGCCCTTCTCGATCGAGTCGCCCGACAGGCCGCCCGATTCGATCATGCGGATTTCCTTCGACTGGGCGCGCGCGCCCGCCGACAGGAGTCCGAACGCCGACACGCCGGCTGCGGCGCCGGTCACAAAACTACGTCTTTTCATCTTTGCCTCCTCGGTTGTTCCCTCACGCGACCGGCCACAGGTCGGTCGCGTCCCACGACACAGAAACTTTTTCGCCCGCCGTAAAGGCGCGGCCCACGAACGGCACAGCCGCCACCATGGGCGCCGCGCCTCCATCGAGTTCGAGATGATAGCGGACCATCTGGCCCAGGTAGATGGCCTCGACGACTTTGGCAGGTGTGCCGCCATTCATGCCCGCCGGCGAGAGCTTCACGCGTTCCGGCCGCACCAGCCCGGTCCGGCCGCCATCGATGCCGATAAAATTCGCGATGCCAAGGAACTCCGCGACGAAGCGGTTGGCGGGCTTGAGATAAGCCTCCGTCGGCGCCGCCACCTGCTGCGTCTGGCCATGGTTCAGCACCATGATGCGGTCGCTCAGCGAAAGCGCCTCTTCTTGATCATGCGTGACCAGGAGTGTCGTCACGCCCAGCGTGCGTTGGAGCTGCTTCAGCTCGACCTGCAGTTCCTCGCGCAGCTTGCGATCGAGAGCGCCCAATGGCTCGTCGAGCAGCAGGATATCCGGCTTGAACACCACCGCGCGCGCGAGCGCCACGCGCTGCTGCTGGCCGCCGGACAGTTGCGACGGCCGGCGGTCGTGCAGGCCCTCGAGCCGGACCAGCTTCAGCGCTTCGAGCGATTGCGTGCGGGCGGCCTCGCCCGTGATCTTGCGCACCCCCAGCGGGAACATGACGTTCTCCAGCACGGTCATGTGCGGGAACAGCGCGTAGGACTGAAACACCAGACCGATATTGCGCTGCTGCGCCGGCGCGTCTGTGACATCGCGGCCGCCGATGAAGATCTTGCCCGCCGTCGGCTTGTTGAGGCCGGCGATCAGCGACAAAAGCGTCGTCTTGCCTGAACCGCTCGGGCCCAGGATGGTGACGAACTCGCCCTGTGTCACGTTGAGGTCGACGTTGTCCGCCGCTGCCACCGTGCCGTAGCGCTTGCTCACGCCTTCGAGGCGGATGTCGCTCATTGCAGCGTGGCCATCGCTCGATCGGCCGCCGCGAGAGTCTCGTCGATGATCGCGTCGTCGTGTGCGACCGACAGAAACCACTTGGCGTTCTGGTTGGTACGGATGCCTTCTTCCTGCAGCGCGATATGGAAGGCCAGCGCCTTGTCCTTGTCGCACGCAGCCGACTCGCGATAATTGCGCGGCGGCGCGCCCTCGGTGAAGAACACCTGAAAGATCGCGGGCAGTCCCTGCACCTTCACCGCCTGCTTGTGCTTCTTCGCCAACTCCGCCAACCCCTGCATCAGATGCGTCCCGCGACGCTCGAGCTCACGATAGACGGCGCCGTCGTTCGCCTCCAGCACGTCGAGCGCCGCGATTGCCGCAGCCATGCTCTGGACATTGCCGTTATAGGTGCCGCCATGCATCACGCCCTTGTCGAGCAGGGTGTCCATGACATCGCGCCGGCCGCCGACCATGGCGAGGGGAAAGCCCGCGGCGACCGCCTTGGCGTAGATCGAGAGATCGGCGTTCACGCCATAGCGCCCCTGGGCCCCGCGCAGGCCCGCGCGGAAACCGGTGATGACCTCGTCGCAGATGAAGAGCGCGCCGTTGCGGCCGCAGAGATCGCGCACGCCGGCGAGATATCCGGGCGCGGGCTCCATCGGCCCGCCATTCACCATCACCGGTTCCATGATGACGGCAGCGATCTCGTTCTTGTTGCGCTCGAAGGCGGCAGCGAGAAGGTCGAGGTCGTTCCAGCCGCAGACGACGACATCGTCCAGCACGCTGGCCGGCATACCGGGCGAGCCGGCGACAGGCACCGGCGCTTCGGCGGGCCCTGCTTCGTTGAGCGATGGCTTGGTGCTGATAAAGGCCTGGTCGCTCCAGCCGTGATAGTGGCCTTCGAATTTCAGGATCTTGTCGCGGCCAGTGAAGGCACGGGCAAGGCGGAAGGCCATCAGCACGGCCTCTGTGCCCGACGTGGCAAAGCGCACGACTTCCGAACTCGGCAGCAGGCGGACCAGCCTCTCGGCGAGTTCTGTTTCGCGCGGATGCTGGGCGGCGAAGACCTGTCCTTCGGCCAGGCTGGCCGCGACAGCGTCGATCACCGGCTTGGGCGCGTGCCCCAGAATGGCGGGGCCGTTGCCCAGCACGTAATCGATATGAACGTTGCCGTCGACATCGTAGAGGCGCGCGCCCTGGCCGCGCTCGAAGAAAAGCGGCACCGGCGTCGCGGCGTAGCGCACGTTGCTGCTGACGCCGCCGGCCAACGCCTTCTTGGTGCGTTCATAAAGTGCGATCGATTTGGCGTAACTGCGCATTTGCCCCTCATCCCAGCAAGAACGATGCCTTGGCGGCAGGCTGCGGGCAATCAAAATTTGTGATCACAAATCTGAGCTTCTGGTCTATGATTCGGTTCGATGGGCACGAAAGCTCCCACGGACACCTCTCTGCGCACGCAAGTCTACGACTCGCTTCGCGATGCGTTGACCGCAGGTCAGTTCGCGCCAGGACAAAAGCTCTCCTTTCGCTATATCGCGAGCACATTGGGCGTCAGCCTGACGCCGGTGCGGGAGGCGATCCGCCGGCTGGTCGCCGAAGGCGCCCTCGAGATGCGCCCGGGCCGTTCGGTGCGCGTGCCGTTGATGACAAAAGCCAAGATCCTCGAATTGCGCGACATCCGGCTGGCGCTGGAAGGATTGGCGACGGAAAAAGCCGCCGCCGTGGCGACACGCGACGAGGTTGCCCGCCTCCGCCGCATTGCGGCCGAACTCGTGGCTGTGCGCAGCCGCGGCGATAGTCCGGCGGATCGCCTGAAAATTCGCGAGTTTCATTTCGCGCTCTACGGCATTGCCCGCCAGCCGATCCTGCTGCGGGCGATCGAGGGCCTATGGCTCCAGACCGGCCCTTACATGAACCTGCTCTACCCCGACTATGTCGCCTCGCCGCTGGGGCCCGAGCGCCGGCTTCGCATCGTCGCCGCTCTTCAGGCCCACGACGCGGCCGCTGCGCGCCGCGAACTCGAGGGCGATATCTACGACGCCCTGTCCTACGTGGCGGGGCTCGCCGATGCGGCAGGAAATATTGCGCCAGCCCAGCCTCTTCAGGCGAAACGCCGGCGCGGCCGCTCTTCACTACCGCCTTCGGGCGCATTAGCCTTCCCCTAACCGAGAGAGGACGTCCCATGGCACAGCAGCTCAGCAATCAACGCATCGCCTGGTTCAACGGCAAGTTCATGCCGGAGAACGAGGTCATGATCCCGTTCCGCGACCGCAGCTGGAAGTACGGCGATGGCGCCTTCGACATGACACGCACCTTCAACGGCCGTCCTTTCCGACTGAAGGAGCATATCGACCGCTTCTACCGCTCGCTGCGCTACCTGCAGATCGATCCCGGCATCTCGGCCAAGGAAATGGTCTCGGCTAGCGAAGAGGTCGTTGCCCGCAACGAGCATCTGCGTGCCGCCGTCGGCGACTGGTGGCTCGGCCAGCGCGTCAGCCGCGGCGTCGATGCCGTGGGCGACGAGGGCTGGGACCATACCGGCCCCAACGTGGTGATCGAGATGCTGCCGCTGCCGTTCGCCAAGCGCGCCAAGCAATATCGCGACGGCGCCGATTGCATGACCACGACCGCGCGCCGCATCGCGCCCTCGATGCTCAGCCCCCGCGCCAAGACGCATAACTACCTCAACATGATCATGGCCGAGAAGCCGATCAAGGCGCTGAACCCGGATGCGTGGCCGATCCTGCTCGACGAGAACGGCAATCTTGCCGAAGGCCTGGGCTCGAACATCTTCATCGTGCGCGAGGGCCAGCTCTTCACCCCGTCGGAGCGTTACGTCCTGCCGGGCGTGTCGCGCCAGATGACGATGGATATGGCCAAGAAGCTGGGCATCGCCTGCACGCCAGGCGACGTCGACCTGTTCGACGCGGCCAACGCCGAGGAGATGTTCCTCACCTCGACCAGCCTCTGCATCCTGCCGGTGCGCAGCTTCAACGGCGCGCCCGTCGGCGACGGCAAGACACCCGGGCCGATCACCAAGAAGCTGATCGACGCCTATTCCAAGGATGTCGACTGCGACTTCGTCGGCCAGTATCTCAAGTTCATCAATTGAGGCGACTGCTCCGGTTCGCGCCCGCCTGGGCCGCGGGCCTGCTCTGGGGTGGGTTCGTGCCGGCCGTCCTCGTGTCGGCCGGCATGCTCACGCCGTACTTCCTGCCGGTGGCGATCGGCATCACACTTCTGCACGCCTTCGCCCTCGGCCTGCCGGTCGCCCTGCTCTTCATATGGCGAGGCTGGACCAGGCTGTTTCCGGCGCTTGCCGCCGGTTTCCTGATCGGATTGCTTCCCATCCTCGCCTTCTCCTGGCCGCCGGAGATAAGCAACCTCAAGGAGAGCCTGCTGATCGCCGCCGCCTTCGGCACCCTGGGCGCGACCGGTGCCGGGACATTCTGGCTCGTCCTGCGGACCTGCGGCGCGCTCGCGCCCGACGGACCGCGGTCCTTGCGGCGTGGCGCGATTCTGGCGGTCGTCGGCCTGTGCGCCGTTGTGGGCGGCTTCGTGTTTCCCGAGGCCCCCGCCGTATTCCACAGTTTAATGAGATAGAATTCCCCCGCGACAATAACGAACTGGGGGAAGCGATGTTCAACTGGACGGTAAAGCAGCCGGTCGACGGCAGTGTCGTTGCGCCCGATGAGCGCCTGCCCTGGCCACAAACCACGGCGCTCGGCCTGCAGCATGTCGTGGCCATGTTCGGCTCGACGATCCTCGCGCCGTTGTTGATGGGCTTCGATCCCAACATCACGGTGCTGATGAGCGGCGTCGGCACGCTGATCTTTTTCGTGACGACCGGCGGCAAGGTGCCGAGCTATGTCGGCTCCTCCTTCGCCTTCATCTCGGTCGTGCTTGTCGCGACGGGCTACGATGGCAAGGGGATGAACGCCAACATCCCCGTGGCGCTGGGCGGCATCATCGCCTGTGGCGCGGTCTATGCGGTGATCGGCCTCGCGGTCATGGCGTCGGGGACGCGCTGGATCGAGCGATTGATGCCCCCGGTCGTGACCGGTGCGGTGGTGGCCGTCATCGGCCTCAACCTCGCGTCCATCCCCGTGAAGAACATGGCCCCCACCGGCTTCGACGCCTGGATGCAGGCCGTCACCTTCCTCAGCGTCGGCATCGTTGCCGTCTTCACCTCGGGCATGGCGCGCCGCCTGCTCATCCTGGTGGGCCTGATCCTCGCCAGCGTAATCTACGCCGTGCTGACCAACGGCCTGGGCTGGGGCACGCCGATCGACGGCACCCCCATCGCGGCCGCCGCCTGGTTCGGTGCGCCCTCGTTCACCGCGCCCGTGTTCGAAACCAGGGCCATGGTCCTGATCGCACCGGTGGCACTGATCCTGGTCGCCGAAAATCTCGGCCACATGAAGGCCGTCGCCGCCATGACCGGCCGTGACATGGATCCCTACATCGGCCGGGCTTTTCTGGGCGATGCGATCGCCACGATGGCGTCGGGTACGGTCGGCGGCACCGGCAATACGACCTATGCCGAGAACATCGGCGTGATGGCCGCAACCAAGATCTACTCGACGGCAATCTTCGTCGTGGCTGCCCTGTTCGCGATCCTGCTGGGCTTCTCGCCCAAGTTCGGAGCCCTGATCCATGCGATCCCGCTTGCGGTGATGGGCGGCATCAGCATCGTGGTCTTCGGCCTGATCGCGATCGCGGGTGCGCGCATCTGGGTCGACAACAAGGTCGACTTCGCCGACAGCCGCAATCTTCTTGTCGCTGCCATGACACTGGTCCTTGGCACGGGTGACTTCACTCTGCGGTTCGGCGGTTTCGCCATGGGCGGCATCGGCACGGCCACGTTCGGTGCTATCCTCCTCCACGCTCTGTTGAGTCGGGGGAAAAAGTAACGATGCTGAAGGTGAAAGCGCACGAGATATTCCGCTGCGACGCAGGCTGGCGCATATTCTCGTTCCTCAAGGTCACGACGCAAGATGGCATCGTTGGCTGGTCGGAGTTCAACGAGAGCTTCGGCAGCCCGGGCCTGGCCGGCGTGATCGAGGCGCTGATGCCTTTCGTGATCGGCATGGATCCGATGGACATCGAGATGGTGAACGCCGTGCTCGCCACCAAGTCGACGCAGTCGCGCGGCGGCGTGGTGCGGCAGGCGATCGCCGCCATCGAGAACGCGCTGCTCGACATCAAGGGCAAGGTGCTGGGGGTGCCGGTCTACCAGCTGTTCGGCGGCAAGTTGCGCGACCGCATTCCCGTGTACTGGTCGCACTGCGGCTCCTACCGCATGCGCAATCCCGACATCGTCGGCACCGACCCAGTGCGCACCTACGACGACATGACGGAGGTGGGCGAAGAGGTCCGCAAGCGCGGCTTCACCGCCTGCAAGACCAACATCGCCATGGAAGTCGACGGCAAGCTGCGCGCCTATCGTCCCGGCTTCGTGGTCGGCAAGGGTTTCCCCGAGCGCAACTGGGATGCCTTCATCGCGCGCAGTGCCGCGAAGACCGTCGAGGCCTTCCGCAAGGGCGTCGGCCCCGACGTCGGCATCATGCTCGACACCAACTTCCACTTCCGCACCGAGGGCTTCCGCCGCATCGCCGACGCCGTGGGACCATACGACCTCACATGGCTCGAACTCGACGTGCACGATCCCAAGTCGATCGCCCTGCTGCGCCGCGACGCGCCCTGCCCGATCGCCTCGGGTGAAACGCTGCTCGAACGCCGCGACTTCAAGCCCTATCTGGAGGCCTATGCCTTCGACACCGCTATCGTCGACGTGATCTGGAACGGCTTCTCGGAGTCGCTGAAGATCGCTTCGATGGCCGACGTCTACGAGGTAAACGTGGCGCCGCACAATTTCTACGGCCATCTCGCCAGCACGATCAGCGCCCACTTCTGCGCCGCCGTCCCAAACTTCCGCATCATGGAGACCGATATAGACAGCGTGCCGTGGCGCGACGAGATCGTGACCAACGCGCCCACCATCGAGAATGGAGACTTCCTCCTGCCCAAGGGGCCGGGCTGGGGCATGGACGTGAACGAGGCGGCGCTAAAGAAGTATCCGCCCAAGAACTACGTGGTGACGCAGTAGCGCTCAGCCGGTCTCGAATTCCACGAGATCGGCGCCTTCGACCACCTGCTCGCCGACGGCATAACGCACGCTCTTGATCTTGCCGTCGATCGGGGCGTTCAGCGTGTGCTCCATCTTCATCGCCTCGAGGACCAGCAGCGGCTGGCCCTTGCTCACGCTGTCGCCGGCCTTGACCTTGAGGTCGATGATCTTGCCGGGCAGCGGCGAACGCACGGCGGTCTCGTCAGCCGCCGTTGCCTCGTATTGCGTGACGTCGAGCGGGTCTACGAGGCGCAGCCGGCGTCCACCGCCGCCCGCGAACACCGTGTAGTCGACGCCGCCATCCAGCGCCGCGCGACGCACGATACTCGCCTCGAAAGTATCGTTGCCCAAGCCGATCGCAAGGCGGCCATCGCGGGCACGCTTCACCGTGGCATCGACCGATCCGCCCGGCAGCTCGAGCCGCAATTTACCATCGCGCAGGCGGCGCACGATCACCGTGGCCTCGCGCTCGCCGTCCTTCCAGCGCACCTCGTCGTGGCCAATTTCGAGCAGGCGGAAGCCGTTCTTCAGATCCCAGGGATCGGACGATGCCGGCGTCCACTCGGCGATCCTGGCCAGCGTGGCGACGGCGAATGTCCGGTCGTCGGCCGGCGCCGGCTTGGGCAACAAGTCCGCGCGATAGCGTTCGATGAAGCCGGTATCGACCTCGCCACCCACGAAGGCGGGATGCGAGCACAGCGCCTCGAGCAACGCCGAGTTGGTCGTGACGCCCACGACCTCGGTCGCCGCCATCAACGCCGCCATGCGCCGCATGGCCGACGTGCGGTCGCGATCGTGCACGATCACCTTGGCGATCATGGGATCGTAGAACGGCGATACCGTATCGCCTTCGCGCACACCGGTGTCGACACGCACATGCGCATTCTCTCGCGGCAGGCGCAGATGGACGAGCGTACCGGTCGATGGCAGGAAGTTCCGCGCTGGATCCTCGGCGTAGAGCCGGACCTCAACGGCGTGGCCATCGATCCGTAGTTCCTCCTGCCTTAGCGGAAGCTTGCCGCCCGCGGCGACGAGCAGCTGCCACTCGACGAGGTCCTGGCCGGTGATCGCCTCCGTCACAGGATGCTCCACCTGCAGGCGGGTGTTCATCTCCATGAAGTAGAAAGTGCCGTCCTGATTGGCGATGAACTCCACCGTGCCTGCGCCGACATAGCCGATCGCCTTGGCCGCCGCGACAGCCGCCTCGCCCATCGCCTTGCGCCGCGCCGGGTCCATGTTCGGCGCGGGCGCTTCCTCGATCACCTTCTGGTGGCGACGCTGGATCGAGCAGTCGCGCTCGAACAGATAGACGCAATCGCCGTGACCGTCGGCGAAGACCTGGATCTCGATGTGCCGCGGCCGCGTCAGGTACTTCTCGATCAGCACGTGATCGTCGGCGAACGAGGCCTTGGCTTCGCGCTTGGCGCCTTCCAGCGCACTGCCGAACTTGTCGGCGGCCTCGACGACCCGCATGCCCGTGCCGCCGCCGCCCGCCGACGCCTTGATCAGCACCGGAAAGCCGATCCCGGCCGCTTCCTTCGCGAGCAGCGCCGGCGACTGGTCGTCGCCGTGATAGCCTGGCACCAGCGGCACCCGGGCCTTCTCCATGATCTTCTTGGCTTCGCTCTTGGAGCCCATGGCGCGGATCGCCGACGGCGGCGGCCCGATGAAGACGATGCCGGCCTTGCCGCAGGACTCGGCAAAGGCCGCGTTCTCGGACAGGAAGCCGTAGCCCGGATGCACCGCCTGCGCGCCGGTGCGCCTGGCTGCGTCGAGGATCTTGTCGACCACGAGATAGCTCTCGCGCGCCGCGGAGCCTCCGATGTGAACCGCCTCGTCGGCCATCGCGACATGGCGGGCGCCGGCATCGGCGTCGGAATAGACCGCCACGGTCTTCACGCCGAGCCGCCTGGCCGTCTTGATCACGCGGCAGGCGATCTCGCCGCGGTTGGCGATCAGGATCTTGGAGAACATCTCAATCCGCCCATTTCGGTTTGCGCTTGTCGAGGAAGGCCTTCATGCCTTCCAGCGCCTCTTCGGTGACGCACTGGTTGGCGACCTGCTGGCCCAGGACCTCGGCGGCACTCGAATCGTGCGGCAGGGCGTTGATCTGGGTCACCAGCTTCTTGACCAGGGTCTGCACCGACGGCGCGCCGAGTTTCAATTCCCTGGCAAGCGCGGCCACCGTGGTGTCGAGTTCGCTGGCCTCGACGACCTGGTCGATCAGGCCGATGCGCAGCGCGGTGGCTGCATCGAAGATGCCGCCGTGCATCAGCAGCTGCCGCGCCATGCGCGGTCCCACTGCCTCGATCAGTACAGGTATGGCAATACCGGCCAGCAGGCCGTTGCGTACGGACGTCAGGCCGAATCGCGCTTCCGAGGTAGCGACAGCGAAGTCGCAGGCCAGCATCAGACCGACGCCGCCGCCGACCGTCGCACCATGAACCCGCGCGATGGACGGCTTGGGAAAATCGTAGATCGCCTGCACCGCCGCCATCAGCGCATCGGCACCGACATGGCGCGTGATGGCGTCGAGTCCGGGCCAGGTCAGCACCCAGTTGAAGTCGCCCCCGGCGGAAAAGATCCGCCCCTCGCCCGCCAGTACCATGACCCGCACGGCGGGATCCGCGCCGAAGGCTTCGACGGCATTGCGGATCGCACGCGCTGCGTCGGCGTCGAGCGAATTCATGTCGTCGGGGCGGTTGAGCCGCAAGGTCGCGACGCCGTTCTCTATTGTCGTCAGGATTGCGCCGGTCATTGCCCGATCACATCCGGAACACGCCGAACTTGGTCTGCCCGATCGGCTGGTTCATCGCCGCCGACAGCGCCAGCGCCAGGGTCATGCGCGTGTCGGCCGGATCGAGGATGCCGTCGTCCCAGATGCGCGCCGTGGCGTAATAAGGATGGCCCTCGCGCTCGTAGGCGTCGCGGACCGGCTTCTTGAACGCTTCTTCTTCTTCCTTCGGCCATTGGCCGCCCTTGGCCTCGATGTTGTCGCGCTTCACCGTCGCCAGCACGCTGGCCGCCTGTTCCCCACCCATGACGGAGATGCGCGAATTGGGCCACATCCAGAGGAAGCGCGGGCTGTAGGCGCGGCCGCACATGCCGTAGTTGCCGGCGCCGTAGCTGCCGCCCACGATCACCGTGAACTTCGGCACGTTCACCGTGGACACAGCCGTCACCATCTTGGCGCCGTCGCGCGCGATGCCGCCCGCCTCGTACTTCCTGCCCACCATGAACCCGGTGATGTTCTGCAGGAAGACCAGCGGGATGCCGCGCTGTCCGCACAGCTCGATGAAGTGCGCGGCCTTGAGCGCCGACTCGTTGAACAGGATTCCGTTGTTGGCGACGATGCCGACCGGATAGCCCCAGATGCGGGCGAAGCCGGTGACGATGGTCGTGCCATAGAGCTGCTTGAACTCGTCGAGCTCGCTGTTGTCGACCAGGCGAGCGATCACCTCGCGCATGTCGAACGGCGTGCGCGCATCGGCCGGCACCACGCCGTAGAGCTCTTCGGCCGCAAAGCGCGGCGCGACCGGCGGCAGCATCGACACCGACGGCTGCTTCTTCCAGTTGAGGGTCGCCACGATGCGGCGAAGCATGCCCAGCGCATGGCTGTCGTTCTGCGCGTAGTGATCGGCGACGCCCGAGGTGCGCGCGTGCACGTCGGCGCCGCCCAGGTCCTCGGCGCTCACGATCTCGCCGATCGCCGCCTTTACCAGCGGCGGACCGGCCAGGAAGATCGTGCCCTGCTTGCGCACGATGATGGTCTCGTCGCTCATTGCCGGCACATAGGCACCGCCCGCCGTGCACGAGCCCATGACGCAGGCGATCTGGGGAATCCCTTGCGCCGACATGTTGGCCTGATTGTAGAAGATGCGGCCGAAATGGTTCTTGTCCGGAAATACTTCCGGCCATTGCGGCAGGTTGGCGCCGCCCGAATCGACCATGTAGATGCAGGGAAGACGGTTCTCCATGGCGACTTCCTGCGCGCGGAGATGCTTCTTCACGGTCATCGGATAGTAGGTACCGCCCTTTACCGTGGCGTCATTGCAGACGATCACGCACTCGACGCCGCTCACCCGGCCCACGCCCGTGATCACGCCGGAGCCCGGCGCCTCGTTGTCGTACATGTCCAGTGCCGCAAGAGGCGACAGCTCGAGGAACGGCGAGCCTGGATCGAGTAGCGCGCGAACGCGCTCGCGCGGTAGAAGCTTGCCGCGCGCGAGATGGCGCTTGCGCGATTCCTCGCCGCCGCCCAGCCGCACCTTCTCGGTGCGCGCGCGCAGGTCGTCGACCAGGCCGCGCATGGCTTCGGCGTTCTTCTTGAAGGTATCGGAACGGGTGTCGATCGATGAGGATAGGACGGTCATGACCGGCCCAAACTGCCCGGCCCTCCGCGCCAGAGCAAGCGCGTCCTCAGCTCATCAGGTACTACGGCAGGCGGGACATCGTCCGCCAGGTCATTCCCTGCGTGACGAAGGCCTTCTGGTTGGCCCACGCCGCCGCGAACTCCGGATCGCGGTTGGCTCGCTCCTGCAGCATGATCGTGGTGTTGGCCCGGAAGGCCTCGAGCAGCACAGGCGACCACTGCTTGATCACGACGCCGGAGGCCTGGAGCCTCTCCAGCGCCAAGGCCTGGATGTGCGGCGCACGGCTCAAGGTCCATGCGATGTTGGCATGGCAGGCCGTTTCGATCTGCGCGCGCAACGAGGCGGGCAGTTCCAGCCACTTGTCCTTGCGCATGAGGAAGTCGAGCACGGCCGACGGCTGCTGCCAGCCCGGCATATAGTAAGGCAGGCCGAGCTTGTCGAAGCCGAGGGCTGCGTCCATGGCGGGTGTCGCCATTTCGCCGCCGTCCACCTTGCCCTGCTGCAGATGGTAGAAGAACTCGCCCGCCGGCAGCTGCACCAGCGTGGCGCCAGACTTCTCGATCACGGGACCGGAGATGCGGCCATAGCGCAGGCGCATGCCCTTCAGGTCTTCGAGCGTGTTGAGGTCGCCGCGGAACCAGCCGCCGCCCTTGGAGCCCTGCACGCCGCACGGGATGCCGGCCACGCCCAGTCTGTCATAGGCGTCGTGAT
>CAIWTJ010000211.1 GCA_903915535.1 Enhydrobacter aerosaccus
ACACGCACCGTCCGCTTGGTCGCCCGTTGAGGCACGGTCTTTTCCACCGATTCAGCCCCCACGGGTGCGGTCGCATCTGCTAGAAATTGTGGTACCGCGCGTGTCCGAACCACTGGCCATTGGGGCATTTTAGATGAAGTTCTTCGTGGATACCGCCGACGTCGCCGAAATTAAAGATATCGCGGCCACCGGGCTGCTCGACGGCGTCACCACCAATCCCTCCCTGATCCTGAAGTCGGGCCGTCCGATGCTCGATACGATCAAGGAAATCTGCTCCATCGTGCCCGGCCCGGTCAGCGCCGAGACCGTCTCGACCGACTACAAGACCATGCTGGAAGAAGGGCGGAAGCTGGCCAAGCTCGCCAAGAACGTGACCGTGAAGGTGCCGCTGACGCCGGACGGCCTCAAGACCTGCAAGGCGCTGCGCGAAGAAGGCACGATGGTGAACGTCACCCTGTGCTTCTCGGCGGGCCAGGCGCTGCTTGCCGCCAAGGCCGGCGCCTCGTTCATCTCGCCCTTCGTCGGCCGCATCGACGACCAGGGCCATGACGGCATGGAGCTGATCCACGAGATCATGACGATCTACACGCAGTACCCGCACTTCAAGACCGAGGTGCTGGTGGCGTCGGTGCGTCACACGCAGCACGTGATCCAGGCCGCCAAGATGGGCGCCCATGTCGCGACCGTGCCGCCCAACATCATCCGCCAGCTCTTCAAGCACGTGCTGACCGACAACGGCCTCAAGGCCTTCCTCGACGATTGGGCCAAGACCGGCCAATCAATCCTGTGAGGGCGATTCTGTGAGCAGCGACGGCACCGTTACCGCGCCCGACGGATCGGGCCGCCAGGTCAAGGTGATCACGGCCGACGATGTCGTTGCCTATCTCAAGGCCCATCCGACCTTCTTCGAGGAGCACGCCGAACTCGTGGGCGACCTCGGGCTGACGCAGCGGCCGCAGGGTCCGGGCGTGATCGACATGCAGCAGGCCATCCTGAAGCGCTTCCGCTCCGAGATCGACAAGCTCAAGACCGAGCGCACCGAGATCATCGCCAACTCCAAGCAGAACCAGATCGTCCAGAACCGCGTCCAGGCGGCGGTGATCTCGATCATCCAGGCGACGACCTTCGAGAAGATGATCCACGTCGTGACGCACGAGCTGCCCGAACTGCTCGACGTCGACTTCATCACGCTGGCGATCGAGGCCAACGCCGATGCCCCCAAGCGCACGCCGGTGCGCGGCGTCTACGTCCTGGCGCCAGGCGCCATCGATGCCGCGATCGGCCCGGACAAGCACGCGCGCCTGCGCTCCCACATCGTGGGCGAGGACGCCTTCTTCGGCGAGGTCTCGCGCTTCGTGAAGTCCGACGTGCTGATGCGGCTCAAGGTCTCGTCGGGCTCGCCCGACGCGGTGATGTGCTTTGGCGCGCGCGAGGGCGAGGCCTTCGGCCCCGACATGGCGACCGAGCTGCTGTTCTTCCTGGCCAAGGTGCTGGAGAACACGATGCGCGCCTGGCTGGATCTGCCCGAATAGCAATGAAGCTCGCCGCCGCCCGCGAGGCATGGCGCGACTGGCTGAAAAGCGAACGGCGCCTGGCCGAGCATACGCTGGTCGCCTACGAGCACGACGTCGACGGCTTCCTCGCCTTCATGACGAGCTATCTCGGCGCCGCCGTCACGCTCGACGCGCTGGCCAAACTGAAGCCCGCCGAGTTCCGCGCCTGGCTCGCCGAACAGGCCAGCCGCGGCCTCGCCCGCACCTCGACGGCGCGCGCCTTCTCTTCCGTACGTTCCTTCTTCCGCTTCCTCGACAAGCGCGGCCTCGCCCGCAATGGCGCCATCGGTGCCATCCAGACACCGAAGCTGCCGCGCTCGATCCCCAAAGCCCTCTCCGAAAAGGACATGGGCGATCTGCTCGACCAGGAACCCGACCAGGAACGCGCCCCCTGGATCGACCTGCGCGACCAGGCCGTGCTCGTGCTGCTCTACGGCGCGGGCCTGCGCATCAGCGAGGCGCTCGGTCTCAGCAAGGCCACCGTCGACGGCCTGCTCAAGACCGGCCAGGACACGCTCGCCATCACCGGCAAGGGCAACAAGCAACGCCTCGTGCTGCTGCTGCCGCAGGCGATCGAAGCGATGAAGGCCTATCGCGACGCCTGCCCGTTCATGGCGGCGCTGGGCCCCAACGACGCGTTCTTCCTGGGCGCGCGCGGCGGCCCCTTGGACCCCGCCATCGTCCAGAAGCGCGTGCGCAATATCCGCCACGCACTGGGACTGCCGGAGTCGGTGACCCCGCATGCACTGCGCCACTCCTTCGCCACGCACCTGTTGGGCGCGGGCGGCGACCTGCGGACGATCCAGGAGCTGCTGGGCCACGCCAGCCTCTCGACCACGCAGCGCTACACCGACGTCGATGCGGTGCGCCTGACCGAGGTCTATCGCAAGGCGCACCCCCGCGCGAAGGCGCGGTAAGGGGCTCGCGCGAAGGAGAGTCCCTAAATCGTCCCAACCTTCCGGGACAGGTCCGATGCCGATGGCACAAGGGTTTTAGGCGATTTGTCCCAGCTTTCGCCCCTCCCTGTCGCGCGACAGAATTGAAATAAGATTACCGGTTCGGGGCGCACTGCTTAGTGCGGCGTCAGATGCCGTGCCAGGAAGGCTTTGGTATCGGCGACGAATGCCTTCCAAGCCGCTTCGTTGGCGCCGTAGTGCGCGCCGCAGCAGCCGCCGGGCTTGCTGCGATTGCCGACGCCGTCGAGGTAGCGCACCGGCAGGCCGAGTGCATCGAAGCTGTGATGTGCATCTGCATACACGTGCGTTTCCACCAGCTCCCGTCCCACCTTCACGCGATCGATCAGCGCCTGGCACTGGGCGGGGGGCGTCCAGTCGTCGAGCGCGCCCATCGCGAACAGCGTGGGCTGGCGCGGCTCGGGCGCCGCGCCCAGCGGGGTGCCCAGGCCGCAGTCGGGATAGAGCAGGATCGCCGCGCGCGCCCGGGGCTCGCGCGCCTCGAAGGCGCGCAGCAATGCCACGCCGCCGCCGTAGGAATAACCCATGAACGCGAGGCGGCTTCCGTCGACGAACTCCTGCCGTGAGAGCCAGGCCAGCGCGGCATCGATGTCGCGCACGCGCTTGTCCGCATCGTCCTGCGTCGGCCAGTGACGGCCGCAGACATCGACCATGCGACGCGCGCCGAAACTGTCGACCACGAGCGCGGCGTAACCCCAGTCCTTCAGCAGCCCGGCCATGCGCGTGTTGTTGACGCCGACACCGCCGCATCCGTGGAAGAGCGCCACCGCCGGCACGCGTCCCGCCCCGGCCGGGCGATAGAGCTGTGCGGCAAGCTGGATTCCGTCGACGGGCACGCGCACGGCCTGCTGAGCGACGGCGGGAAGCGCCGTCAGGAGCGACAGGAGCAGGAGAAGGCGGACGAACATGCCCGACCTATAACATGATTGACATGCAGGTATTTGCCTGCATATAAGAAAAGCAGTCCAATGACTGCATGAACAAACCCGATCTCCTGTTCAAGGCATTGGCCGATCCCAGCCGCCGCAAGCTGCTGGACCGGCTCTACGCCAACGACGGGCAAACACTGAGCCAGCTGTGCACCCATCTCGACATGACACGGCAGTCCGTCACCCAGCACCTCGACCTGCTCGAGGCGGCCAACCTCGTGACCGTGCTGTGGCGCGGCCGCGAGAAGCTGCATCTGCTCAATCCCGTGCCGCTGCAGGAAGTGTACGAACGCTGGCTCGCCAAGTTCGAGAAGCCGCGCCTCAAGGCGCTCCACGATCTCAAGCAACGCCTGGAGGGCGATGACACATGAGCAAGTCGACTTTCGCCTACGTCACCTTCATCCGCACCACGGCCGACCGCCTGTGGGAGGCCCTGGTCACCCCCGAGTTCATGCGCCAGTACTGGTTCGACATGCATTGCGAGAGCGACTTCAAGACGGGCTCGTCCTGGAAGCTGGTCTTCCCCGACGGCCGCATCGCCGACATGGGCGAGATCGTCGAGTCCGATCCGCCGCGGCGCCTCGTGATCAAGTGGCACAATCAATGGAAGGAGGAGCTGAAGGCCGAAGGCCCCTCGCTCTGCAGCTTCACGATCGAAGCCGTTCCCGACAATGCCAAGGTGGTGAAGCTCTCCGTCCTCCATTCCATGGAACGCGACGGCTCGAAGCTGATCGAGGCGGTGTCCGGCGGCTGGCCGCGCATCCTGTCCAATCTCAAGACCCTGCTGGAGAGCGGCGAGATCATCATGCCAAGCGCGGGGCACACCTAAGGTTCTTCCGATCGACGTTGACTCATACCCTCCCCTTGGCGGACGCCGCCAAGGGGAGGTGCCGCGTCTTACGCGGCGGAGGGGAAAAGCCTCAATCGAATTTTTTGCAAGTTTCAGATCATGATCTGAAATCAAAGAGGGTCCCCGCGTGGCTCGCCCCCCTCCGCCCCGTATGACGGGGCACCTCCCCCGAAGACGGGGGAGGGACGAAAATCAAGTGAACCCATCTTCGTCGGAAAGGTCCTAAGCCAGATCGAGATGGCAGGCGACGGTGTGGCCCTCACCCACCGCACGCAGCGGCGGCGTCTCCGTGGCGCAGCGGGCGAAAGCGTGCGGGCAGCGGTCGCGGAAGCGGCAGCCTGACGGCGGATCGCGCGCATCCGGCACGCTGCCGATGATCGGCAGCGGTGCACGGGATTGATCGGCGTCGGGCACCGGCACGGCGGCAACCAGCGCCCGCGTGTAGGGATGACGCGGGCGGCGCACGATTTCCAGGGTGGGCCCATCCTCCACGATCGTGCCGAGATACATCACCACCGTGCGCTCGCAGAGATAGCGCACCAGCGCGAGATCGTGGCTGATGTAGACGGCGGTGAGGCCCATCTCCTCGCGGATCTCGCGCATCAGGGACAGGATGCCGGCGCGCACGCTGACGTCGAGCATCGACACCGGCTCGTCGGCCACCAGGAAGCGCGGCGTCAGCACCAGAGCGCGCGCCAGCACGACGCGCTGCAGCTGGCCGCCGCTCAGCTGATGCGGATAGCGATCGAGATAGCGTTCGAGATCGGGGAGATGCACGCGGCGGAAGGCCTCGGCCACGCGGTCGGCATGCTCTGACTTGTCGATGCCGGCATTCAGCAGCGGCTCGGCCACGGCGCGATAGATGGTGAAACGCGGGTTGAGCGCATCGAACGGGTTCTGGAACACGAGCTGCGCCTGGCGGCGGAAGGCCTTCAGCGCCTCGCCCGACAATCCGGCGAGCGCTGCGCCATCGAAGGCGATGGTCCCCGCCGTCGGCTCGACGAGCTTCAGCAGGAGGCGGCCGAGCGTGGTCTTGCCGCAACCCGATTCGCCCACGATGGCCAGGGCGTCGCCCGCGCCGATATCGAAGCTCACGCCATCGAGGGCGCGCACGGCCGGATGCTGGCCGCGCACGACCTCGCCCAGAGACCGCGCGACGGGAAAATGCTTGGCGACACCGCGCAATTCGACGAGGGCGTTCACGGGCGCAGCCATGTCGATGGACGCAACGCAGCAGCGCGAAGCGCGTCGGCCTCGCCGTCGCGGCGGCAAGCCGAGAGATGTCCGCCGGTCGTGACGGGTGCCAGCGCGTGAGACAGGCACGCGGTCTCGACGAAGGGGCAGCGTGGCGCGAAGCGGCAGCCGGTCAGGGTCTCGCGCAGATCGGGCGGACTGCCGTCGATCGGCACCAGCTCCATCGCGTCCGACACCAGGTCGGGAAAGGCATTGCGCAGGCCCATCGTGTAAGGGTGCCGCGGCCGCGCTAGCACCTCGCGCACGGGGCCGCTTTCCACCACCTGCCCCGCATACATCACGACGATCTCGTCGCAGAGATAGGCCACGACGCTGATGTCGTGCGTCACCATCACCATCGAGAGCCTGAGCCGCTGCTGCAGCTCGCGCAGCGTGTCGAGGATCTGGCGCTGCACGATCACGTCGAGCGCGGTCACCGGCTCGTCGGCCAGCAGCAGGCTGGGCTCGAGCGCCAGCGCCATGGCGATGGCCGCGCGCTGGCGCATGCCGCCGGAGAACTGGTGGGGATAGTCGGCGAGGCGGCGTTCGCTCAAGCCCACGAGATCGAACAGCTCGGCCGAGCGGGCGCGCGCCGCCGACCGCGCGGCCCCGCCGCGCTTGGTCAGCACCTCGACGATCTGCTCGCCCACCGTATAGACGGGATCGAGCGAACTCATGGCGCTTTGCGGCACGTAGGCGATCTCGCGCCACAGCAGCGGACGGGTGTTGCCGGCGTCGATGGGCTTGCCCTGGAAGACGACCCGGCCCCCCGCGCGGCTGCCGTTCTCGGCCAGCACGCCCATGATGGCGCGCACCGCCGTGGTCTTGCCGCAGCCCGACTCCCCCACCAGCCCCACGATCTTGCCTTCGGGAACGCTGAACGACGCGCCATCGACGGCGCGCGCCACGCCTTCGCGCGTGCGGTAGTGGATTTGCAGGTTGTCGACTTCGAGGATCGCCGGGACACTCATCTGCCGCGCAGCCTCGGCATGAAGACTTCCTCGTAGCCGCGGCTGATGAAGAAGCCCGCCACCACGACCAGGATGATGCAGACGCCCGGCGGCACGAACCACGCGTACTGCTTGCGCGACAGCGCCTGCGAGCTGAAGGCGTCCTGCAGCATGTAGCCCCACGACACGCTGGTGGAATCGCCGAAGCCCAGGAAGCTGACACTGGCCTCGGTGACGATCGCCCAGCCGATGGCGATGGCGGCATAGACGAAGCTGAGCGGCAGGATGTTGGGCGCGATGTGCACGAACAGGATGCGCCAGTGGCTGGCGCCCGTGACCCGTGCCGCCTCGACATAGGCCCGCTCGCGCAACGTCAGCACCTGGCTCCGGATCACGCGCGCGGAGTTGGGCCACAGCAGCAGCGCCACGGCGAAGACGATGTTCGAGGTGCTGGCGCCCAGGAAACCCGTCAACACGATCACGAACGGCAGGAACGGCAGCGACAGCGCCATGTCGGCGATGCGCATCAATACCGAGTCGATCGTGCCGCCGAAGTAGCCGGCCACCAGTCCGACCACGGTGCCCACGGTCGCGACGACGACCGCGGCCGACAGGCCGACGGCCAGCGCGCTGCGCGTTCCATGGATCAGCTCGCCATAGATGTCGCGGCCGAGGTTGGTGGTGCCGAGCAGGAATTCAGGCCCGGGCGGGACGTTGGCCGCGAGCTTGCCGGCCTTGGTGAACAGGATCTCCAGCGGATCGAGCGGCGCCAGCTGGTCGGCGAAGACCGCGACCAGCGCGAAAACGACGTAGATCGTGATGCCCGCGAACGCGAACGGATCGCGCAGCGGCATGGTGACGAGCCGGCGCACGGCCGGTCCCAGGTCAGCCGCGGCGGCCATGCGTCACCCTGGGATCGAGCGTCATGTACAGGAGGTCGGCCACGAAGTTCATGACCGCAAGCACGGCGGCGATCATCAGGAACGCACCCTGCGCCAGCGGATAGTCGAGGTTGGCCACGGCCTGCACCAGCAGGCGACCGATCCCCGGCCAGGAGAACACGGTCTCGATCACCACGTTGCCGCCCATCGAGAGCCCGATGCCGAGCGCGAAGGCGGTGACGACCGGCAGCATGGCGTTGCGCGCGGCATGGCGGATCACGATGCGCCATTCGCTCAAGCCCTTCATGCGCGCCATGGTGACGAACTCCTCGTGCATCACCTCCAGCATGTTGGAGCGCATCAGCAGGAGCGGCAGGCCCTGCAGGTAGAGCGCCAGGGTGAACACCGGCAGCGCCAGATGATGCAGGTAGTCGAGCGAGAACATGCGCTGCCATTCGCCCGCATAGACCATGCCCGGGCTGCTGGCCCCGCCCGAAGGAAACCAGCCGAACTTGAAGGAGAGAATGGCCAGCAGGACCATGCCGATCCAGAACTCCGGCGCCGCGCGCGTGGCGAGCACGACGGGGATGGCCACGCCTTCGACCCAACTGCCGCGCCGCCATGCGAGCCACGCGCCTGCCAGGACGCCGAAGATGTAGGCGATGGTGAGCGAGGTGAGCGTCAGGATCAGCGAGTTCGGCAGCACCTCGAGCAGGATGGCGAGCACCGGCCGGCGCTGGAAGAAGGAGAGCCCCAGTTCGCCGTGCGCCAGGTTGCCCAGATAGATCAGGTACTGACGCCACATCGGCTTATCGAGGCCGAACTGCTCGAGGATCTGCTGCTGCTGGTCGGCGTTGAGGTTCTCGCTGATGTAGGCGGCGAGCGGCGTGCCCGGCATCAGCCGGAACATGAAGAACAGGATCGTCGTCACCGCCAGCAGGGCGAGCGCATTGTGCGCAAAGCGCTCGAGGACCAGCTTCATGGCTCTTTTGGACCGCGAGCCTCCGGCTCGCTCATGAGTCCGAGCGAGCCGGAGGCTCGCGTTCCGGAAGACAGTAGCTCGATCATTCGGTCGTCAGCTTTTCCTGCTGGCCCGCCGGGTAGTAGAGCTTGCCGCCGATCACGCGGTAGCCGCCCTGTTGCAGGATCTTCTTTCCCTCGGCCAGGCCCGTCTTCATCGTGTCGACAGCAGGATCGTGCCAATAGCTCAGCACCGGCGAGACGTGGCTGTTGGCGGGCACGGCGAAGTCCTGCCACGCAGCCGACACCATCAGGCGCCGGTCGATGGTCATCGACAGCGCCCGCCGGAAGGCCGGATCGTTGAACGGCGCGCGGCGGTTGTTGAAGGCCACGAACTCGAAGCCGACATCGACCTCGCTCACCAGGACGATCTCGGGATTTTCCTTGGCAAACTTCACCAGCACTTCGGGATCGCCGCCGAAGAAGCCCAGGAAGTTGAGCTCGCCGCGCTTCAGCATGCCCAGCGTCGCCTCGGCATTGGGCACGATGCGCATGATCCAGCGATCTATCTTGGGTGCCTTGAAATGATCTCCGAAGCGGTCGAGGACCACCTCTTCACTGGGCTTCCAGCGCACCATCTTGAACGGGCCCGAGCCGATACGGTTCACTTCCTTGAGTTGCTCGGCGTTCTCCGGCTTGCCCTCCAGATCCTTGAGCACAGGTTCCCAGATGTGCTTCGGGATCAGGTTGATCTTGCTGAGCGAGGCGGTGAAGAAGATCGCGTTCACCTGCTTGAGTTTGAAGCGCAGGGTCATGTCCCCGGTCTTTTCCATCGACGCGATGTCGGCCACGAACGGCTTGTACATCGGCGCCTTGTCGCCCGCGGGCGCGCTGAAGGAGAAGATCACGTCGTCGACCGTCACCGGCTTGCCGTCGTGCCAGCTCATGCCGGCGCGCAGCTTCACCTCGACCGTCGTATCGTCGACCTGGGTCACGCTTTCGGCTGCCCACGGCTGCGGCACGCCGTCGGGCCCGATGCGCATCAGCCGGTCCCAGATCAGGTCGGTGATCCAGCTGTCGACCGCGCCGCCGATGTAGAGTGGGTTGCAGGCGTTGAGCGACTCGGAGCTGTTGATGATCAGGTCCTTCTGCGCGCCCAGCGGCTCGATGTTCACGAAGGTCCAGATGTTGCGGATGCCGATGCCGCTCTGGTTCACGACCGTGCTCTCCTTGAAGACGGACTTGCTGAAGGCCAGCGGATATTTCGGATGCACCAGGAAGGCGTAAGGCTGATCGCGGTCGATGATCTCCTGCATCTTGAACACCACGGCGCGGCGCTTCTCGCGATCGAGGATCGTGCGCTGCTGCTCGGCGAGCTTGTCGTATTCGGGGTTCACGTAGCCCACGAAATCGTAACCCTTCTCGACCGAGCTGGAGTGGAACAGGCTGTAGAGGAACTCGTCGGGATCGCTACGCTCGGGGCGGCCGACCATGCGCCACATGGTGGCGTCCCACTTGTCGCGGCTGTACCAGATGGTCTGGGTCTGCGCCTGACGCTGCAGCGGCTTCACATCGACATCGAGGCCGAGCTGCCGCCATTGCTGGGCGATCAGCTGCGAGGCCTGATAGGCCTGCGGCAGGGCCGCCTGCGGCCAGGTGTAGAGATTGATCTTGCGGACTTTCTCGGTCGCGTTCTGGGCGAAGGCTTTTGTTGCAACGACTGGAGCGGCGGCCGCGAGACCGGCGGCTTTGACGAGTGTCCGTCGCTTCATGATGCCTCCTTGAGACGCGCGCGCGTGTAGCGGTTCTCCGGGACCTTCAGCCCCAGGTTCTCGCGCAGGGTGTTGCCCTCGTATTCGGTGCGGAAGATGCCGCGCCGCTGCAGTTCCGGCACGACCAGCGTGCAGAAATCCTCGAACGGCTTGGGATAGTGATTGCACACGACGTTGAAGCCGTCGGCCGCCTCTTCCCTGAACCACTGTTCGATCCAGTCGGCCATGTATTGCGGCGTTCCCACCAGCACGCGATGGCCCGTGCCGGCCGCGGTGTGCCGCGCGATCTGGCGCAGGGTCATGTTGCCCTCGCGCGCGGTGCGCACGATCAGCTCCTGCCGCGCCTTGGCGGCATTGCTGGGCGGCAGGTCGGGCAGCGGCCCATCGAGCGGATACTTGCTGAGATCGAGCCCGCCCGAGATGTGCGACAGCGACATCAGCGCCACGTCGTCGGGCAGCAGCGTCTGCAGATATTCGTAGTTTGCCTGCGCCTCTTCCATGGTGCGTCCCAGCACCGGCGTCAGGCCCGGCATGATCTTGATGTCGTCGGGCGTGCGGCCGTAGCGGACGGTGCGCTGCTTGATGTCGGCGTAGAAGGCCTTGGCGTCCTCGATCTTGGTCTGCGCGGTGAACACCACGTCGGCGGTGCGTGCCGCCAGCTCGCGGCCGGCCTCCGACGAGCCGGCCTGCGCGATCACCGGCCAGCCCTGGGCTGAGCGCGTGATGTTGAGCGGCCCCTTGACCTTGAAGTACTTGCCGACGTGATCGAGGAAATGGACCTTCTCGCGGTCCATGTACATGCCGCTCGCCTTGTCGCGCAGCAGGCCGCCCTCCTCCCAGCTGTCCCACAGGCCGGTGACGACCTCGTAGAACTCGGCGGCGCGTTCGTAACGTTCGGCGTGCGCCAGGTGATCGTCGAAGCCGAAATTGCCGGCTTCGTCCTCGATCTGCGAGGTCACCAGGTTCCAGCCCGCACGGCCCTCGCTGATGTGGTCGATCGACATGAAGCGGCGGGCGATGTTGTAGGGCTCGTTGTAGGTCGTGGTCGCCGTCGCCACGAGGCCGATGTGCTTCGTCACCATCGCCAGTGCCGCCAGCGTCGCCGTCGGCTCGAGCTTCACCGTGCGCGAGAGCTTGGCGCGCGTGCGCTCGCCGCGTGCCAGCGCGCGGCTGCCCGAGACGCCGACATTGTCCTGGAAGAAGATGCAGTCGAATCGAGCCGCCTCCGCCACCTGCGTGATGTGGGCGTATTGCTGGAAATCCATGTCGGCGTTGGTGTCCGCGTCGGGATGGCGCCATCCCGCGAGATGGTTGCCCGGCACGCTGAAGAAGCCGCCCAGCCGCAGCATGCGATTAGTCATTGGACGCGGCCGCGGCAGGAACCTGAACGCTCACGCGGTTCTTCGTGAACTTGTTCCTCGGGATCGGCACACCGAGATTCTCGCGGAACGTCTTGCCCTCATACTCGGTGCGGAACAGGCCGCGGCGCTGCAGCTCGGGCACCACCATGTCGACCCATTCCTCGAGCGGCTTGGGATAGTGCGCGAACAGGAGGTTGAAGCCGTCGCAGGCGCCGGCCTCGAGCCACTCCTGCAAATCGTCGGCGATCGACTTCGGCGTGCCCCAGACCACGCGATGGCTCTGGCTCATGGCCAGCACGCGGCCGATCTGGCGGATCGTCATGCCGCGCTTGCCCATGGCGATGATACGTTCCTGGCGCGCGCGCGCGGCGTTGCTGGGCTTGAGCGGCGGCAGCGGACCGTCGGGATCCAGCGAGTGGATGTCGACACCGCCCGCGAGCCGCGCCACGCCCGCGATGCCGACGCCGTCGTCGACCAGGTCGCGCAGCTCCTCGTATTTCTCCTGCGCCTCTTCCATGGTGCGGCCGACGATCGGCATGATGCCGGGGAAGATGCGCGCGTCTTCCGGGCCGCGGCCGTACTTGTCGAGCCGACCCTTCATGTCGTCGCAGAAGGCCCGGCTCTCCGCGATCACGTCCTGGGCGGTGAACACCATGTCGGCGGTGCGGGCGGCCAGTTCCATGCCGACATCGGAGGAGCCCGCCTGCGACACCACGGGCCGGCCCTGAGGCGAGCGCGCGACATTGAGCGGCCCGCGCACGTTGAAGTACTCACCTTTGTGATGAAGGATGTGCATCTTGTCGAAATCGAACCAGACGCCGCTCTTCTTGTCCTTCAGGAAGGCATCGTCCTCCCAGCTGTCCCACAGGCCTTCCACCACGTCGTAGAACTCCGACGCGCGCTCGTAGCGGATGCCGTGCTCGAAGTGCTCGTCGCGGCCGAAGTTCACCGCCTCGTCCTCGGCCTGCGAGGTGACGAGGTTCCAGCCCGCGCGGCCGCCACTGATGTGGTCGATGGTGAGGAAGCGGCGGGCGACGTTGTACGGCTCGTTGTAGGAAGTCGTGCAGGTCGAGACCAGGCCGATGCGGCTGGTGATGGCGCTCAAGGCGGCGATCGCGCTCACCGGCTCGATGTGCGCCTGGCGGCCGTTCTTCTCGCGAAAGGCCTTGCCGCCATAGACGGCGGTGCTGCCCGGGATGGCGACGCTGTCCTGGAAGAACATGCAGTCGAGCTTGCCGCGCTCGCAGGTGCGCGCCATGTCGGCCAGCATCCGGAAGCTCATGTCCGTTTCGCAGACCGCATCGGGATGCCGCCAGCCGGTCGGATGGCATCCGGGCAAACTGTAAAAGGCGCCGAAACGCAGTTTCCGCTGAGGCGTCGTCATTGAGCCACCTTCATGCAAACGGCCAAGCAAGAGCCACGCCAGCGGACCGCAAAAAAGCGCCGCAGGCAACTATAGAAAGCCTACTTCGATGGATCGGTGAGGTCGTCGAAATCGCGCAGGTGGCGCGGCGCCCAGCGATGATCGCGGCCCATCGTGATCCAGCGCGACAGGACCGGCCAACGACGACGGGCGGCGATCACCCAGCGGCGCCCCACCTCGAACTCGCTCGCAAGCAGGTAGAGCCCCATCACCAGGAAGATCCAGCCCTGCAGGATGGGCAGCAGGAAGCCAGCCATCGCGAGGACGAAGCAGCCCGCGATCGCCATCCCCATCAGGATCTTGCGCATGACTAGAGGTGGATGGGCTTGTCCCAGGCGGCGAGTGCCGCTTCCTTGATCGCCTCGCTGACCGTGGGATGGGCGTGACAGATGCGGCCGATGTCCTCGGCGGAGGCGGAGAACTCCATCGCCACGCAGGCCTCGGCGATCATGGTGCCGGCTTCGGCGCCTATGATGTGCACGCCCAACACCTTGTCCGTGCCCTTGTCGGCCAGCACCTTCACGAAGCCCTCGGTCGTGCCGTTGGCGCGGCTGCGCGGATCGGCCGTGAACGGATACTTGCCGATCTTGTAGGCGACCGCGGCGGCCTTGAGCTGCTCCTCGGTTTTCCCGACCCACGCCACTTCCGGCTGGGTGTAGACGACCGACGGCACGAGATCCCAGTTCACGTGGCCCTTCTGGCCGGCGATGGTCTCGACGCAGGCAACGCCGTCTTCGCTCGCCTTGTGCGCCAGCATCGGGCCGTCGATCACGTCGCCGATCGCATAGATGCCGGGGACCGACGTCTGGAAATGCGCATCGACCTCGATGCGGCCACGCTGGGTCAGTTTCACGCCAGCCTTGTCGAGGCCGAGGCCTTCGACGAACGGACGGCGACCGATCGCCACCAGCACGACGTCGGCCTCGAGCGTCTCGGCAGCACCGCCTTTTGCCGGCTCCACCGTGAGCTTGACGCCGGAGGCAGCCGTCTCGGCCTTGGTCACTTTCGAGCCCAGCTTGAACTTCAGGCCCTGCTTGGCCAGCGCGCGCTGGAAGTGCTTGGTGATCTCGTCGTCGATGCCAGGCGCGATGCGGTCGAGGAACTCGACCACCGTCACGTCGGAGCCGAGCCGCCGCCATACCGAGCCCAGCTCCAGGCCGATGATGCCGGCGCCGATCACGACGAGGCGCTTGGGCACCTCGGTGAGCTCGAGGCCGCCGGTTGACGAAACGATCTTCTTCTCGTCGATCGCCACGCCCGGCAGCGGCGTCACTTCCGAACCCGAAGCGATCAGGATGTTCTTGGCCGCAAGCGTATCCTTCACGGCGCCGTCGGCACCCAGCACGGAGACCGCGCCTGCCTTGTCGATCCGGCCGGCACCCTGGAAGGTCGTGATCTTGTTCTTCTTGAACAGGAATTCGACGCCCTTGGTCGTGGCGCCCACGACCTCGCCCTTGCGCTTCATCATCTGAGCGAAGTCCAGCGTCGGGGCGGCGACAGTAATGCCGTGCACCGCAAGATCGTGACCCACTTCCTCGAACAGATGCGAGGACTGCAGCAACGCCTTGGACGGGATGCAGCCGACGTTGAGGCAGGTGCCGCCCAGCGTCGTGCGCTTCTCGACCATCGCCACCTTCATCCCCAGCTGCGACGCGCGGATCGCCGCCACATAGCCGCCGGGGCCGGCGCCGATCACGACGAGGTCGAATGATGCTTCAGCCATTTTCCGTCCGCCTCACAGGCCGAGCAGCAGGCGCTCGGGATCCTCGATGCATTCCTTGACCTTGACCAGGAACAGCACGGCCTCGCGGCCGTCGATGATGCGATGGTCGTAGCTGAGGGCGAGATACATCATCGGCCGCACCTTGATCTCGCCGCCCACGACCATCGGCCG
>CAIWTJ010000212.1 GCA_903915535.1 Enhydrobacter aerosaccus
AGTAGGGCCTGCACCGGCACGGTCGTGACCGTGCTGCCGACCGCGGCGATCGCCGTCGAGATGCCGATCACCTGAGCGACGCGGCGGCGCTCGAACCAGTCGGCATTGCCCTTGAGCACCGCCATCAGCCCGGCCGAGATGCCGACGCCCAGCAGGACGCGCCCCAGCGCCAGCCCCGCGAATCCCGGCGACAGCGCGAAGATGGCGAACCCCAGCGCCGCCAGCGCCATCAGCACACCCTGGACGCGCCGCGCGCCGAAGGCGTCGAGCGCAACGCCCAGCGGAAGCTGCGTCACGGCATAGGCGGCGAACATGCAGGCGGCCAGCGTCCCCAGCTCGACCGCCGACAGGCCAAGCTCCACGGCCAGCACCGGCCCGACGATCGCCATCACCGTGCGCGCGGCCTGGTTCACGAAGTGCGCCGCAGCCAGCGGGAACGTCACTCTCAACAACATTGGGCAACAGTATGACAGGCATTGACGTCGCGCGTCAGAACTCCATCAGATTGTCGCGGAAGTGCTTGTGGGCGTAGGCCTTGCGCGTGAGGCCGCGGCGCTGGAGCTCGGGAACGAGGCCGTCGCAGACTTCCATGATGTAGCGGCGGTCGAAGTAGCCGTTGAACAGCAGGAAGCCGTCGCCGCCCACTTCTTGCATCACTTCCGCCATCAGGCCGGCGACATGGTCGGGCGTCCCGGTATAGTCGATGGCCGACGACTTGCTGGTCATCGCCTCGGCGATCGAGCGCGGCGTCTTGCCGATCCACTTGGCGAGCGTCGATTGGTGGCCGTTGGTCGTGGCCGTGGCCGGAATCGGTGCGTCGAGGTCGAACTTCGCGAAGTCGATACCGGTGATGCGCGACATGCCGGAGAGTTGCGCGTCCATGTGCTGCTGCGCCTGGACGCGGTCGAGGCGGCGGCGCTCGCGCGCGGCTTCCATCGTGGTGTCGACGAAGGGGTTGGCGAGGAACAGGACCTTGATCCTGTCCGGGTCGCGGCCGATCGCGACGGCGCGTTTGCGCACGTCGTCGCGATAGGCCTTCATCGAGGCGATGCTGCCGCCGCCTTCGGTGATGATCGTGTCGGCCCACCTCGACGCAAACTGCTGGCCGCGCGGCGAGCCGCCCGCCTGCACGATCGGGATGCGTCCCTGCGGCCCGCGCGGCGCGTTGATCGGCCCGCGCACCTTGAAGTACTTGCCCTCGTGATGGATCGGATGGACTTTCTTGCCGTCAGCGAACATCGGGATCCTGGGGTCGAGCACCATCGCGTCCTCGTCCCACGCCTCCCAAAGGCGCGTCACGACATCGGCGAACTCGTCGGCCACGTCATAGCGCTCGTCGTGCGGGACCTGCTTGTCGCGGCCGTAGTTCTGCGCGCCGCCGTCGTTGCTGCCCGTCACGCAGTTCCAGCCGATGCGGCCTTCGGTGACGTGGTCGAGCGAATTGGTGAGGCGCGCGAGCAGATATGGCGGGTATTCGGTGACGGAGAGCGTCGGCACCAGCGCGAGATGCTCCGTCGCCTGCGCGAGCCACGGCACGAGCACGGCCGGATCGAGCTTGGGCGTGCTGGCGGCGTACTTGAGGTAGGTGTCGTGGCTGCCCTGGTAGGTGTAGGGCAGGTTCGAGCTGTCCTCGATGATCATGTAATCCATGCACGCCCGCTCCATCCCCTTGGCGAGGTCGATGAAGATGTCGGGCATCATCCAGCGCTTCAGGTCCGACGCGCTGCCGGGCCAGGTCGAACGCCAGCTCTTGGGGCCGTAGCCCTGGGAGAGGAACCAGGCGAGATGGAACGGCCGGTTAGCCATGCTCAGGGGGCATCCTCAGGCGGCGTTTTTCTTCTGCAGGTTCGCGACGAACTCGGCCTGGCTTATCGCCAAATCCGGGCGATAGCCGCGGTCCTTGTAGAACTTCTCGTAGATCTTGAATTCCTCGAGGATGCGCCGCAGTTCGGTGACGGCGTCGTCGTGCAGGTCGACACGCGCGTCGATCTCGAAGTGATCGGGCTCGGCGGCCACGAAGATCGCGGCCGAACGCTCGGTGAGGTGTCCGTCGGTACCGACCTGGCCGCCGGCATCGCGCCCGCCTTCGAGCGCCGCCAGCAGCCGGAACTCGAGCTCCGCCGCGGGATCCTTGAGGTAGCCCGCCACGATGCCGTCGAGCACCTGAGGGCCGGCCAGCACGTTGCCGAAGGCCACGAAGCCCTGGCCTTCGTGATGTCCCGCCCACGGGCGGCAGCCCGGGCCGGTGTGCGCGGCGGTCTTGCCGTCGCGGTCGATGATCGCGATCTGGCGCCAGTCGTGATCGGGATCGTCCGCCTTGAGTGCGGCCATCACGCCCGCGGGCGCCATGCCCTGCTGCAAGAGCTCGAGCGCGATCAGGTCGTTGTCGCGCTTCACGTAGGCCTGCGTCTTGCAGACGCCGGCGCCGAAGCGGATGCCCTCGCAGCGGCCGCCGGCCGCGATCGAGAAAGTGGTGATGCCGAGGCCGAGACGGCCGGTGTTGGGGCAGCGCGCGATGATCGAGAAGGTCATGGGTTACTCCGCTGCCGTCTTGAGGGTGGCCATGAAGGCTTCCTGGCCCGGCGCATTGCGCGGACTGCGCCCGCGTTCGGCGTAATAGGCCTCGTACTGCTTGTAGACGCCCCAGACGCGGCGCAACTCGTCGACCGCCTTGTCGTGCAGGTCGACGCGCAGGTCGATGTCGGGATGGATCAGGGTCGAGGAGACCTGGAGCGCGGCCGACCGTTCGGTCCGGTGGGCGGTGGCATTGCCCTGCCCGCCCGCGTCGCGGCCGTATTCCAGCGCCATCAGCAGGCGATGCTCGAGATCGGCATCGGGCTCCGCGAGAAAGCCCTTGGCAATCGCTTCGGCGACATTCGGGCCGCGCAGGCCGTTGCCGGTCGAGATGTAGTTCGGGCCGGTCACCTCGCCCGCCCAGCCGCGCACGTTGGCGCCGGTATAGGCCGCCACCGCGCCGGTGCGGTCGATCACGCCGATCTGGCGATAGGCGTGATACTGATCGTTGTCCTTCAGCGTCTGCAGCACCGCGGCGGCGCCCATGCCCTGCGCCAGCAGACGCAGCGCGATCGCATTGTTGTTCTCGTTGGCGTTGGCCTGGGTCACGGTGACGCCGGCATTGGACTTCGTCGAATGGGCGTAGCGGCCCACGGTGATCGAGAAGGTGGCGATGCCGATGCCCACGCGTCCGGTCTTCTCGCAGCGTCCGAGGATCGTGTAGGTCATGCGTTCACCTTTGCGCGTTTAGCGTCGAGCTGTTTCACGAAGACGTCCTGCGGGATCGCCTTCGACGGATCGGTATCGCGGCCGCGATAGAATTCCTCGTAGAGCTTGAATTCCTCCAGCACGCGCCGCAGTTCCTCGACCGCGGTCTCGTGCACGTCGACGCGGACGTCGACATCGGGATAGTCGCGCCGGTCGACGACCTTGATCGCAGCGGAGCGCTCGGTGCGATGCGCGTCGGCGGGGCCCTGTCCGCCGGCATCGCGGCCGCCTTCGATGGCACGCATCAAGCGATACTCGAGCGCGTCGTCCGGCTTCGCGAGGAAGCCCGCGATCATGCCGTCGAGCACCTGCGGACCCAGCAGGCCGTTGCCGAAGGCGACGCAGTCGGCCGCCTCCTTGTGACCCGCCCAGCCGCGGCAGCCGGGACCGGTGTGCGCGGCGACCTTGCCGTCGCGGTCCATGATCGCGATCTGGCGGAAGCCGTGCTCGGTGTCGTTGCCGGCGAAGATCTCCATCACGCGCGACGGCAGGTAGCCTTGCGCCAAGAGCTTGATGCCCAGCGGATCGTTGGTGCGATTGGGGAACGCCTGCGTCTTGCAGACGCCCACGTTGGCAGCGACGCCTTCGCAGCGGCCGCCGACGCCCAGGGAAAAAGTCGTGATGCCGAGGCCGAGACGGCCGGTGCGCTTGCAGCGCCCGATCAGGGAGTAAGTCATTGCGCGGCCTCCTGCTTCTTCAGCGTCTGGGCGAAGGCATATTGCGGCATCGCATCCTTCGGGTTCTTCGCGCGCTCCTTGTAGTAACCGCGATAGAGCTCGTACTCCTCGAAGGCGCGGCGCAGCTCGGCAACTGCGGTATCGTGCAGGTCGACGCGCAAGTCGATCTCGGCATGATCGTAGTCGCCATAGACCATCACCGCGGCCGAGCGTTCGGCGAGATGGCCGTCGTTGCCGACTTGCCCTCCGGCATCGCGTCCGGCTTCGATCGCGGCCAGCAGCCGGCGCTCGAACGACAGCTTGGCGGCGCCCTCATAGGCCTTGGCCATGGCGTCGATCACAGGTTTGCCCGCCAGCACGTTTCCCATCGCGACATAGCCGTCGCCGGTGACGTGGCCCGCCCAGCCGCGATTCTTCGAGCCGCTATAGGCCGCGAGCCGGCCCAGGCGATCGATCACCGCGATCTGGCGGAACTCGTGATTGGGATCGTTGGCCTGCAGCTCGGCCAGCACATGCGCCGGCGTGTAGCCCTGCTCGAGCAGTCTGAGGGCGAGCGGATTGTTGCCCTGGTTCACGAAGGCCTGGGTCATGGTCGCGCCGACATTGCCGCGAAGTCCGTTGCAGTAGAGGCCGACGGTGATCGAGTAGGTCGCGATGCCGATGCCGACCTGTCCCGTCTTCGGACAGCGGGCGAGAAGTGTGAAGGTCATGAGCGCCTGTCTCCCGGGAGTCTCTGGGCGGATGCTTTCTCCGCTCCACGCATGGAACGTGCCACAGCCTCGCGCTTCAACGGTGCGTACGCAAGTTCGTGCAGGTCCTGGAACTCACCTTGCAGAAAACGGAGGAACTCCTCCGCCGCGAGCGGCAACTGCCGCGCGGAATGCGTGATCGCATCGATGGTGGCGTTGTTCACGAGACGATCGCGGATCGGCACGGCCATCAGCTCGCCCGAGCGCAGGCTGTCCCAGGCCGAGAGGCGCGAGAGAAAGGTAATGCCGTGATTCACCTTCACGAAAGCCACGCGCAGCTGGATCGCATTGGTCTCGAGCGTCGGCGAGATGTGGATGCCCGCGGCCTTGCAGGCGACGTCGATCAGGATGCGGCTGCCGGAATGCTTCATCGGCGAAGCGATCGGGTAGGCCGCGCAATCGGCCAGCGAGACGCGCGGCCGCCCTGCGAGCGGATGATGCGCCGACATCATCGCCACCAGCGGCTCGCGCATCTTGAACACGGTCTCCAGTTCCGCTTCCGCGGGCGGATAGAAGGCAAGGCCTATATCGGTACGCCCTTCGCGGACGGCCGCCACCACCTGGTCGGAGCCATCGATCGTGATCTCGAACTGGATGCCGGGATAGCGTGCGCAGAAGCGGTTCACCGCGCGCGGCAGAAGGTGCGGCACCAGCGATTCGATCGAGCGGATGGCGACGATGCCGCGGCGCAGGCCCTTCAGCGCGTCGATTTCCGAGCGCACGCGCTCGACCTGGCGCAGGTTGGTCTGGGCGTGGCGCAGGAAGATCTCGCCAGCGGACGTGAGTTTCACGCCGCGCGCGTGGCGCTGGAACAGCGGAACGCCGAACTCCTCCTCGAGTTTCTGGATCTGGCGGCTGAGCGCGGACTGGGCAATGTGCAATTCCTCCGCCGCCTCGCGGATCGATCCGTGCCTTGCAATCGCTGAGAAATACCGGAGCGGCTGATTGATCATTTCGTGGCCTTTCGCTGCCCCGAGACTGATGCCGAACAGGCATCGCTTCAACGCTGAAATTGTACTTGTCGGATCACCCGGCGAAGCGCCCAATTCGCTTACTGGCAGCTCTTTGCGTTCAAGTGGGGGGACATCGTCATGCTCGACATGGTGGGCGAGGCCGTCGACCGGCTGATCACGATCGAAGCCAAGAACCACGGCATGCCGCACGGCATCCTGCTTCCCATGTATCTCGCCGCGCGCAAGGCCGCGGGCGACAAGCCCGTCACGATGGCCGCCGCCAAGGGACTGCAGAAGGCGCTCGGCAAGGGCGACGTGGTCTTCATCATGACCGGCGCCGGCTACGAGCCCACGATGCCCAAGGGCGAGAGCGACGGCCCGCCGGGCGCGGCCTCGCTCGCGCGCATCCTCTATCGCGGCCTGTGGTGCGTGCCGGTGTTCGTGAACGAGAAGTGCCACGCCGATCCGATCGTGGCGTCGAGCGAAGCCGCCGGCCTAATGGTGAAGCCGTTCGAGCAGGCCCGCGACCGGCACCTGGGAGCCGCCATCGAGAACGCGCCGGAGGATCAGTCCAAGATCAAGGCGTGGATCCAGGAGATCTTCGCCAAGTACAAGCCCAAGGCCGTGGTCGCCGCGGAGCGCCTGGGCGCAGGCAAGAACGGCCTCATCCACACCGCGACGGCGCTGCCGCTCACCGGGCCGAAAGCCAAGTTCGAAGGCTGCATCGACATCGGCGGCGTCATGACCGAGGCCAACAAGCGCGGCATCTTCACCGTCGGCATCGGCGATCACGGCAACGAGCTGGGCTTCGGCACGATCTGGAGCACGGTCGCGAAGGTCATGCCCAAGGGCCGCGACATGGCCACGGTGGTGAAGTCCGACGTGGTGATCCCGGCGATGATGTCGAACTGGGGCTGCTACGGCATCGAGGCGTGCCTGGCCTATCTCCTGAAGAAGCCGCAACTCATCCACTCGCCCGAGATGGAGAAGCGCATCGTGCAGGCCTGCCTCGACGCGGGCGGCCTCGAGGCGATGTATTGCACCACCGAATTCCTGGTCGACGGTCTCGACGGCGAGACGTCGATGGCCTGCATGCAGTTCCTGTCCAACATCGTGCGCAAGAATCTCGAGCCGCCGGACGCGGGGCTCACGCACTAGACACTAGAGAAACCCGGCCCCCATCCCGCGGGCGTCGCGCGTATCCTGCGACGGCGGGCTCCACAAGGCCCGCGCCGGGTGCCTTTTCCAAGGAGGAAACAAGACATGGCTATCGACGAGATCGTCGGCGATTCGATCGACCGCGCCATCAACATCGAGATGCGCTTTCGCGCCGGCCTGCCGCGAGGCGTCACCTATCCGCTCTACGAGGCCGCGCGCAAGAAGCAGAAGCGGCCGCTCACCTGGCTGGCGGCCAAGCTGCTGAAGGAGCGGATCAAGCCCGGCCAGAACGTGTTCGTGGTCACCGGCGCCGGCACGCCACCCGGCCTGCCCGCCGGCGAGACCGACGGTCCGCCGGGCGCAGCGGCGATCGCGCGTGCCATCGAATTCGGCCTGGGCGGCAAGCCGATCCTGATCAGCGAAGAGCGCAACATGCCCGCGGTCATCAAGTCGACCGAGGCGGCGGGCCTCGCGGTCTACGACGAGGCGCTGTTCAAGCAGCGCCGCTCCTGCGCCATGGCGATCAACTTCCCGCTGGGCGACGCCGCCGGCAAGAAGGCGGCCGCGGCCCTGATAAAGAAGTACAAGCCCGCGGCGATGGTGTTCGTCGAGAAGGTCGGCCCCAACACCAAGGGCATCTACCACTCGATCATGGGCACGCCCCGCACGCCGGACAAGATCGCCAGCGCCTATCACCTGGCGGAGCAGGCAAAGACGGCGGGCATCCTCACCGTCGGCATCGGCGACGGCGGCAACGAGATCGGCTGCGGCGTCATCAAGGAAGCGGTGGCGGAGATCCAGCCTTTCGGCAAGGATTGCGGCTGTCCCTGCCATGGCGGTGTTGGCACGGTTACTGAATGTGATGTGCTGGTTTTCGCCGCCGTGTCGAACTGGGGTGCCTACGGCATCGCGGCGGCGCTGGCGGGCCACTTGGGGGACCGCGAAGTGCTGCACGACGAGGCGACGGAGCTCCGGATCGTGCAGGCGAGTGTCGCCGGCGGGGCGATGGACGGGGCCTATTCCCGTCTCATCCCCTACGTCGACGGCACATCGGACAGGATGCAGGCCGCGTTGATCACGATGCTTCACCAGATCATCGAGAACGGGCTGAAGGAATACGACAGAGGTTTCTAGCTGGTCTTTGAAATTCGGGAGGCTGCGATGGGCAAGAACGGTAAGGGCATGACGCGTCGCGGCTTCGGTGCCGGTGCGCTCGGAACGGGCCTCCTGCTGGGCGCGCCCGCGATCGCGCAGGGCAAGAAGGACCTGCGGGTCGGCACCTGGGGCGGCGAGTTCGGCAACCTCAGCCCCGTCATCCGCTCGGACATCCAGGGCAGCCTGGTCATGTACAACGTGTTCGACGGGCTGGTGAACATCAACTTCAAGGACCGCTCGATCATCCCGTGCATGGCGCTCGAGTGGACGCAGCCCGATCCGCTGACCTGGCGCATCAAGATCCGCGAAGGCGTGAAGTGGCAGAAGGGCTTCGGCGAGTTCACCGCCGAGGACGTGGCCTACACCTTCAACTTCCACATGTCGTCGAAGAGCTTCCAGATGGGCACCGCGCTGTTCCCCATCGAGAGCGTGAAGACCGACGGCAAGTACGTGGTCGAGATGAAGACCAAGCAGCCGTTCGGCGCCTTCCCCGGCGTCACCATGGGCTACGGCGGCACGATCATCTCGGAGAAGGCACACAAGGAGATGGGCAACGACGCCTACAGCGCCACGCCGGTCGGCAACGGCCCGTTCCAGATCGAGAGCAAGAAGGGCACCGAGGTCGTGCTCGCCAAGCATCCCGACTACTGGCGTCCGGGCTTCCCCAAGCTCGACCGCGTTGTCTATCGCGCCATCCCCGACTCGACCACCCGCCTGCAGGCGCTGCAGAAGGGCGAACTCGACTTCGTGACCCATCCCGATCCCAAGGACATGAAGGCGCTGCGCAAGGACGGGAAGTTCACGATCAAGTCGACGCCGGGCTGGGAATGGGACTACCAGCAGTTCAACCTCAAGGCCAAGCCGGACGCGGCCTACCAGAACAAGCTGGTGCGCCAGGCGATCTCGTACGCGATCGACCGCGAGGCGATCGTGAACGAGATCTACTACGGCGAGGCGCTCGCGACCGACAACCAGATCCCCGCCGGCTACATGGGCCACCGCCAGCCGCTGCTCAAGTATCCCAAGAACGGCGACCTGAAGAAGGCCAAGGAGCTGATGGCCCAGGCCGGCGTCAAGGGCTACGAGGTCGAGGTCATCACCTCCGACAAGGACTGGCTGCGCAAGGAGCTCGAGCTGGTGGCCGCGATGGTCAGCCAGATCGGCATCACCTACAAGATCAAGAACATGGACATGGGCGGCTTCAACAGCCTGTGGCTGAACCAGAAGTTCGACCAGCATCTCGAGGACATCACCCTGGTCGCGCCCGATCCCGACGCCACCTCGTGGTGGTTCCTGCACAGCAAGGGCAACGCCTCGGGCTACAGCGTGCCGTCGATGGACGCGATGCTGGACGGCGCGCGCAGCGAGCTCGATGCCGCCAAGCGCGAGGCCATGTACCACAAGATCGTCGACACGACGCTCGAGGAATGCCCGATCATCTATCACTGCAACACCAACAACATCCAGATCTACAACAACAAGATCGTGGGCTTCGAGCCGGCGCCGCAGGAGTACACCGAGAAACTCGACACGGTTTCGTGGTCCTGACGCAGCTCAAGGGATAGTCTCGGGCGATGTGGTCCTATCTCGGCCGTCGCCTGATCCAGGTGCCGCTGGTCCTTCTCGTCGTGTCGCTGATGACCTTCTCCATCACGCGCGCGACGCCGGGCGATCCGGTGACGATCATGCTCGGCATGCAGACCTCGCCCGCCGCGGCGGCGGCGATGCGCGCCGAGTTCAACCTCGACCGCTCGCTGCCCGAGCAGTACGGCCTGTGGATCGCCAAGGTCGTGACCGGCGACCTCGGCCGCTCGATGCGGCTCAACGACAAGGTGACGACGCTGATCGCCGAGCGCCTGCCGATCAGCCTGCAGCTCGCCTGTGCCGGCATGCTGTTCGCGCTCCTGGTCTCGATTCCCTTGGGCGTGATCGCGGCCCTCAGGCGCAACAGCTGGATCGACTATCTCTGTACCGGCTACACGGTGATGGGCTTCGCCGTGCCGAACTTCGGCCTGGCGCTGATCCTGATCTATGTCTTCTCGATCAAGCTCGACTGGCTGCCGATCACCGGCATCGGCTCTTCAGAGGCCGAGCAGGGCGGGCTGTGGAAGCACTATAGCCCCTTCATCATCCCCGCCGTGGCGCTGGGCGCCCTGCAGACCGCGATGCTGACCCGCCTCTTGCGCTCCAGCATGATCGACGTGCTGTCGCAGGACTACATGCGCACCGCGCGCGCCAAGGGCCTGCTGCCCTGGAACATCGTCGTCATCCACGCCCTCAAGAACGCGATGATCCCCTTCGTCACCATGGCCGCCGTGCAGTTCGGCTACATGATCGGCGTGCAGGTGACGATCGAGTACATCTTCGCGGTGCCCGGCATGGGCTCCGCCGTGCTGAACGCCGTGGTCAACCGCGACTTCCCGGTGATCCAGGGCTTCACGCTCGTGATCGCGGTCTTCTTCCTGCTGATGAACATCCTCGCGGACATGATGTACGCGCTGCTCGATCCGCGCATCCGTTACTGACGATGGCGGCAGCACGTCCCCTCCCCTTGCAGTTCCGCGGCTCGCTGGCGCTGGCCGTGCAGCAGTTCCCGCGCAACCGCGCCGCCACGATCGGCCTCGTCATTCTGCTCGCGATCTGCCTGACGGCCGCCTTCGCGCCCTGGGTCGCGCCCTACGATCCCATCCAGATCAAGCTCTCGATGAAGCTGAAGCCGCCGTCGCTCGAGCATCTGATGGGCACCGACCATTTCGGCCGCGACGTCTTCTCGCGCATGCTGTGGGGCGGCCGCACCTCGCTCTCGGTCGGGCTGCTGGTCGTCGGATTTGCCTTCACGCTGGGCGTGCCGCTCGGCCTCGCGTCGGGCTACTTCGGCGGCAAGGTCGACAATGCGCTGATGCGGCTGGTCGACGCCTTCCTCACCTTCCCGCCGCTCCTGCTGGCGGTGGCGCTGGTCGGCCTGCTGGGGCCCGAAATCAAGAACGTGATGCTGGCGCTGGGTCTCGTACAGGCGCCGATCCTGGCGCGCATGGTGCGCGGCAGTACGCTCGCCGTGCGCGAGGACGTCTATGTGACGGCCGCCCGCGCGCTGGGCGCCAGTCCGCTGCGCATCGTGCTCTCGCACCTGTTGCGCAACATGGTCTCGCCGATCGTGGTCCAGCTCACCGTCGTGTTCGCCGCCGCCGTGGTGTCCGAGGCATCGCTCAGCTTCCTGGGCTTCGGCACCCAGCCGCCCGAGCCCAGCTGGGGCCGCGACATGAGCGAGGCGCGGCGCTTCCTGGGCGACGCACCGTGGATGTTCCTCGCGCCGACCTCGATCATCGCGGTCTGCGTGCTGTCGATCAATTTCATGGGCGACGGTCTGCGCGACGCGCTCGACCCACGCGCCTGGCGCACGCGCCGCAGCGTCGGTACCGATTCATGAGCCTGCTGCGCGTCCGCAACCTCCACACCCGCTTCGCCACGGATCGCGGCGACGTGCGCGCGGTGAACGGCGTCTCGTTCGACCTCGAAGAGGGCGAGATCCTGGGCCTGGTCGGCGAAAGCGGCAGCGGCAAGAGCGTGACGGCGCTGTCGATCATGCGCCTGGTGCCGGAGCCGCCCGGCCACATCACCGCCGACAGCCTGGCCTTCGACGGCCGCGAGCTGCTGGGGCTCAGCGAAGCCCAGATGCGCGAGGAACGCGGCTCGAGCATGGCGATGATCTTCCAGGACCCGATGCGCTCGCTCAATCCCGTGCTCACCATCGGCCGGCAGGTCACCGAAGTGCTGCGCCGCCACCAGAATCTCGACGGGACCGCCGCGAAGCATCGCGCGATCGAGCTGCTGGAAATGGTCGGCATTCCCTCGGCGGAAAAGCGCCTTGGCGCCTATCCGCACCAGTTCTCCGGCGGCATGCGCCAGCGCGTCATGATTGCGATCGCGCTCTCGTGCAATCCGCGCCTGCTGATCGCCGACGAAGCCACGACCGCGCTCGATGTCACCATCCAGGCGCAGATCGTCGACCTGGTGAAGCGGCTCACGCGCGAGCGCGGCACCTCGGTGATCTGGATCAGCCACGATCTCGGCGTCGTCGCGGGCCTCTGCGACAAGGTGAACGTCATGTACGCGGGCAACGTGGTCGAGTCCGGCCCGATCCGCGAACT
>CAIWTJ010000213.1 GCA_903915535.1 Enhydrobacter aerosaccus
CCGCGCTACCGACATCCCCGACAGCTCACCCGAGGAATAAACGAGGACGCAGGAAGGCCCCCCGCGGGGGGCCTTCCTGCCATCAGCCGTGATGTACTTTTACTCCGGCCAGCCGATGCAATTTTACTCCGGCGTTGACATCTAGGAGGCATCTACGCGGTCTAGGAGCCACTTGTAGCTCTCGTAGGTGCGGGGGCGCGTATTGGCCTCCGCCTCCTCCAGGAAGCGTCTTTTCAGCTCCTTGAAGGGTACTGGTTTGTGGTCATTGCCAAGCTGTACGTCGGCCAGCTTGTCCTTGGCCTTTTCCCGCGCTTTGGCGAGGGTTAGGAGGGGGTAACGGCCGAGCTTGAACCTTCGGCCCGAACCCACTAATACGACGAACGTTTTGGCGGTCTTACCCGCCCGAACGCCAAATCCGGGCAGGTCGCTGTCCCAGATTGTCGTGTTAGGAGAAATAGAGCGAAGTGAAAGGTCTGTAAGTCTTGGCACCGGATTGGCACCTCCAAGCCATGTGTTTTGGGGGTACACAGTGTGGCACCATGTTCCAAAAGTTCCTTTAATTTCAATGGCTTAGTATACGCGCCCGTAGCTCAACTGGATAGAGCATCTGACTACGAATCAGAAGGCTAGGAGTTCGAATCTCTTCGGGCGCGCCATTTCTCTCGGTTTTGACCTCTCCCCCGTCTCGATAAGATAACGAACGGGCGGCGAGCCCTATCCTCTCAGCGAGATGGCAAGTCGGTCGGCGTGCAGGCTCCAGTAGGGGATGCGGCGCTTCTCGGCGAAGCAGTGTGTGGCGGCCTCGACCGCGTCGCGCAAAGTAGTCGAGGACAATTCGATCACGTCCTGCGGCGCCTCGATTTCATGACCGGCCGGATCGGCAACACGTTTGAAGAACGTGAATACGTATTTGCTCATGATGCCACCTGTGGATCAGGCGTTGAGCTTCTGCAGGCCCGCCTTGTCGCTCAGCACGATCGTGCGTCCGACCGCCGCCAGCTTGATCAAGCCGTCACGAGTCATCTGGGTGAGGGTGCGCGAGACCGTTTCAATGGTGAGGCCGAGGTGATCGGCGATGTCGGCGCGCTGCATGGGAAGGTCGAAATGATCAGTCTGGGCGAGGCGGCCGGCCATATCGAGCAGGAAGCTGGCCAGCTTCTCCTGGGCTGTCTTGCGGCCCAGCAGGACCATGTGGTCGTGGGCCCGATCGAGGCTCGCCAAGGTGGCGGTCATGATCTGATCGCCGAGGGCGGGGCTTTCATGAACGAGGGTCGAGAGGTCTCCGTGGCGAAACGCGAGCACCTCTACATCGTCGACGGCCTCGGCAGTGAAGCGATGGGTCCGCCCGCTTTCGAGACCGAAGAGGTCGTCGTGGAGGTGGAAAGCCTCGATCTGGCGGCGGCCGTCGCTCAGAAGCTTGCAGATCCGGACAGTGCCGGAGATGACCTTGTAGAAGTAGTCGGCGGCGTCGCCCTCGGTGAAGATTTCCTCGCCCTTTGCGATATGGCGGCGCTGGCCTGTAGGCATGTTGGCCGGCGACCGGCGCGGGAGGTTGTCGGCGCCGCGCATGGCGACTGCGGCGGGGACGCGGATTCCATTGGTGGTGCTGAAGGTCTGCATCGTCGGCCCCATCGAGTTGATTTCGATGAGGGTTCGTATCGCCGCGCCCTGTGCGTCACCATTCAGGTATTGATCTAAGGGATATTACGTAGTCGCGATCCTACGGCCGGATGAAGCTGAGGGGCTCGTCTTCGTCGAGATTGTCGATGGCGGCCGTCAATTCCGCCGCTATGTCGCTGATGGGCCGCTCCTGGCGGAAGATCCGGATGGCATCGGACAGCAGGCAGCGGGCGACCACGTCACTCGAAATCGAATGGCCGGCAGCCTCCAGAAGGGCGGCGTCGACGTGACGGGATACAAGCACGGAAGGGCTCAATTTCATTGTCATTCTCCTCAGATGCCGCGTGAGTGCCGGCCCGCGGCGCCACTGAAGTGGCGGTCGAAGGCGGCACAGATGAAGCGCACCAGGGGGCGCCCTTCCTCGGTTACGTCCAGTCGCCAATCGTGCTTGGTGACCAGTCCATCGCGCTCTAGCGCAGACAGCTGGTCGATCGAAACGATGAAGGCTTCCGGATCGACGTGGAACCGCCGGCATTCCTGCTCGAGATCGACATGGCTGTCGCACATCAGGCGCTCGATGATCGTTCCACGCAGGCGATCGTCGTTGGTCAGGCCGATGCCGCGGGCGGTCGCAAATCCGCCTTCCGCGATCGCCGCCATGTACTGCGCGGGATCGCTGACGTTCTGGCTGAAGCCGCGCGGCAGGCTCGAAATCGCCGAGGCGCCGACACCCACGATCCAAGGCGACTTGTCCGCGACGTATCCCTGGAAGTTGCGCTGCAACCCGCCCTCGTGTGCGGCGGCGGCCAATGCATCGTCCGGCCGTGCATAGTGATCGAGACCGATGCGCGTGTATCCTGCATCGACCAGGCGATCGGTTACGCGCTGGGCCATCGCGGCGCGCTGGTCGGCATTGGGAAGCGACGCTTCGTCGATCAGCTTCTGATGCGGCTTCATCCACGGGACGTGGGCGTAGCCGAAGACGGCAAACCGGCTGGGCGACAGCTTGAGGGCGAGATCCAGGGTTCGATCCAGGCCTTCCAGGGTCTGATAGGGAAGCCCGTAGACGAGGTCGATGTTGAAGCGCTTGATCCCCTCGGCGCGCAACATGCCGATGGCTGTTGCGGTCGTCTCGAACGACTGGATCCTGTTGATCGCCTGCTGCACGGCCGGGTCGAAGTCCTGCACGCCGAGGCTGATCCGGGTGACGCCGATCTCGGCGATGGCCTCGGCGGTGTCGCCGTTGCAATGGCGCGGATCGAGTTCGAGCGACGTCTCGGCGCCGCTGCTCCGATCGAACAGTGTCGCGATGCGGCGCCCGATCATGCGCAGGCGCGCGGGCCCGAGCTGGCTGGGCGTGCCGCCTCCCCACTGGATGGCATCGAGCGTCAGCCCGGGGGCCGCCTGCTTCACGCGAAGCAATTCCTCGGCGAGGACATTGGCATAGTCATCGAGCGTGCCCGGCCGCCGCATCGCCATGGTATGGCAGGCGCAATACCAGCAGAGCTCGCGGCAGAACGGCACGTGGAGATAGAGCGATGCCGCCGCGCCATTCAATTCGTGCAGCCAGTCGGCATGTTGCGCCGGTCCGACCTTCGCGTCGAACTGAGCGGCGGTCGGATAGCTCGTGTAACGTGGAACGGGGCGGTCGTACGCCGCCAGGGTTGCCGGTTTCATGGATCAATGCGCGATGAGGATCGGCACGGTCATGCTCGACAGCAGGGTGCGGCTTGCCCCGCCGAGGACAAGTTCGCGCATGCGCGAGTGGCCGTAGACGCCCATCACGATGAGGTCGACATCGTAGTCAGCGGCACGCGACAGGATGACGTCGCCGATCTCCGTATCCGCGGCGACCTCGCGCTGCACCGTTACCTTGACGCCGTGGCGAGCGAGCCATGTCGCCACGTCGGCGCCCGGTTCGGCGCCATGCGCCTGCGACGATTTTTGCGGATCGACGATCAGGACGATCACGCGCTCGGCTGCCTTCAGGAAAGGCAGCGCATCGGTTGCGGCGAGCGCGCTCTCGCGGCTGGCGTTCCAGCACAGCATGACGATCTTGCCGGGCTTCGTCCGCGTGCCGATGTGCGGCACCACCAGCACCGGCCGGCCGGTTGAGATGGCAATCGATTCCGGCATGTCGGCTGGAGCGGAGTCGATGCCGGTGTCGTCGGCCTGTCCGACGATCAGCAGGTCGGC
>CAIWTJ010000214.1 GCA_903915535.1 Enhydrobacter aerosaccus
CGCCGCCCCATTCGCCGCCCGCCGCGAAGCCCTGGACGAAGCGCAGGGCCGCGAGGAGGAGTGGCGCGGCGACGCCCCAGGTCGCATAGGTCGGCAGCACGCCGATCAGGAAGGTCGCGCCTCCCATCAAGGTCAGGCTGACCACGAGGAGCGGCTTGCGGCCGATCCGGTCGCCGAGATGTCCGAACACGATCCCGCCCAGCGGTCGCGCCAGGAAGCCGATCGAGAAGGTCGCGTAAGCCAGGATCGTCGACACCATCGGGTCGGCGGCGGGAAAGAACAGCTTGTTCAGTACGAGGCCCGACATCAGCGCATAGAGGATGAAGTCGTACCATTCGATGGCCGTTCCGATGGTGCTGGCAATGGAGACCAGGACGACGGAGCTGCGCGCTCCGGCCTCTGCTGTCGGCTCGTCTCGCATCATTGCTTGTTCCTCCGGGACGTCTCGTCTTGGGGCGAGACCGACAAGCACGATGGCTCGTTCTATGTCGGAGACTAGGCGTCGGGAAACAAAGGGGTCAACGGTTAGGCGGTCGCACTAGTCCGACAGGCGGCTGATGATGCCGGCCATGATCAGCAGGGCCACACCCACGCCGGCGACGATGAGGCCGGACATGTGCGCGGCCATCGCGAAGTGCGACGGGAAGAAACCCGCGCCGCCCATGTCGCCGATGTGATGGTGCACGATCAACACCGGGAAAGACGTCATCAGCAATCCGACGATGATCGTGACGGCGCCGACACAGGCCATGAGCTTGAGGGCGGTCATGGTGTGAGGATTGGGACGACTGCTGGTGTAACGGTCATGACTTCACCGCCAATCTTGCGACGCTTTAGCTGTGATCCAGCGCGCCATCTCTCAAGACTACGCGCTGAGCCCTGTCTTTGCGACTCTTCCGCTGTCGCACCACGTATGAAGCGGCCATCTTGTGAGTGGGCGTCGGTGAGTGCGACGGTAAGAGGGCGGTCGCGCAGGAGCTTTCCCAAGGGGAGCGTATGGGCAGGCGAAAGGGCGGAGCGAACAACGACGAAGAAGCTGAAAAACTGACGCTTGGTCAGTTGAACGGACTTATTGCTCACGCCGAATGGCGCTTCCAGACGATGAGCAATTCGGGCCTACGCAAATCGGCCTTCAAGCGCCTGGTATGGTTGGAGGCGCAACGGGAGAGGATTCACGGTATCCCCGCACCGCCTCGTCGCTCTCCCCGAAGAAGTGCGAGCTAGCATGACACACAAGCTCTACGAACTACTCGCTCTGCTTGACGCTCGGCGCCGGCACTACACACTGCATCGGGTTCAAGACGACGAGGTCATGATCTCGGTGACACTCGTTGGCCACAGGATCGAAATTTACGTCTCGTCCAATGGGAGTGTTGGCACTCGGTCTTTACCGGCGATGAGAGCGTGAAGGGGGATTTCGCCGGGTTGCTCGTCATGCTGGAACGCGAGTGATATGGCCGCTGGCGTCTCGGATCACGTGTCGTAGATGGAAGAGATTGCGGAGCTTGAGAAGCCAAGCGCGCCCGCAAAGCGCGGCCCGTATCGGAAGAAGGCAGCTGCCTAGCGCGGAATCCGGTCGAGGCTTCTGCGCGCCTGTTGCCGAAACTGCTCTGCTTCTTCCTGTCTCGGCGTCAGAGGCTTTATCCAGCCCAAGAAGCGCTGCATGAGCGGAATGCCCAGCGCGAGAATGATACCGGCGCCAATAGCTGCGAGCGTGTAGGTGATCATCTGCGGAGACTAGGGACGACGCCTGGCGGCGGCAACGGGCGACCTTGGGGCGGCCCTAGTATTCAAACTGAGGCACTACCACTCCATCTTGTGGATCGATCTCGTAAACAATTGAATCAATTGTAATTTCTTGACGGCGACTCGGTGGATGACTCATCTTCCGCCGATGCCTGTGGATAATCTTGATCGCGTGCTCGTCGGCGATTGCATCGAGTTGATGCAGGGCCTGCCCGAAGCTTCCGTCGACATGGTCTTCGCCGACCCGCCGTACAATCTTCTGTTGGGCGGCGATCTGCTGCGGCCCGATCACAGCAAGGTCGATGCGGTCGACGACGATTGGGACAAGTTCTCCGATCCGGCCGACGCGCACGCGACCGGCTTCGCCGAATACGACACGTTCACGCGCGCCTGGCTGAAGGCCGCGCGCCGCGCGCTGAAACCGGGCGGCACGCTGTGGGTGATCGGCAGCTACCACAACATCTTCCGCGTCGGCACGGCGCTGCAGGACGAGGGCTACTGGCTGCTGAACGACATCGTGTGGCGCAAGTCCAACCCGATGCCGAATTTCCGCGGCAAGCGCTTCACCAACGCGCACGAGACGCTGATCTGGGCCGCGCGCGACCGCGCCAACAAGAAGTACACCTTCAACTACAATTCGATGAAGGAGCTGAACGAGGGCATCCAGATGCGCTCGGACTGGCTCCTGCCGCTCTGCACCGGTGGCGAGCGCTTGAAGAACGAGGACGGCAAGAAGGCGCATCCGACGCAGAAGCCCGAGTCGCTTCTTTTCCGCTGCATCATGGCCGCGTCCAATCCGGGCGACGTGATCCTCGATCCGTTCTTCGGCACGGGTACGACCGGCGCCGTGGCGCGGCGCCTTGGCCGTCACTTCATCGGCCTCGAGCGCGACCACACCTATGCTGCCATCGCGCGCAAGCGCATCGCCGAGATCACGCCGCTCGACGGCGAGGATGTGACGCCGATGCCGAGCAAGCGCGCCGAGCCGCGCATTCCCTTCGGCACCCTGATCGAGGCGGGGCTGCTACAGCCCGGCACGGTGCTGAGCGATCCCTCGGGCCGCCTGCATGCGCGCGTGCGCGCCGACGGCACGCTCTCGTCGGCCGACGCGCGCGGCGAGCATCGCGGCTCGATCCACCAGGTCGGCGCCGCGGTACAGGGCGCGCCCGCCTGCAACGGCTGGACCTTCTGGCACTTCCAGGGCCGGCCGATCGACCAGCTCCGGCAGCAGGTCCGCTCGGGGCTCTAAACTCTCAGAACCAGAGAACACCTCACCCTGAGGAGCGGCCTGAGAGGCCGCGTCTCGAAGGGTGGGCACGAGCACCGCGCCTGCGGCCCATCCTTCGAGACGGCCCTTCGGGCCTCCTCAGGATGAGGGTTTGCGCGCAACAATCTTCCGCGGAGGGGGTGGCGGAATCCGGTACAAATCGCCTGAAACCCTTGCGCCATCGGCATCGGAGGTGTCCCAGGATTTCGGTGCACACAGGCGTCAACTTTTTGCCTTGACCGCGTGGGCGATCACCTTGCGCATGACCGTGGGCAGGGCGCGCTCCGTGAGCTTGTCGAGCGTCACCCAGGCGGTGCCGGGGGAGAGCTTGGCCAGGCGCGAGGTCGCCGCCGTTGCGTGGGCGACCACCAGCTCGAGATGGAAGTGCGTGAAGGTGTGGCGCACGCCGCCCTCGAGGATTTTCCAGTTGGCCGGCACCGGCGCTTCCGTGAGCGCGTCGGCCACCACGAGCTTGCCCTCGCGCCACGCGCTCGACGGCACCTCGTCCATGCCGCCTAGGAGACCCTTGGGCGGGCGCTTGCGCAGCAGGATCGCGCCGTCGCGGTTCGAGAGCACGAAGGCCAGGCCGCGGCGCGTGGGCTTGTCGGACTTGGGCGCGCGACGCGGCAGCTCCTCGGCGATGCCCTGCTCGCGGCCCTTGCAGCCCTTCATCAGCGGACAGATGACGCAGCTCGGAGTGCGCGGCGTGCACACGGTGGCGCCGAGATCCATCATCGCCTGCGCATAGTCGCCCGCGCGCTGGAGCGGCACCAGCTGGGCCGCGCGCACGTTGATTTCGGCCTTCACGTCGGGCAGCGGCGTCGTGAGCGCGAACAGCCGCGCGATCACGCGCTCGACATTGCCGTCGACTGCCGACGCCGGATGATCGAACGCGATCGCGCGGATCGCCGAGGCCGTGTAGGGGCCGATGCCGGGCAGGGCGAGGAGGGCAGCCTCGTCTTCCGGGAAGACGCCGGCGTGGCGTTCGATCACGGTGCGTGCGCAGGCGTGCAGGTTGCGGGCGCGGGCGTAGTAACCCAGCCCCGCCCAGGCCGAGAGCACGTCGTCGAGCGGCGCGTCTGCCAGGGCCTCGACGGTGGGCCAGCGCTTCACAAAGCGGTGAAAGTAGTCGCCGACCGTGGCCACCGTGGTCTGCTGCAGCATGATCTCGGAAAGCCAGACGCGATAAGGCTCCGTGCGCTCTCCCGCGGGCGCGCGCCAGGGCATGGTGCGACGATGCCGGTCGTACCAGGCCAGCAGCCTTTCAGCGTGTTTGGTGGCGTGAGTAATGGTCATGTAAGGAGCGCTGCCCTACCATACGGGGCGGCGTTTGAAAGGGTGTCGATGCAGGAAAAGGGGCGAGCGGGCGGCTTCCGCGCCGTGGGTGGACTGACCCAGGCGCTGACGGCCGGTCTTGCGCGCAAGGGCTCCGGCGCCGGGCGTCTCGCCTCGATCGTGAAGCTGCGCAACGACTGGCAGGCGATCGTGGGCCCCGAGCTCGCGCGCTGCACCGAGCCCGAGGCGCTGATCGCGGGCCGCGGCGGCAAGGCGGGTGCCAAGATGTTGCGGCTGAAGGTGGCGGGCGCCGCCGCGTTGGAGGTTCAGCATATGAGCGGCCAGATCGTCGAGCGGGTGAACGCCTACTTCGGTCATCGCCAGATCGACGACATCCGCCTGATGCAGGGCGCGATCGCGCGCGCGCCCGGACCGAAGCCGATCGTGAAGCCCGCGCCCGAGGTCGTGAAGCGCATGGATGGCAAGGTCGCCGAGGTCCAGGATCCCGAGCTGCGGGCGGCGCTGGCGCGGCTGGGCGCGCGCATCGCGACCGGTCGGCGCGGCGTCGTGCTGGGCGTGCTGGCGTCGCTGTTCCTCGCCCGCGCCCCGCGCGCGCAGGGTGCGGAGAAATATCTCGCGGCGCTTCCGGACGACCATGTGATGGGCAAGCCGGACGCGCCCAACATCATCATCGATTATTTCTCGCTCACCTGTCCGCACTGCGCGAACTTCAACGCCGCGGTGCTGCCCGCGATGCGCAAGGAGTGGATCGACACCGGCAAGGCGAAGCTGATCATGCGGCACTTCCCGTCGGACGGGATCGCCACCCATGCCTCGCTGCTGGCGGAATGCGCCGGGCCCGCGAAGTTCTACGACATGATCGATGCGCTGTTCCGGGCCCAGATCGACTGGCTGACCGCCGCCGATCCCGATGCCGAGATGATCAAGGTGATGGTCCAGCAGGGGGTGAGCGCCGAGCGGTCCACGGCCTGCTTTGCCGACGACCGCCTTTTGAACAAGGTTATTGCCGACGTTCAGTCCGGGCAGGCCCTCGGAGTGAAGCAAACGCCGACTTTGTTCATCAACGAGCAGTACTACGGCATGCCGCAGGACGGTGTGGACGGGATTAATGCGATTTTACGCCAGGTGGGACGCTAATTCGTTCGGAGTCATCGAAAATGGCTCCGAACTTGTTTGACTCCCCACAGGCACAATTCCCAAGATGTAGTGGAGAGGAAGTAGAGTATGCGGAACATATTGATTGTCGCCGGCGGAGCCGTGGCGGTGGTCGCGATTGCGGCTGGCGTCTATTTCGGCACCCGCCCGACTGCGCCTGGCGCCCCGCCGGTGGCCGTGGCCGCGACTTCCGCCGACACCAAGGCGCTGCTCGGAATCCAGCCGTCCGACCATGTCATGGGCGACAAGAACGCCCCGATCACCATGATCGAGTACGCCTCGCTCACCTGCCCGCACTGCGCCGCCTTCAACACGATGGTGCTGCCGCAGATCGAAGAGAAGTGGGTCAAGACCGGCAAGGTGAAGCTGATCTATCGCGACTTCCCGCTCGACCAGGTGGCGACCAAGGCCGCCCAGCTCGCCGAGTGCGCGGGCAACGACAGGTACTATGCCGTGCTCGACATGATGTTCCGCGGCCAGGCCACGTGGGCTGCCGCGCAGGATCCGATCGCCGAGCTTTCCAAGTCGCTGCGCATCGCCGGCATGGGCGAGAACGAGGTCAAGGCCTGTCTCGCCAACGAGTCGGTCGCGACCGGCGTGATCAACGACTATCGCGGCGGCGAGACGCTGGGTGTCAATTCGACACCGTCGATCTTCGTCAACGGCGAGCAGTTCAAGGGAGCGCGCTCCCTCGAGGAGTTCGACGCCCTGTTCACGAAGCTTTCAAAGTAAAAAACAAACAAGCGTGGGGTAGATAGTGCAGTTCGATAAACTCCGACTCTCGGGCTTCAAGTCCTTCGTCGATCCGACCGAACTGGCCATCGAACCCGGCATGACCGGCATCGTCGGTCCCAACGGCTGCGGCAAGTCCAACCTCGTCGAGGCCCTGAAGTGGGTCATGGGCGAGACCTCCGCCAAGCAGATGCGCGGCAGCGAGATGGAAGACGTGATCTTCGCAGGCACCGGCACGCGCCCGGCGCGCAATATCGCCGAGGTCATGCTGACGCTCGACAACAAGACGCGCAGCGCGCCCGCCATGGTGAACGACGCCGACCAGCTCGACGTCGTGCGCCGCATCGAGCGCGGCCACGGCTCGGCCTACTCGGTTAACGGCAAGGAAATCCGCGCCCGCGACGTGCAGACCCTGTTTGCCGATGCCGCCACGGGATCGCGCTCGACCGCGCTGGTGAGCCAGGGCCGCGTCGGCACGCTGATCAACGCCAAGCCCGCCGACCGCCGCTCGATCATCGACGAGGCCGCTGGCATCACCGGTCTCTATGCCCGCCGCCACGAGGCCGAGCTGCGCCTGCGCGCCGCCGAGCAGAACCTCGCGCGCGTGCAGGACGTGCTGGTGGCGCTCGAAGAGCAGCACAAGGGCCTGAAGCGCCAGGCGCGCCAGGCCAGCCGCTACCGCAATCTCTCCGACCATATCCGCCGCGCCGAAGCGCAGGTGCTGGCGCTGAAGCTCGCCAATGCCGAGAAGGAACTGGCCGACGCGGGCGAGCG
>CAIWTJ010000215.1 GCA_903915535.1 Enhydrobacter aerosaccus
GGTCTGGACGTTCACGCAGAGCATGACGCCGAACCAGATCAGGGCCGCGTCGTGGCCGACCACCGGCTCCAGGATCTTCTGCGCGACCGGCGCCAGCATCGGCACGATGATGAAGGCGATCTCGAAGAAGTCGAGGAAGAAAGCCAGGAAGAACACGAACAGGTTGACGACGACCAGGAAGCCCCAGACGCCACCCGGCAGGTTCGACATCAGGTGCTCGACCCAGCGATTGCCGTCGACGCCCTGGAAGGTGATCGAGAAGCAGGTCGCGCCGACCAGGATGAAGGCGACCATCGCGGTGATGCGCATCGTGGCCTGGAACGCCTGCACGATCAGGTCGTGCAGGGCCTTGTCCTGCCAGGCCCGCCAGCACAGCCAGACGATGGCAGCGAACATGATCGTGAAGGCGATCTTGAACGGGATCGACTTGAAGGCGACCAGTCCGATCAGGAAGCCGGCGCCGGCGGCGAGGCAGCCGCCCACGAACATGAGCTTGTCGAACCTTGTCAGCGGGGCGTTGCGCACGACGGCGAGCACGATCGCGCCGATCGTGCCCATGGCGCCCGCCTCGGTGGGCGTCGCCAGGCCCATCATGATCGTGCCCAGCACGAGGAAGATCAGGATGGCGGCCGGGATGATGCCCCAGGCGCACTTGACCAGCAGCGCCTTGCCGAACAGCGTGCGCGGCACCGGCGGCATCGCCTCCGGCTTCACGATCGAGACGTAGAAGGTGTAGATCGCGAACAGCGCGATCTGCAGCAGCGAGGGCCCCCAGGCGCCGAGATACATGTCGCCGACCGAGCGGCCGAGCTGGTCGGCCAGCACGACCAGCACCAGCGACGGCGGCACGAGCTGCGTGATCGTGCCCGACGCCGCCAGCACGCCCGTGGCGTAGCGCATGTCGTACTTGTAGCGGATCATGATCGGCAGCGTGATCAGCGCCATGGCGATGACCTGCGCCGCCACCGTGCCGGTGATCGCGCCCAGGATGAAGCCCACGATGATCGTCGAGTAGCCGAGGCCGCCGCGGATCGGGCCGAACAGCTGTCCCATCGACTCGAGCATGTCCTCGGCCAGTCCGCATTTCTCCAGGATCGCGCCCATGAAGGTGAAGAACGGGATGGCGAGCAGCAGCTCGTTGCTCAGGATGTTGCCGAAGACGCGGCCGGGGATGGCCTGCATGAACGGCATCGTGAAGTAGCCGAAGTCGATCGACAGGAAGCCGAAGAAGAAACCGACCGCCGCCAGCGAGAAGGCGACGGGGTAGCCGATGATCATGAAGACCACGAGGCCGCCGAACATCAGCGGCGGCATCCACTCCAGAGGGATAATCATTGCGTCGGCCTCTCGTAGTGCGCCTCGAGACTGTCGACGGGGTAGTCGTTCAGGAAGGCCACGCGCTTGATCAACTCGCTGAGGCCCTGGAGCGCCACGAGCCCGAAGCCCAGCGGCAGCACCAGCTTGATCGGCCAGCGCAGCAGGCCGCCCGCGTTCGAGGAGTGCTCATTCACGTTGTAGGCCTGCATGAAGAACGGCCAGGAGAGCCATGCCAGGATGGCGCATGTCGGCAGCAGGAAGAAGATCGTGCCCAGGATGTCGACCCAGAGCTGGCCGCGGCGGCTCAGCGTCATGTAGAACAGGTCGACGCGCACATGCTCGTTGCGCTTCAGCGTGTAGGACGCGCCGAACATCACGATGACGGCGAACATGTACCATTGCACTTCGAGCCAGGCGTTGGAGCTCTGGTCGTAGGCATAGCGGACCATGGCGTTGCCGCCGCTGACGATGCACGCCAGCAGGACGAGCCAGTTGCAGACCACCCCGATCTTCTCGTTGATCGCGTCGATGGCCGTGCTGAACGACAGCAAAAGGCGCATTCGTCTCCCCAAATCGCGAGTTCTTGTGGTTTTACGGCACGCCCGCTCTCGCCGCGGGCATGGTTTCATAACGTGATCTGCGAAACGGCGCTAGCGTCCGTTCAGCGGCATTTTTGCCTACTCCGTAGGCAGTTCGGTCCAGCCTTCGGGGCCGAAGAACTCGAGCGGCCGGAAGGCGCGCTTGTAGGCCATCTTGGAGGAATCGGCGATCCAGTAGCCGAGATAGACGTAGGGCAGGCCGCGTTTGGCGGCCGCCTCGGCCAGCCACAGGATCATGTAGGTGCCGAGCCCGCGCCGCGGGTCCTGGGGATCGAAGAAGCTGTAGACCGCGGAGACGCCGCTCGACAGCCAGTCGACCAGGCAGGCGCCAACCAGCCGTCCATCGGCCGAGTCGTCGCGAAACTCGATGATCGCCGTGTCGACAGGGCTTTCCTCGACCATGGCGCGGTAGTCGTCGAAATCCATGTCGGCCATGTCGCCGTCGCGATGGCGCGCCATCACATAGCGTGAGAACAGCGCATACTGCTCGCCGGTCGCCAGCGCCTGGACCTCGGTCGCATGAACGTGCTCGTTGCGGCGCTGAATGCGGCGCTGCATGCGGCTGGTATCGAAGTCGCGTACGCGGATGCGAACCGGCACGCAGGCGCGGCAGCCGTCACACAGCGGCTTATAGACGAAATGGTGCGACCGCCTGAAGCCTGCGTCGGTCAGCGTGTCGTGCTGGGTGATCGCATCCGGGCCAGACAGCTCGGTCACGAGCTTGGTTTCTAGCCGGTGCGGCAGATACGGACAGCGCATCGCCGGCGTGGTGCGGAAGAATCGCAGGGTCTGGATGTTCTGGCGGATGAACATTGCGCCCAGAGTGTAGCGTGTTGCCCCCGATCAGGGGAAGCACAGGATGTGTCAGCTGCCCTGGCGGCGCGCTCTCAACCGGCGGAACGGCAGCAGCGCCAGCCGCACCAGCCTTGGTAGCAGCCAGACGAGTCCGGCGACGAAGAGCGCGAGCAGGCACAGAAATGTGATGGGGTGCGTGAGCGCCAGGACGAGGCCGCCGATCGCCAGCGCATCGGTCGCGAGCGAGGCCGCGATGTTGCTGAACGGCTCGGGCGAGGTGTTGATCACCGCCCGCGAGCCGGTCTTGGCGAGGTGACTGCCGGCCGCGAGGGTGCCGCCCAGCAGCGCCGCGATCACCGCGACTTCGGGGCTCACCTGGTCGGCGGCGCCAAAGGCCAGCAAGGCGCCGGCGGGTATGCGCACGACGGTGTGCAGCAGGTCGTTCAGGCTGTCGACGTAGGGAATCTTGTCGGCGAGGAAATTGAGCGCGAACAGCAGTGCGGCCGCGGCCAGGACCGGAAGCCCGCCCAGGACCAGCAGGTCGTGCGGCAAAGCGATGAGCCCCAGCCACTGACCCACGCCCAGCACCAGCACCGCGGCATAGACATTGAGGCCGCTCGCCCAGCCGGCGCCGAGCGCGATCGCCAGTGCCGCCAGGGTGGTGCTTGCCATCTAAAGCGCTCGCCGGGCCTTGAACGCGGTCGCCAAGGTGCCATCGTCGAGCCAGTCGAGCTCGCCGCCGACGGGCACGCCATGCGCCAGGCGCGTGACCGGAATCTCGAGATCGGCCAGGCGCTCGGCGAGATAGTGCGCCGTGGTCTGGCCGTCGACGGTGGCGTTGGTCGCCACGATCACCTCGCGCACGGCGCCGACCTTGGCGCGTTGCACGAGGCCCGCGATATTGAGTTCGTCCGGCCCGATGCCGTCGAGGGCGGAGAGCGTGCCGCCCAGCACATGATAGCGGCCGGTGAAGATCTTACCGCGTTCCATGGCCCACAGGTCGGCGACATCCTCGACCACGCAGATCAGACCCGCATCGCGCTTGGGATCGCTGCAGATCGAGCAGGGGTCGACGGTATCGAGATTGCCGCAGGCGCTGCACGGCTTGATCGCAACGGCGGCGTCGGCGAGCGCGGCGCTGAGCGGCTGCATCAGGGTCTCGCGCTTCTTCAGCAGATGCAGCGCCACGCGGCGTGCCGAGCGCGGCCCGAGGCCGGGCAGGCGGCCCAGCAACTGGATCAGCCGCTCGATCTCGGGACCGATCATGAGATGCTAGAGCTTGAAGCCGGGCGGCAGCGGCAGGCCGCCGGTGATCGACTTCATCTGCTCCTGCACGGTCGCCTCGACCTTGCCGCGCGCGTCGTTGCAGGCGGCGGCGACCAGGTCTTCGACCACGCCCTTGTCCTCGGGCTTGAACAGGGAGGAGTCGATCTCGACGCGGCGGGTCTCGTTCTTGCCGTTGACCGTCACCTTCACCAGGCCGGCGCCGGAGGAACCCACGATCTCCAGCCGCTCGAGCTGGTCCTGCAGCTCCTTCATCTTCTGCTGCATCTGCTGGGCCTGGGCCATCAGCCCGCCGAGATCCTTCAACTTGTCGAACATCAGAACTCTTCACCTTCCGGTATGTCGCCGTCGTCGGCGGGATATTCCTCGGGCAGGGGGGCCTCGTCGGCGAGTGGCGCGTCGCTCGCGAGGCCCGCGACCATCGATGTCTGCTCGCTCTTGCGCCGCACCGTCTCGAGCTTGGCTCCGGGGAAGGTCTTGAGGATGGCCTGCACCGTCACGTTGTTTTCGGCAGCGCTGCGCAGCGCGTCGCCCTTGGCGGATTTCTGCTCCATCAAGGTAGGCTTGCCCGCGGCGGACGAGACCGAGGCGATCCAGCGACGGCCGGTCCATTGCGACAGCAGAGCGCTGACCTTGGCCGCGAGATCGCCAGGCGCCTGCGCCTCGGGACGGAACTCGATCAGGCCGGGTTCGCACCGTACCTCGTGGACGTGATGCATCAGGTGATGCACCAGGCGCGGCTCGCGACGCGTCTCGAACAGGGCCACGACCTCGGTGAAGTTCTTGGGCACCGGCTGGGCCGCGGCGGGCTGGGGCGCGACCGCGTTGGCTGGCTGCGAGGCGAGCCGCGCCGCGGCGCCGCCGCCACCGTTGCCGCGCGGCGCAGGCGCACCACCGTTCGCGCCGGGAGCCGCGCCATTCTGCAACGCCTTGATCGCGTCGGAAGGCGACGGGAGGTCGGCGACATAGCAAAGCCGGATCAGCGCCATCTCGGCGGCGCGCAGCGGCGAGGGCGCGGTCAGCGTCTCCTGCAGGCCTTTCATCAGCAGGGTCCAGGCGCGTGTGAGCGACGCCATGGCGAGCTTCTTCGACATCGCAATGCCTTGGGCCGCATCGGAATCGGCGGTGCTGGCGGCGGCATCGGGCGCCACCTTGAGGCGCGTCACCCAATGCGTGAGCTCGAGCAGGTCCTGCAGGATGACGACCGGATCGGCGCCCGAATCGTGCATCTCCCCCAGCGACGCCACCACGGCGGCGGCATCGCCCTTCATCACCTTCTCGAACAGGTCGAGCACGCGGCTGCGGTCGGCGAGGCCCAGCATGTCGCGCACTTGCGCGGCATCGACCACGCCTCCGCCGTGCGCGATCGCCTGATCGAGCATGGAGAGGCCGTCGCGCACCGAGCCGTCGGCGGCACGCGCGATCAGCGCCAGCGCCTCGGGCGAGATCTCGACCTTCTCGGTCTCGGAGATTTTCGCGAAGTGCGCGACCAGCACGTCGTGCGGCACGCGCTTGAGATCGAATCGCTGGCAGCGCGACAGCACCGTCACCGGCACCTTGCGGATTTCCGTGGTCGCGAACAGGAACTTCACATGCGGCGGCGGCTCTTCCAGCGTCTTCAGCAGCGCGTTGAACGCCTTCTCCGACAGCATGTGCACTTCGTCGATGATGTAGACCTTGTAGCGCGCCGAGACCGGGCGGTAGCGCACGCCCTCGATCAGCTCGCGCACGTCGTCGATGCCGGTGCGGGAGGCCGCATCCATCTCGATCACGTCGACATGGCGGTCCTCGGAGATGGCCTTGCAGTTGTCGCAGACACCGCACGGATCGACGGTCGGTCCGCCCTTGCCGTCGGGGCCGACGCAGTTCAGCGCCCGGGCGATGATGCGGGCGGTCGTGGTCTTGCCGACGCCGCGAACGCCGGTGAGCATGAAGGCGTGCGCGATGCGGCCGGTGGCGATGGCGTTGCGCAGGGTGCGCACCATCGCTTCCTGGCCGACCAGCGTGGTGAAATCGACGGGGCGGTATTTGCGGGCGAGGACGCGATAGGGAAGGGCTGTGTCGGCTGCTTCGCCAGCGACGTCTTTGGTGGCTTTCGCCATGCTGTCACCCGCTTCCCGCGCCGTGCCCCTTAGAGCCCGGCGGTCATCGCGCCCGGGCGTCCCGGCTTCGCCCGCGGCGCGCGGGAAAGGGTCGGGTGAGAGACCAGCATGACCCGAAACGAATTCGTTACGGCTGCTTCCTTCCGGATCTGACCGGGTTGGCGACTGCTCCGCCCACACTGGCCCCTCGGGGGCGTTATATCAGGAGTAGGGGCCTCAGGCACAAGGGGAAGAAGCGCGAGATTTGGAGCCGAAATTATCGCGCGATTTCAATTGTCTGCGGCCTATTGGACGACGACCCGCCCGCGCAACATTATTGCGCACATCGTGACGAGATTGCTGACCGTTGAAGCCGCCTTCGGGTAAGATTCGGACTGTGAACCGAAGCCCGCAATTCTGGGAAAATATGACCGTGGTCGGCCCGGTGGGCTCCCTCGCGACAATGCTGGTCTTTGGCCGGGTGACGGGGCTCTTCGACCTCCCGCTTGTCGGTCAGGACGTCTCGCCGCTGCAGGGCTTCACGATCCTGGCGATCATGTTGTTTCCGGTTGCGGCCTGGTTCTTTGCCGGCGTCCGGCGCGACGTGGCGTTGTCGCAAATCAGCCGGTCCTGGCCGACCGTTCCCGGTGTCCTTGAACAACGCAGCATCGACCAACGCTCGACACTGAGAGGCAATACCTATGCGATCAGTCTCAGCTACTCCTACGAGGTCGGCGGCCGGAAATATCATGGCGATCGGCTGGCCTTCGCGCCGTCGCGTCTCGATGCCGGTGCCTTGCTCGATGGACTGCTCGCCAAATATCCGCCCAACGCCGCCGTCACGGTCCACTACAATCCCATCGATCCAGAGGATTCCGTTCTCGAGACCGATGATGCGCCGGCGCGTCAGCGCATGGGGCGCGTGATCATGCTGCTGCTGCTGCCGATCGGTCTGGCGCTCCTGCTCATCGTGCGGATGGCCTTTTAGAGACCGAGTGCCCGGCTGAGCAGTGCTGTCATCTCCTGCCACGCCGCAGTGTCGGCGGCCTCATCATATTCGAGATGGTGTCCGAGCAGCGTTCTCGGCCGCTCGCGCAGGCTGCGCGAATTGAAGCTGTGATAGGCGTTGGGATAGACGACCAGCTTCAGCGGTGCGCCTTCGCCCGTGCGTCTCGTCATCATTGCCTGGCAATCGCGCGCCGGAGTCCAGTCGTCCCGTTCCCCGATCAGGATGAGGGTAGGTACCGTGAAGGCACCGTCACGATCCGAGCAGCTCGGGTAGTAGGCGACCGCCACCGCGAAATGTCGCTCCAGCTGGGTTTCGACTCCCTGGACCGCCACGGCCGAGAGGGCCGCCATGGCGCCTTGCGAGAATCCAACGACGCCGATGCGGTCGGGTTTCACGAATGACAAATTCGCGAGATAGTCGAGGCCGCCATAGGCATCCATGACTCTGTCCGGTATGCGTTCGCCTCCGGTGCAGGCTGTCGTCAGTCCGCGTGTGGCGAAGCTGTCGACGATCAACGTCACGTAGCCCAGTTCGACGTATCGTGCCGCTGCAGCGTCTTCCCAAACCCCCGGGGATCTTCCATTGCAGCCATGCAGCAGCACGACCGCGGGGAACGGCCCGGCACCACCGGGCCGGTAGAGCTCGCCGACGAGATCGTCGCCCTTGCGTCTTTCGACCGTCTCGCTGCGTTCGCGCGCGAGGCGCTCCTGCAGCGGTGTCGGAGGCACGGTCCCACTCGGAAAATGAACGGTCTCGGCACGAGCCGCGGCGGACGCGAGGATCAGCGCCGCAGCCATCGTGCAGAGGAAGGTCTTCATTTTCCGATGTTCGTCAGTCCGAGATGGTCGCGCAGCATACCCCCGGTGTAGTCCCTGCGAAACAGGCCACGCTCCTGCAGGATCGGCACGACCTGGTCGGCAAAGGCGTCGAACTGGCCGGGGAAGAAGGGCGGCATGACGTTGAAGCCGTCGGCGGCGCCGGCCTTGAACCAGTCCTCCAGCACATCGGCGATCTGCGTGGGACTGCCGACCAGCAGCAGGTGGCCGCGCGCGGCGGCGACGCGATGATAGAGCTCGCGCAGGGTGAGTTTGTCGCGCCGCGCCATCTCGATCAGCAGCGCCGCGCGGCTCTTGAGATGCTCGGTCTCGGGCAGCTCCGGCACCGCTGCGTCGAGCGGATAGACCGACATGTCCGTGCCGAGGCGGTCCGAAAGAACGGTGAAGGCTTGCTCCGTGTGGATGCGGCTGTTGAGCTCGGCGAAGATCTCGCGCGCCTCCTTCTCGGTGCGGCCGACGACCGGAAAGACGCCGGGCATCACCAGCACGCCTGCGGGATCGCGCCCGAAGCCCGCGACCTGCGCCTTCAGCCCGTCATAGAAGGCCGCCGCCTCGCGCCTGTCGTTCTGCGCCGTGAACACCACGTCGGCGATGCGTGCGGCCAGTGCCTGGCCGGGACCGGAGGAGCCGGCCTGGATCAGCACCGGATGACCCTGCGGCGCGCGCGGCACGTTGAGGCCGCCGGTCACGGTGAAATATTTTCCGTGGAAGTCGGGCTGGTGCAGGCTGCCTGGCTTCACGAACTTGCCGCTGGTCTTGTCGCCGATGAACGCGTCGGCGTCCCACGTATCCCACAGCAGCCGGCAGGCCTGTACGAACTCCTCGGCCATGGCGTAGCGCTCTGCGTGTGGCGGATGCGGGCGGCCGAACACGGCGCCTGATTTGGCATAGGCCGTCGTCACCACGTTCCAGCCCGCGCGACCACCCGAGATATGGTCGAGCGAAGCGAAGCCGCGCGCCACGTGATAGGGCTCGGCGTAGGTCGTGGACGCCGTGGCCGCGAGGCCGAGATGCTTTGTGCCCATGGCGAGCGCCGACAGGAGCGAGATCGGCTCGAACTTGCCGATGGTCGAAGGGTGCTCGCTGTAGCCTGTGGCGAACCCGTCGCCCAGGAAGAACATGTCGAACTTCGCGCGCTCGGCGGTGGCGGCGATGTGCTGCATCAGGCCGAGGTTCGGCCAGCCCTTCGTCTCGGCATCCGGATGCCGCCACCCGGCCACGTGATGCCCGGGCGTCTGCACGAAGACGCCGAGGCGCATTTGCTTGGCACTCATGGCGCTTAATGGCCGACGCTTCAGCTAATACGCAATCGAGAAATTCTCGCGGCTGCAAACGCGGCGAGCAATTGTCGATTGCTATACAATGACTGGATGATCGTGAAGAACGTGTTCGTCTATCTCATCGGATTTGCCGGAGTGGGAAAGCTCACGACCGCACGGAAGCTGGCCGGGCTCCTGGACGCACGCGTCGTCGACAATCATTGGATCAACAATCCGATCTTCGGACTGATCGACAGAGACCACGGCGTGCGGCTGCCGCCGTCGGTCTGGGAGCAGACCCGGAAGGTGCGCCACGCCGTCCTCGAGACGATCGCGACGCTTTCCTCCCCGCAGGCGAACTTCATCCTGACCAACTCGCTCGCCGAAGACGATTCCGAGGATAGGCGAATCTACGAAGAGCTGCGGACCACGGCGGAGCGCAGGAACGCGCTGTTTGTCCCGGTGCGGCTGCTGTGCGACGAAGAGCAGTTGATGAAGCGCGTGGTATCGCCTGACAGGGCTGCTCACATGAAGCGGATGAATCCGGTCGCCGCGACCGAGGAATTGCGAACGAAGACGCTGCTCTTTACCCATCACGCAAACGAGTTGACGCTGGAAACGTCGGCGAGCACGCCCGACACAAGTGTGCGATTGATCTTCGACCATATCGGCAGGATCTCGTAGGCCCGCATGGCAAGCAAAGTGACCTTGACCGGGGCCCGCCTGGTTCTCAGGCCGCCCCGCGCCGGTGACGTCGAAGAGCGCCTTTCCCTGGGCAATGCGCCGGAGATCATGCGCATGTTCGGCGTCGATCCGGCCACGCTTCCCGTCTTCACGATCGATGCTGCGGAAAAGGACCTGCAAAGGGTGGCGGATCACCCCCACGCATGGGTCATCGAACATGACGGCAGGTATCTTGGCGAGATACGGCTCCACGGTCTCGATGCTCACGACCGACGCGCGCGTCTTGCCATCGCCCTTTATGATAGCCGCAAACTCGGGGGTGGATTGGGCAGGGAGTCCGTTTCGTTGGTCCTGGATCACGCCTTTGGAGCGCTTGGCCTCCATCGCGTCAGTCTGCGCGTCATCGCCTACAACGAACGGGCGATCCGATGCTATCGGGCGTGCGGGTTCAAGGAGGAAGGCCGGGAGCGCGAAGCAGCCTGTGTCGGCGGCAAGTGGTTTGACGACGTGATGATGGGGGTGCTCGCGAGCGACCGCTGCCGGGAAGAATAGCGGATAAATCAATTCATGGGTCCCTGAGGGAATGTGGGTTGATTGGCCGATGCGCTCCTCTAAAGGATCGCCTCCCGAGATAAGTGGAGACAAAAATGGCGCGTCATGAAGGCGGATGCCTGTGCGGCGAAGTGCGGTTCGTGGTGGATACGGAGCCGATGCGCGTCACGGTCTGTCACTGTCGCTTCTGCCAGCGCACAACGGGCACGGCGTATCTCGTCGAGCCAATCTTCGCCAAGACCGAGTTTCACGTCACTGCAGGGACGCCCAAGACCTACGACCTGATCTCCGCGGGAAGCGGCAAACGCGTGACCATCCACTTTTGCGGCAGGTGTGGCGCTAGGGTGATGCTGGGCTTCGAGCGCTTTCCCGACCACGTCGGTACATTCGCCGGATCCTTCGACGAGCCGGGAAAACTCGGCCTCGCCTCGGGCATCGTGCGGCACCTGTTCACAGGGGCGGCGCAAGACGGCACCGTCCTTCCGGCGGGCGTGCCGCTGTACCATGAGCATGCCTTCCGTCCAGATGGCTCGCTGAACGAGGCCAAGGTCCTGACCGAGCCGGGCGATTCAGCCCGGGGTGCAATTCAGCGCCAGTCGCGGACACCCGTACGTTAGCGGACGCTCCATCGCCTCCGTTCTTTTTTCGCTCCCACGCCCTGTGCTAGGTACGGTTCATTGCTTGGGGGCTGGGGAGCCGGAAATGACGAAGAGAACGACGTTCGCCGTATGGGCGGGGATGGCTTTGTGCGCGATGGGATTCGGCCCGATGACGGCCGCGCCGGCGCAAGCGGAGGCACGGTTCGGCTGTGCCTGCCTGCACAACAAGACGGAGCATCGGATCAATTTTCGCTACAAGTGGGGCAACAAGGACTGGACCGCCGATTACCTGCGCAGCGGCAACCAGGAGACGCTGTGCTGGAGGTATGCCGAAGGGTCGACTTCGTCTCCCGAACTGACATTCCAGATCGATGTCGACCTGACGGGCGGCGCTGCCTGGACGACCTATGCGCTACCGCGCGTGCAAGCCAACAGCAACAGCTGCGAGGCCGTGGCTCACAACTTCCACTACGAGGTGAATTACAAGCCCAACACGAACCGGCAGTACCTGTACATGACGCGGCGGCCGTAGAGCGCCGTCCCGGGCTTTCGCGCGTTCACGGTTCTCACCTTGGTCGCGCGATGCGCGTTTTGCTCCAGTCCCGGGGATCGCCATCGGCCACGAGCTTGCCGGCCTCCACCAAGGCGACGACGCGCGCGATGAGCAGCACGTTGCCGACTTGGCCGTCGGCATCGATGACCATGACTTCGCTCACGACGCGGATGATCCGCTCGCCTTCGATGGGTGTTCGCTGCAGGAGGAACGCATCGAAGCAATCGATCGGCGCGGAGATCAACCCGTCGGGCGTATTGAGCCGGAAGGCCGCGTTCTCCGCCTTCAGAATCCGCCAGCGCTCGCGTGCTTGCAGGCGCGCCTCGGCCGAAAGCGGCCGCTCGCTGCCGATGAGCGGTCGCAACCTCTCGCCCCGCAGATGGCTCACCCGCAGCTTTCCCGGTGTGACGTCGATCACCCGATAGGGGCGGTCGCCCAACCGGTCGACGCAGGCGAGGAAACAGGCGTGCTCCTGCGCGCAGAGACGGCTGGTCCAGAGCACCAGCCTTTCGCTCGTGCCGGTCACGCGTTCCCAGAAGAGCGCCAGCTGGCCGTCGTCTGCGTCCTCGTGATAGCGCGCCCACCAGGCAACACGCGCCGCCGGATCGTCGGTCGAGATGGGCCCGCAACTGAGATCGTCCCGGCAGGCCAGCACCTCGTCCTCGAGACCGGCCAGGGCGATCGCTTCCCGCAAGGAGCCGCCGGCAGAATCGCCCGGCGCAATGTGGAGAGTCACGGCACGATCTCCTCGGCGATGCCGCCGTCCAGTACCAGATCGTCGTTCGCGTGCATCAGCCATAGTCGGTCGACCGTGTAGCGCAGGATCGGCCGCTCCCACCATCGTTCGATCAATGCGCCCAAGGCGGCCGCCTCCTGCGCATCCAGGTCGTCTTTCAGATTGTAGAGGCCCACGACGTATAGATCGGTCTCGCGGCGGCCAAGCGCGCGCTGCAGTACCCGAAAAAGATTCTGCCCGTCGCGGCACTCCGGGTAGACGCGCAAATAAAGCCGGCCGACATTGATGTCGCCCGAGAAGATGCCGCGCAACTCGACCGCCACAGGCGTAAGTCTTCGCACTTCCCGGCGTGCACGCTCCGCGATGTCGTGCGCGGCGTCGCCAATTCCGTTGCAGAGCGTGGCGTGCAGCCTGTCGCGCCGGCGCGGAAGAATTTCCCAGGCGATCTTGGAAGCGAAAGGAAGCGTTCCTATTTCTCCGGCGAGTTCCCGAAAGGCCGGCGACGCTTCGAGCTGGTCGGGATCGACCGGCAGGCCGAGAGAGAAGGCCGTCGGGTGCCGGCCCATGACATAAGGCTTGCCTTCGCGGGACGCGATCACGCGCGGATGGTCGGGTGCAACAAGCGGCAGATGGGCGAGGCGGTAGGACTCGTCGAGCAGCAGGCCGCGGCCGCGCTCGAAAATTGTTCGGCTCCGCTGGTAACCGAGGTCAGACTCGGCGCAGAAGACAGGGCTCTGTTTCACCCCGGCATACATTTCAGCTTCAGTAACGACCGTAATCGCTGGTTGGAGTTGCGCGGCTGTAGAATAGGGGCATGGGACTTCGCCTGCCATCCGCTCGCTATTTTTTCGCTAATTTAGCGGTTACTTTTGGTAACGTTTTTATTCCCGTATTTAAAAGCGTTACTTTTCGTAACCGATCCTCGTCAGCGGCTCGCACGCGCCTTCTCCGTGGCCGCGACGTCGACGACGCCCTTGGCCGAGATCACGACACCGTAGTCTCGCAACGCGGTCTCGACCGAGATCACGCCGTCCAGCACGTCGTCGACGACGTCGGCGGGGTCGCGTTCGAGCGGATTGCCGTAGCCGCCGCCGGCCGGGCCGTAGCAGATGAAGCGGCCGTCCTTGGCGATGTTCATGTGCGGCACCTTCGAGGGCAGCGCGCGCGTGGTGCCGCCCGTCTCGAGGTCGAGCTTGGCGGGCGCGCCTTCGCTGCCGCCCAGGAAGCCCCACGGGCGATAACGATGGCCTTCGCCTTCGACCGAGGCGCCGCCGTCGCTGAGGAAGGTGAACTCGCGCACCGAGCCCAGGCCGCCGCGCCACTTGCCGGCGCCGGTCACGTCCTCGCGCAGTTCGTAGCGCAGCACGCGCAGCGGCAGATGCGTTTCGATGTCCTCGATCGGGTTGTTGCGCGTGTTGGCGTAGAGCGTGTCGACGGCGTCCATGCCGTCCTTGCCCTGCCGGCCGCCATAGGAGCCCTCGAAGATCTCCATGTGCACCCAGTGCGTCTCGTCCTTGAGACCGGAGAAGGCGATGACCTTGAGATTGCCGATGCCGGCCGAGACATTGTTCGGCATCGCCGCCGACAGCGCCTTCATCACGGTGTCGGCGAGCTGATTGCCGGGGCAGAAGCGCGCGATGGTGGGCGCGGGGAAGGTCGGATTCGCGAGGCAGCCTTTGGGCGCGATGATGGTGATCGGCCGGATCAGCCCCGCGTTCACCGGGATGTGGCCGTGGATTTCGGTGTCGAGCAGCACCGAACGGATGGTGAGCCAGATCGCGATGTCGGCGGTGCCCTCGAGCGGCATGTTGATCGGACGGTCGGGGACCTGCGGCGCGGTGCCGGTCAGGTCGACGATCAGGCTGTCGTCCTTCTTGGTGATGGTGACGACGATCGGCAGTTCCTTCTTGTTGGCGTCGGGACTGTCGAGGTAGCCGTCGATCGCCGTCTCGGCGCGATAGACGCCGTCGGGCAGCTTGGCGATGGCCTGGCGCATCAGCCGCTCGGCATGATCCATCAGCGCGCCGCAGGCCATGTCGAAGGTCTCGACGCCGTAGCGCTCGATCAGCTCCACCAGACGCTCCGCGCCGATGCGGGCGGCGGCGACCTGGGCATCCATATCTCCGACCACGAGATCGGAGGCGCGGATATTGTCGCGCACGATCTGCCACACGGCATCGTTCCGGACGCCGCGGTCGTAGACCTTGATCGCCTTGAACTGCAGGCCCTCGGCATAGGCGTCGATCGCCTCGACGATGCCGCAGGAGCCGGGCGACAAAGCACCGATATCGAGATGGTGCGCCGTGGTGGCCGCGAAGGCGATCAAACGGGTGCCCACGAACACCGGCACGACGAAAGCCACATCCGGCCCGTGGCTCGCGCCGGAGTAGGCGTCGTTGTGCATGATGACGTCGCCGGGGCGGATGGCCTCGCCGCGGTCCGCCAGCGTTTTCAGGATGCCGCGGATATAGCCCGGGATGGGGCCGGACTGCAGCGGCGTCGATTGCGCCGATTCAGCGAGGCCGCGTCCTTCGGCATCGACCAGCGCCGCCCCGAAATCCTCCGACTCGCGAATGATCGAGGAGTAGCTCATGCGCATCAGCTTGTAGCCCATCTCGATCGCGATATTCTCGAGCGCGCCCTGGATCACGCTGGTCGTGATCGGGTCGATGCGGTCGGGCTTGGGGACCGGCTGGCGGAGAGGGGCGGGGGTCATCGACATTCTCCCTGTGGCCCATCCTTCGAGACGCGGCCCTTCGGGCCGCTCCTCAGGATGAGGTTGTGCGGCTGGCTCAAAGATAACCTCACCCTGAGGAGGCGCGTAGCGCCGTCTCGAAGGGTGGGCAACAGACGCGCCCTAGCCATCGCTCTTCCGGATGATCAGGTTGCCCGCGGTATCGGCCTCGAAACTATGTTGCGGCGGCACCACGGTCGTCGAGTCCATCTGCAGCACGATCGCGGGGCCCGCGATGCGCTCGCCCACGGGCAGCAGATCGCGGCGATAGAAGGTCGTCGGATAGTCCGAGAGCTTGGTGCCGACCCGGAACGTGCCGATGCCGTCGCGCACCTTGGCGGCGGCGAGCGACTTGGCGGCCCCCACGGCGGGTTTGGCGATCTTGGCGGCGCTCGCGGCGCCCACGAGCCGCAGGTTCACGATCTCGATGGCGCTGTCGGCGAAGTGATGCCCGTACTCGCGTTTGTGCACCTCGTGGAACGCGTCGAAGGCCTTGGCGAGGGCCGCCGCGTCGATTGGGCCGTCAGGGAAGGGCACGCGCAGCTCGTAGCCTTGGCCCACATAGCGAAGGTCGCCGCGGCGTTCGAACGTCACCTTCGACAGGTCGATGCCGTCGGCGGTGAAGCGCTCGCCCAGTTCCTTCGCCATGGCGGCGAAGTCGGCGTTGATGCGGGCGAGATCGGCCGCGCCGGAGATCTGGAACGAGGTGCGGATCGCGTCGTAGCGCAGGTCGGAGATCAGCAGGCCGACGGCAGAGGTGATGCCGGGATGCGGCGGGATGATCGTCTCGGGGATGCCCAGCATGTCGGCCACTTCGGCGCCATGCAGCGGACCCGCGCCGCCGAACGCCACCAGCGCGTAATTGCGCGGATCGATGCCTTTCTGGACGGTGCGCGAGCGGATGGCGTTGGCCATGTTGGCGTTGATCACGGTGATCACGCCTTCCGCCGCCTCGAGGTCCGACAGGCCGAGCTGCTTGGCGAGTTCGCCGATCACGCGGCGCGCCGCCACTTCATCGAGCGACATGCTGCCGCCCAGGAAATTGCCGCGGTCGAGGCGGCCCAGAACGACGTTGGCATCGGTGACGGTGGCCCGCGTGCCGCCGCGGCCGTAGGCGGCGGGGCCCGGCACGGCGCCCGCCGAACGCGGGCCGACCTTGAAAGCGCCGGCTTGGTCGACGAAGGCGATAGAGCCGCCGCCCGCGCCGATCGTGTGCACGTCGATCATCGGCACCATGACAGGGAAGCCCGCGATCCAGGTGTCGCGCGCGGTCGCCTCGCCGAAGCCGCCGTCGGTCACGATGCCGATGTCGGCCGAGGTGCCGCCGATGTCGAAGGTGATGAGGTTGCGCTTGCCCGAGAGGCCGCCTGCCCAGTCGCCGCCGATCACGCCCGCCGCCGGGCCGGAAAGAAGCGTCAACACCGGACGCTCGGCCACCATGGCCGGCGTGGCGACACCGCCGTTCGACGCCATGATGCGCAGGTCGGCCTTGAAGCCCGACTTCTCGATGTCGCTTTCGAGCTTGGTGACGTAGTTGCGCACCTTGGGACCGACGAAGGCGTTCATCGCCGTGGTGGTGAAACGCTCGAACTCGCGGAACTGCGGCGACACCGACGACGAGGTGGTGGCGAAGCAGTCCGGATATTCCTCGCGCACGATTTCCATGGCGCGTGCCTCGTGCGCGGGATCGAGATAGGAAAAGAGGAAGCAGATAGCGATTGCCTCGACGCCCGCGTCCTTCAGCTCGCGCACGGCGTCACGGACTCCCTGTTCGTCGAGCGGTTCCAGCACGTCGCCGCGCGGGGGCACGAGGCGCTCCTTCACCGTCTTGCGATGGCGGCGCTTCACCAGCGGCCGGTCCTGCCAGGGAATGTCCTGCATGATCGAATAGTGCTGCGGGCGCTGGTGACGGCCGATGTGCAGGATGTCGCGATAGCCGCCGGTCGTGATCATGCCGGTCACGGCGCCGTCATGCTCGAGGATCGCGTTGGTGGCGATGGTCGTGCCGTGGAACACGGTATCGATGGTCTCGCGCGGGATGCCGTACTTGTCGCAAAGGGCGGTGAGGCCTTCGACCACGCCGCGCGACGGGTCGTCGGGCGTCGTCGAGATCTTGTGCACGCCAATCTTTACACCCGTGTCGGCCGCCTCGGTGTCGGCATAGACCAGGTCCGTGAAGGTGCCGCCCACATCAACGCCGATCAGCCGCATCGCCTGTCTCCCCCGCGACGATTTTGTCGAAAGTTTGCAAAAGCCACGCCAAACCCTCTCGTGCTTGTGATGTGGCAACGATTGCGCAGAGCATACGTTGACCTGCATGGATGGCATAGAATTTCGTTCCGGCGGCGCGCGCCTGCTGTCGATGGCCAGCGCCGTTCCACCCCACCGCATGAACCAGTCCGACGCTGCGCAGATGGCCTGCAAGGTCTTTTCGGGCCGCTTCGGCAATTACGAGCGTATGGCGCCGGTGTTCGAAACCGCAGGCATTCGCACGCGCTACACGGTCGAACCGGCGGAGTGGTACCTGTCGGGCAAGCTGGGCTGGCCTGAGCGCATGAAGGCGTATCTCAAGGGCGCCGAAGCGCTGTTTATCGACGCCGCAACCCGCGCGCTCGATGCAGCCGGTCTGGCGGCGAGCGAAATCGACGCGATCGTGACGATCTCCTCGACCGGTATCGCGACGCCCAGCCTCGAAGCGCGGGTCGCCGCGCGCATGGGCTTTCGTAGCGATATCGAGCGCGTGCCGGTGTTCGGCCTGGGCTGCGCGGGCGGCGTATCCGGCTTGGCGGTCGCGAGCCGGCTGGCAGCGGCCCGTCCGGGGGCCAACGTGCTGATGGTCGCCGTCGAGGTCTGCACCGTGGCATTCCGCGGCGATCAGCCCACGAAAGCGAACATCGTGGCCTCGGCGCTGTTCGGCGACGGTGCGGCGGCCTGCGTGTTGCGGGCAGGAGAGGGCGGTCTCGCCCGGGTCGAAGGGTCCGGCCAGCACATGTGGCCCGACACGCTCGACATCATGGGCTGGGACGTCGATGCCAACGGGCTCGAGGTGATCTTCGATCGTTCCATCCCGCCGTTCGTCGAAGAGAAAGTGCGGCCGGCGGTCGAGGGTATCCTGGAGCGGATCGGCGTCGACCCGTCGTCGGTCGACCGCTTCGCCTGCCATCCCGGCGGCGCCAAGGTGATCACGGCGCTCGAGTCCGCCTTGCGTCTGCCGCAGGGCACGCTCGATCACGAACGGGACGTGCTGTCCGACTACGGCAACATGTCCGCGCCCACCGTCATCTTCGTCATGGAGCGTCTGCTCAAGGCCGGCCTGCCGTGCCGCACGGTGATGACCGCGATGGGGCCGGGCTTCTCCTGCGCGGCGCTGTCGCTGGCGGCATGAGGACGACGACATGACGCTCGCGATCCTGGTCCTGGGTTTCGTGACGCTGCAGCGGCTGGGCGAGCTGGTTCTCGCTCAACGCAACACCGTCCGCCTTCGTGCGAGGGGCGCGCAGGAAGTGGGGGCCGTTCACTATCCGCTGATCGTGGCCCTGCACGCAGCCTGGTTGGCGGGGCTCTGGTTCCTGGCCTCGTCTTCGCCGGTGAACGTCATTTGGCTCGGCGTCTTCATTCTCCTGCAGGCCGCGCGCGTCTGGGTGATCGCAACCCTGGGCGAACGTTGGACGACGCGCATCATCGTCCTGCCCGGCGCGCCGCTGATCGCCAGCGGTCCCTACCGCTTCGTGTCCCACCCCAATTACTGCGTTGTGGCAGCCGAGATCCTGGTATTGCCGCTGGTGTTCGGGCTGGTCTGGTATGGACTCGTCTTCTCGCTGCTGAACGGCCTTGTGCTTTGGCTGCGCATCCGGACGGAGGCTGCAGCTCTGCAACTGTGAATAGCGAGTTTTACGACCGTGGCACGGGGATTGCTTTCTCCTCTCCATGGCGAAGAAGCCCGACATCGAACTGGTGGCCCTGACCAAGCGCTATGGCGCAACGGCGGCCGTGGACTCGATCAATCTCAAGATTCCCGCAGGCTCCTATTGTTGCCTGCTCGGCCCGTCCGGCTGCGGCAAGACCACGACACTCCGCATGATCGCGGGTCACGAGGACGCGACTGAAGGCGACGTGATCCTGGGCTCGGAGAACATCACCGGCCTGCCGCCCGCGGCGCGCGGCACGGCGATGATGTTCCAGAGCTACGCGCTGTTTCCTCACCTCGATTGCACCGACAACGTCGCGTTCAGCCTGAAGATGCGCGGCGTCGACAAGGACACGCGTCGCGCGCGCGCCGTCGAGATGCTGAAGCGCGTGCAGATGGAGCTTTTCGCCAAGCGCCTGCCGTCACAGCTCTCGGGCGGTCAGCAGCAGCGCGTGGCGCTCGCCCGCGCGCTGATCACCGATCCACAGGTGCTGTTGCTCGACGAGCCATTGTCGGCACTCGATCCGTTCCTGCGCATCAAGATGCGCGAGGAGCTGAAAGGCCTGCAGACGCGGCTCGGCATCAGCTTCATCCACGTGACGCACAGCCAGGATGAGGCGATGGCGCTCGCCGACCTCGTCGTGGTGATGAACGCGGGCAAGATCGAGCAGGCGGCGTCCGCGCGCGAGGTCTTCAACAAGCCCGCGTCGGCTTTCGTGGCCAAGTTCATCGGGGGACACAACGTCATTCCCGCCGCCGTCGCGCGGGCCAACGCCGAGGGCGCGATGGTGGCGATCCGCGCCGATCGCATAACCGTCCAGCCCGGCTCGGCGCCGACCGACGCCTCGTCGCTGAGCGGCGTCGCGCGCTCGGTCGAATATCTCGGCGCCACGGTCCAGGTCGGCATCGACGTCGCGGGCCTCGAGCCGATGTCCGCCGTGATTTCCGAACAGCGCTTCGATGCCGCTCCGGTCGTGCCGGGGCAGGCGGTGACTTTGTCTTGGATGCCCGGGGACGTGCACGTCCTCGGTCGGTAGCGGGAGGCGGCACCCAGCCGTCGAATCGAGAAGGAGTAGAGAGATGGCAAAACTGAATGGCGGTGTCGGACGCCGCAAGATCCTGAAGGGCGCGGGCGTCATGGCCGGCGCGGCACTCGGCAGCACGGTCGGCGCGCCGATGATCTGGGCGCAGAACAACAAGAACATCGTCCTGCGCCAGTTCGGCACCGGCGTGTCGAACCTCAACGAGGTGGCCGAGAAGTGCAAGGCCGACACCGGCCTCACCATCCAGATGACGGCGCTCGACTCGGACGCCTGCGTGCAGCGCGCGGTGACGCAGCCCAACTCCTACGACATCGCCGACATCGAATACTGGATGATCAAGAAGATCTGGCCGTCGAAGGTGCTGCAGCCCTTCGATACCAAGAAGCTGACCTACTATGACAAGATCGTTCCGCTCTTCAAGACCGGCAAGCTGAAGCCCGACAGCGTGATCGCGCAGGGCACCGCGCCGCACACCGTGGGCTTCGTCGAGAAGCAGGACGCCACGACCTTCGCCAAGGGCGAGACGCAGTGGTTCACGATGGTGCCGACCATCTACAACGCCGACACGCTGGGCATCCGCCCCGACCTGGTCGGCCGCGAGATCTCGAGCTGGAAGGACATCCTCGACCCCAAGTTCAAGGGCAAGACCTCGATCCTGAACATCCCGTCGATCGGCATCATGGATGCTGCGATGATCTGCGAGTCGGCCGGCATCGTGAAGTACGGCGACAAGGGCAACATGACCAAGGCCGAGATCGACAAGACGATCGAGTTCCTGATCAAGACCAAGAAGGATGGCCAGTTCCGCGCCTTCTGGAAGACCTTCGACGAGTCGGTGAACCTCATGACCTCGGGCGAAGTCATCATCCAGTCGATGTGGTCGCCGGCAGTGGCCGCCGTCCGCTCGAAGGGCGTCGCCTGCAAGTATCAGCCGCTGAAGGAAGGCTACCGCTCGTGGGGCGACGGCCTCGCGATCGCCGCGCACCTCAAGGGCCCGCAGCTCGATGCGGCCTACGAATACATCAACTGGTACCTGTCGGGCTGGACCGGCGCCTTCCTCAACCGCCAGGGCTACTACTCGGCCGTTCTCGACACGGCGAAGAAGTTCATGTCGGAAGACGAGTGGGGCTTCTGGATGGAGGGAAAGCCCGCCAAGGGCGACATCATGAGCCCGCAGGGCAAGGTGATGGAGAAGGCCGGCACCGTGCGCGACGGCGGCTCGTTCGACGCCCGCATGGGCGCCGTGGCCTGCTGGAACGCCGTGATGGATGAGGACCGCTACATGGTCCAGAAGTGGAACTCCTTCATCGCCGCCTGACCTCAACGATTGAAAGGTGGGGGCGCCGTATCCGCGGCGCCCCCGTCCTGTCATGACGCGTATCTCCCGCTGGACCACGTACTTTCAGATCACGCCGCTCGCGGCGATCTTTCTGCTTTTCCTGGTGGTTCCCATCGCCACGATCGTCGTGGTGAGCTTCTTCGACTACACGACGACGTCGATCATCCCGGCCTTCATCCTCCAGAACTACGAGGAGCTGCTGCTGTCGCCGGTGACCTGGCAGACCTATCTGCAGACCGTCGAGTTCGCCTTGATCACCTGGGTGCTGACGCTGCTGATCGGCTTTACGCTCGCCTATTTCCTGGCATTCCACGTCCGCTCGGCCACTTGGCAGCAGGTGCTGTTCCTCGTCTGCACCATCCCGTTCTGGACCTCCAACGTCATCCGCATGATCTCGTGGATCCCGTTCCTCGGGCGCAACGGGCTCGCCAACATGACGCTGATGAAGATGGGCCTGATCCACCAGCCGCTCGAGTTCCTGCTCTATTCGAACTTCGCCGTCGTGCTCGTCTACGTGCACCTCTACACGCTGTTCATGGTCGTGCCGATCTTCAACTCGATGATGCGCATCGACCGCAGCCTGCTCGAGGCCTCGCTCGATGCCGGCGCCACGGGCTGGCAGACGCTGACCAACGTCATCCTGCCGCTGTGCAAGCCCGGCATCGCCATCGGCTCGATCTTCGTCGTCACCATCGTCATGGGCGACTTCGTCACCGTGCGCATGATGAGTGGCGGCCTCAGCGCCTCGGTCGCGCTGATGATGGCCAACGCCATGTCGCTGCTGCAGTACCCCGCCGCCGCCGCCAATGCGGTCGTGTTGCTGATCGTGGTGCTGATGATCGTCGTGGGCATGATGCGGGTGGTCGACATCCGCAAGGAGCTGTGACGTGAAGCACGGCAGGCGCGGTCCGGCATTCTGGCTTCTCGCGGCCTTCTTCACGCTGTTCGTGATGTTCCTCTACGGTCCCACCCTCACGATCCTGGTGCTGTCGTTCCAGGGGCCGACGGGAGGGCTCACCTTCCCGCTGGTCGGCCTGTCCACGCACTGGTTCTACAATCTGTTCGAGACCCAGCTTGTGGGCGACATCGCGGGTGCGCTGAAGCGGTCGCTGATCCTGGGCGTCGTGGTGATGATCGTCACCATGGTGATCTCCTTCTCGGCAGGGCTGGCCTTTCGCTCGCGCTTCCGCGGCTCGTCGGTGCTGTTCTATCTCGCCATCGCCAGCCTGATCGTGCCGTCGATCCTGATCAGCCTCGGCATCGGCCTGCTGTTCCGCGTGCTCGGGCTGGATCCGACCTGGTACACCTCCGCTTTCGGCGCGCACCTCACGTGGACGCTGCCGTTTGGCGTACTGATCATGCTGGCTGTCTTCAATCGCTTCGACCGCCGCTACGAGGAGGCTGCGCGCGATCTGGGCGCGACGCCGTGGCAGACGATCCGTCACGTCGTGATCCCCATCGTGCTGCCCAGCCTGATCGGCGTCGGCCTGTTCGGCTTCACGCTCTCCTACGACGAGTTCGCGCGCAGCCTCTATACGGCCGGCACTTTCAACACCCTGCCGCTCGAGATCTACGGCATGACCACCAACATCACCACGCCGGTGCTCTATGCGCTGGGCAGCGTGACCACTGGCGTGTCGTTCCTGGTGATCGCGGTAGCGCTGGTCTCGCTCGCCTGGGTGCGCCGCCGCCGCGCGCGGCACGGCAGCGACGCCGGCAAGGCTGCCTGAGATGGCGCGGCGGGCGAAGGTGCTGCGGCTGGCCACGGCCGGGCCACACGACACCAGCGCGCTTGAAGCGGCTATCGCTGACGGCGAGGTCGATCCCGCGAAGATCGTGGCGATCGTCGGCAAGACGGAGGGCAATGGCTGCGTGAACGATTTCACGCGCGGCTACGCGACCCTGGCGCTGAAGCTTCTCCTGAAGGACTGGCGCGTCGCCGTCGTGATGTCGGGCGGCACGGAAGGCGGACTGTCACCGCATCTGCTGGTGTTCAGTACTGAAGAAGCGCCGGCGCCGGCGACCGAGAAGCGGCTGGCGATCGGTGTCGGCTTCACCCGCGCCTTCCGGCCCGAGGAGATCGGCCGCGCCGCTCAGATCGAGGAAACCTCCGCAGCGGTGACGCTCGCGATGCGTGACGCGGGCATCACCTCGCCGTCGGACGTTCACTTCGTGCAGATCAAGTGCCCGCTGCTCACCAAGGAGCGCATCGAGGAAGCCGCGCGGCGCGGCCAGAAGACCGCGACCGAAGACACCTACTACTCGATGGGTGTCTCGCGCGGCGCCTCGGCGCTGGGCGTCGCGCTCGCGCTGGGCGAGATCAAGGACGCGCCCGAAGCGGCGATCTGCAAGGACTGGTCCCTCTACTCGGGGGTCGCCAGCACATCGGCGGGCGTCGAGCTGTTACGCAACGAGATTGTCGTGCTGGGCAACGCACACGGCTGGGGCGGCGACCTGGTCATTGGCCACGACGTCATGAAGGACGCCATCGACGCCGAGGCCGCGCGCCGCGTTCTGGCCGCGCTCGGCGGCGAGACCGTGGCCGTGCTGGCCAAGGCCGAAGCCGCGCCGACCGGCGAGATCCGCGGCCGGCGCCACACCATGCTCGACGACAGCGACATCCACTCCACCCGCCACGCCCGCGCGCTGGTGGGCGGCGTGCTGGCGGGCGTCATCGGCGACACGATGCTCTACGTGTCGGGTGGCGCGGAACATCAGGGGCCGGCGGGCGGTGGGCCGATCGCGATCATTGGGCGGGTCTGACGAGGTAGGCTAAGCTTGTCGGATGACCGCATCCGATCCCTACGAAAGTCTCGGCGTTCGCCGCCGCATCAATGCCGCCGGCGCGCTGACGCGGCTGGGCGGCGCCGTGATGGCGCCGGAAGTCGTGGCGGCAATGGCCGCCGCGTCGCAAGCCTCTGTCGACATCGGCGAATTGCAGGATGCCGCAAGCGGGCGCATCGCGGAGGCGACGGGCGCCGAAGCGGGTCTTGTCACGACAGGCGCTGCGGCCGCGCTTACGCTCGCCGCCGCGGCGTCGATCGCGCGCTGGGACGTGGCCAAGATGGCAGCACTGCCGCACGCCGACGCGTTTCCTCACGACATCCTGATCCCGCGCACGCATCGCACCGGCTACGCCCACGCCCTCGCGGCCTCGGGCGCGCGGCTGGTCGATATCGGCCACAACGATCGCGGTACCGGCGCCGGCGTGCGCGGCCTCGAATCCTGGGAGATCGAGACGGCGCTCACGCCCTCGGTCGTGGCCATGGCCTTCTCGGTCAATGCCACCAGCATTGTCGATCTGCCGACGGCGATCGCGGTGTGTCGCGCCAACGGCGTGCCGCTGATCGTCGATGCGGCCGCACAGCTTCCTCCAAAGGAAAACCTGGGCCGCTTCATCGCCATGGGCGTCGATCTGGTGGCCTTCTCCGGCGGCAAGGCGCTGGGCGGCCCGCAGGCCTCGGGCATCCTCGCCGGCCGCCGCGATCTCGTGGCATCCGCGCTGCTGCAGCAGCTCGACATGGATGTGGCGCCAGAGACCTGGATGCCGCCCAAGCTGATCGACCGTGCCAATCTGCGCGGCGTGCCGCATCACGGCATCGGTCGCGGCTTCAAGGCCGGCAAGGAGGAGATCGTGGGCCTGCTCACGGCTCTCGATCGCTTCGTGAAGGCCGACGACGGAAAGGCCAATGCGGTGCTCGAGGTGCGGTTGAAGGCGATCGCGGCCGCGCTGGAGGGGCTCGACGTGAAGCTGGTGCCGGCGTCGGTCACCGGCCGCACGCCGGTTCTCGAAATCGCGGTCGCGGATGCGCTCGCGATGAGCGCGCGGCTCCAGCGCGGAGATCCGCCGGTGCATCTCTCCGAGCGGCATTCGGCGCGCGGCGTGCTGACGCTCGATCCACAGGTCCTGTTGCCGGAGCACGACGGGCCGCTCGCAGCGGCAATCCGCACCGCCGCTTAATCGACGGCGCTGCCCTCGTCGCGATAGGCCCAGCATGCCTCGGGCGGCAGGGTGAGGGCGATCTCGCCGTCGGTGCCGTGACGGGCCGCGGTACCGAGCTCGAGCGCTTCCAGTTTCTGGCCGCCCAGCTCGACGTCGTAGACGGTCTGCATGCCCTGGTAGCGCCGCTCAATGACTCGGCCCGAGAAGCCGTTGGTGGCGCCACGTTCGCCCAACCGTACGTTCTCGGCACGCAAGGCAACGCGGGCCTTGTCGCCGGCGGCGAGCGATTGCGGCGTCCAGGCCTCGATGCGGCCGGCGGCGCCCAAGTCGATGGTGGCGCGGCCGCCGGTGCAGGCCAGCACCTTGCCGAACAGCGCGTTCGAGGCGCCAGTGAAGTTGGCGACGAAGGAGTCGGCCGGCTTGTTGTAGATCTCGTCGGGCGAGGCCATCTGCAGGAGCTTGCCGTCCTTCATGACGCCGATGCGGTCGCCCAGTACGACGGCTTCGGACTGGTCGTGCGTCACGTAGAGGCCGGTCATGCCGGTCATCTTCAGGATGCGGCGCAACTCGTCGCGCAGGCGGATGCGGAGCTTGGCGTCGAGGTTGCTGAGCGGCTCGTCGAGCAGGATGAGCTGCGGGCGATAGACCAGACTGCGCGCGAGAGCGACGCGCTGCATCTGGCCGCCCGACAAGGAGACCACCGGTCGCTCGGCGTATTCGCCGAGACCCACGAGTTCCAAGGTTTCGTTGACCTTGGTGTCGATGTTCCCGCCGCCGGACTTCTTCCGGTACTTGAGCGGATAAGCCACGTTCTGGCGCACCGTCATGTGCGGCCACACGGCGTAGGACTGGAACACCATGCCGATGTCCCGCTCGCGAGGGCTCACCAGCGTGCCGCGCGCGGGCTCGGAGACGATCCTGCCACCGATCGAGATGCGGCCACCGGTCGGATGTTCGAGGCCCGCCACGCAGCGGAGCGTCGTGGTCTTGCCGCAGCCCGACGGGCCCAGCAGCACCACGATCTCGCCCGGCGGCACGTCGAAGCTCACGCCGTCGACAGCCGGCCGGACGCCCGGCGCGAACCGCTTCTCGAGTTGTTCGATGAGGAGCGCAGAACTCACTGGCGATACCCGTAGGTCTTGTTCCAGTCATCGAGCCACTTGTCGCGCAGCGACTCGAACTGCTTGAACTCCGGCACCCAGACCTTGATCACCTTCGGGTCCCAGCCCTTGGGCAGTGACGGCGGCTCCTTCATCGAGCTGATGTTGCCGAGCTTCTCGATCTGGAAGGCCTGGCCTTCCTTCGACAGGCGCCAGTTCATGAACAGCTTGGCCGCGTTCGGGCTCTTCGACGTCTTGGGAATGCCGTCGGCATAGGGCACGATCGGCACGCCTTCGGGTGCGAAGATCGCTTCGGCCGGCGCTCCCTCGACGATCTTGGTGTAGATGATGTTGTAGAGCAGCGGCGCGATCGAGATTTCGCCGCGCACCAGAGAGTCGGAGGTCGGCGCGCCCGAGGGGTAGAGCGTGACGCCGAGCGCGGCCTGCTTTTTCCAGTAGTCCTCGCCCAGCACCTGGCGCTCGAACATGACGCGGGTCCAGGTCGTGCCTCCCGAGGGGCCGACCACCTGGCCGATCTGCTTGCCCTTGTATTCGTCCTTGGTGAGATCCATCCAGGTCTTGGGCGCGTTCTTCACCAGCTGCGTGTTGTAGGCGATGCACCAGCCCAGGGTGACGCCCGGCCAGAACTTGGGCGAGACGAGCGCATCGGGCCGGTAGTCGGCGGCATTCGGCGGCGTGTAGTCCTGGAACATGTCCTGCAGCTCAAGCATCAGGCCGCGATCGGAATGGTTCACCACGTCGGCGGCGAGCTTGCCGGCGGCCGCTTCGGTCTTGATGCGGGTGATCAGCTGACCGCCCGGAGCGCGCACCATCGCGATCTTGATCTTGGGGAAACGCTTGTTGAAGGCCTTGATGACCTCCTGCTCGGTCTCGGCGAAGTTCGCGGTGTAGTAGGTGAGCGCGCCTTCCTTCTCGGCGGCATCGACCAGATCCTTGGGGCCGAATTCGCTCTGTGCCGAGGCCGGAAGGGCCCAGCTTGCGGCCGCGCCGGCAATGCCGGTCATCATGGTTCTGCGCTTCATGGTTTCCTCCTGTTTGTCGTTGGTGCGTCAGCCCGTGCGTGCGGCGCTCTGCGCGGCGCCGCGGGAAAGCCAGCTGGTGATGCCGAGCAGCACGCCCAGAATGACGGTCTGCACGAGGCTGAAGGCGGCAGTCTTGCCGGTGTTGCCGCCCTCGTAATAGTCGAGCAGCAGCACCGCCATCACGGTGCTGTCACTGGTATAGAGGAAGAGAGACGAGCCAAGCTCGCGCACCGCCAGCACGAACAGCAACGTCATCGACGCCACGACGCCCGGGCGGGCGAGCGGCAGGACGATGGTGAAGATCGTGCTCAACATGCCGCGGCCGCTGATCCAGGCCGCCTCCTCAAGTTCCTTGTGGATCTGCAGGAACGAGGTCGAGAGCGCCTTGACCGTGTCGGGCATGAAGCGCGCGACGAAGGCCAGCGCAAGGATCCAGATCGTGCCGTAGAGACCGCCGGGCAGGCCGATCCAGGCCCAGAGATAGGCGACGCCGATCACGAGGCCCGGAATGGCGACCGGGATCGTGGCCAGCAGGTCGATCGACTTGCGGCCCTTCACGTTGGTGCGGTTCACCGTGTAGCCGATCGCGAAGGCCAGCGCGCCGCCCAGCACGGCGGTGATGACGCCGACCTTCAGCGTGTTCCAGATCGACAGCATGGTCAGCGGATTGTCGAACACCGCGTTGAAGTGCCAGAGGCCATAGGCCTTGCTGTCGAAGATCGCGTCGAAATCCTTGAAGAACAGGAAGCGGCGAAACGAGGCGATCAAGAGCGCGAGCGTCGGCAGCACCACGACGACGAAGAGATAGATCAGCGCCAGGCCGAAGGTGAACCAGCGCCACGGACCGAGATTGAGACTGCGTGGCCGGAATGCCTTGCCTGCCACGGTGGCGAAGCTCTTGCCGACGAGCACGCGCTGCTGCGCCCAGACCAGGATCGCCGTCACGATCATCAGCAGGATCGCGACTGCGGCTGCGGTGTTGTAGAGCGGCGGGCTCCAGGCCGTGAGCTTGAAGATGTAGGTCGTGAGCACGCTGATGTTTGCGGGTGCGCCCAGCGCCGCCGGCACGCCGTAGATGCCGAGCATGACGACGAAGGACAGCAGCGTGCCCGCCAGGATCGCCGGCGCGATCAGCGGGAAGGTCACGGTGAACAGGGTCGTGAAGGCCGAGGCGCCAGCGACTTCGGAGGCCTCCTCGAGGCTGGGATCCATGTTGCGCAGCGCCGAGGACGTGAACATGTAGACGTAGGGCGCGTAGTAGATTCCGAACACGACGATCAGGCCCGACATCGAATAGAAGTCGAAGCGGAAGTCGATGTTCATCCACTTCAGTACGATGTTCAGCAGGCCGGTCTTGGGCGAGCCCAGGATGCCCCAGGCGACACCGGCCACGAGCGGCGGTACGAACAGCGGGATCATGCTGGCGCCCGCGATGAAGCGGCGGAACGGCGTGTTGGTGCGCACGACGATCCACGAGAAGAAGAGCCCGATCAGGACGGCGAGCACCGTGCCACCCCCACATGCGACCAGGGCATTGAAGAAGGCGAGGTGGACGTTCTCGTTCTTCAGCACTTCCTTGAAGTGGGTCAGGGCTGGGCGGAAGGTGCCGAAGCCGTCGACGACCGGGTTGGAATCGCTGAGCGCGCCGAACACCAGCATCGACAGCGGATAAAGCACCAGGAACGTGAGCAGGATCAGCAGCCCGCCGACCCAAAGGGGCGCAATCAGCCGCCGCGCCGAAGGGGCGCGGCCTGTGGACGTGATCAATCCGGCAGCAGTGGTCGCCGTCAAAACGCTTCTTCCTCCCAAGAGCCGCGGCTGGTTCCGCGGCTTCTTCACCTTGTCTGCAACCTAGCCTATCGACCTTCGGGACGCTACGTTTTGGTGATGAAGCTCCGAAGTCACGATCGCTACGCGTACAGCCCGCTGCGGGGGCGCCCGAATTACACCTGGCCCGATGGGAAACGTCTGGCGGTCTATTTCGCCCTGAACCTCGAGCACTTTGCCTATGGCGAAGGGCTCGGCGCCGAGCTTGCGCCGGGCGGGCCGCAGCCCGACATCCTGAACTTCGCCTGGCGCGACTACGGCAACCGGGTCGGCGCCTGGTACATGCTCGACGCCTTCGATGCGCTGAACCTGCCGATGGCGGCGCTGGTGAACAGCGCGATGTACGACTATGCGCCGCAGCTGGTCGCGGCGTGCCGGGCGCGCGGAGACGAGATCGTGGGGCATGGCCGGACCAACACCGAGCGGCAGGGCGTCCTGAGCGAATCCGACGAGCGTGCGTTGATCGCGCAGGCGACGGAGCGGCTCGTCAAGGAAGAGGGCCGTCCGCCCGAGGGCTGGCTCGGTCCGTGGATATCGCACAGCCATGTCACGCCCGATCTTCTGGCGGAGCAGGGCTATCGCTACCTGCTCGACTGGTGCATGGACGACCAGCCTGTCTGGTTCCAGTGCCGCGGCGGAAAGAAGATCATGGCGGTGCCGTACCCCCAGGAGATCAACGACATTCCCGCGATCGCCGCGCGCAAGGAGAACGCCTCCGACTTCGCCGACATGATCGTCGATCAGTTCGACGAAATGCGCGAGCTGTCGGCCGAGCGCCCTCTGGTCATGGGCGTGGCGCTGCACGCCTACATCGTGGGTCAGCCGCACCGCCTGCGGCATCTCAAGCGCGCTCTGAATCACATCGCCCAGCATCGCGACGCCATCTGGCTCACCACGCCGGGTGCGATTGCCCGTCATTGCGCCGGCCTGCCGGCCGGCACCGTTCCCTGAGGATTCCCATGCGTCTGTTCACCGCCACGCTCGCCACCGAGACCAACACCTTCTCGCCGCTGCCGACCAGCCTGCAGAACTACAAGGAGTCGGTCTTCTTCCGGCCGGGCGAGCATCCGACCGATGCGCCGCGCATGTGCACCGCGCCGCTGATGGTCGGCCGCGCGCGTGCCAAGAAGGAAGGATTCGAGTTGATCGAAGGAAGCTGCTTTGCTGCCAGCCCCGCGGGCACGACCAACCGCGCCGACTACGAGCTGATGCGCGACGAGATCCTGGGCCAGCTCAAGGCGGCTATGCCGGTCGATGGCCTGCTGCTGGGCCTGCACGGCGCGATGGTGGCGCATGGCTATGACGACGTCGAAGGCGATATCATCGAGCGCTGCCGCGCGATCGTGGGCCCGAAGTGCGTGATCGGCGTCGAGCTCGACCCGCATTGCCATCTCACGATGAAGCGCGTGTCCTTGTCCGACATCATCGTGCTCTACAAGGAGTTCCCGCACACCGACGTGGTCGAGCGTGCCGACGACGTGCTGACCCTGGTGCTCGCCACCTTGCGCGGCAAGATCAAGCCCGTGATGTCGGTCTACGACTGCCGCCAGATCCAGAGCTATCCCACGACGATCCAGCCGATGCGCGGCCTGGTCGACCGCATCATGGCGATGGAAGGCAAGGACGGCATCCTCTCCGTCTCGATCGCGCACTGCTTCCCGTACGGCGACGTGGCGGAGATCGGCACGCGTGTGCTGGTGATCGCCGACGGCGACAAGAAGAAGGCCGACGCGCTCGCGACCACGCTGGGCGAGGAGCTGGTCAGCTTGCGCGGCAAGACGCGGCCGCAGTATTTCGACGTGAAGAGCGGCATCGCCGAGGGCGTGGCGTTCAACGACCTGCCGGTGGTGATTGCCGATCCGGCCGACAACGCCGGTGGCGGCGCGCCCACGGACAATACCGACATCCTGCACCACATGATCGAGCGCAAGGTCGAGGAGGCCTGCCTCGGCCCCATCTGGGACCCGATCGCGGTGCGCATCTGCTTCGACGCAGGGCTCGGCGCGAGGATCAACCTGCGCTTTGGCGGCAAGATCGCCGTGACCTCGGGACCGCCGGTCGACGCCGAAGTCGAAATCATCGGGCTGAAGCGCGACGCCTGGCAAAGCTTCGGGCCAACGCAGGTGCCGGTCGGCAACACCGCGGCGATTCGGCTGGGTGGGATCGACGTGGTGCTGATCGACAATCGCACGCAGGCGCTCGGCCTTGAGCTCTTCACCAATGTCGGCATCGATCCCACGCAGAAGAAGATCGTGGTGGTGAAGTCGACCAACCATTTCATGGCGGCGTTCGGTCCGATCGCCAAGAAGGTGATCTATGTCGATTCCAACGGACCGCTGAAGCGCGACCCGGCCAAGATTGCCTACACCAAGATCGAGCGGCCGATCTGGCCGATCGATGCCGACGCGAAGCCTCGTGGGCTTATTTTCTAGCGTGTCCCGCAGTCGTCGCATACGCTGTGCGCTGGTCTTGCTTAAGGGGAAAGCATGAAACTCCGAATTCTCGCGGGCTTGCTCGCGCTCGTATTGCCGCTGCACGCCATGGCGCAGGAAAAGGTGCTGCGCGCCGTCATGCATGCGGATGTGCGGGTCATCGATCCGATCTGGACCACCCAGACCATCGCCGGCATCCATGGCGCCCTGGTCTACGACACGCTGTTCGGCAACGACGCCGACCAGAAGCCGCAGATGCAGATGGTGGGCAAGTACGAAGTCAGCGCCGACCGCCTGAACTACAGCTTCACGCTGCGGGACGGTCTCAAGTTCCATGACGGCACGCCCGTCACGACCAAGGATGTCATCGCCTCGCTGAAGCGCTGGGGCGCCAAGGACGGCGTCGGCCAGCGCCTGATGGGATACGTCACCGACATGAAGGCGGTCGACGACAAGACCTTCACCATGACGCTCAAGGAACCCTACGGCATGGTGCTCGAGTCGCTGGGCAAGAGCGGTACCTCGATCGCGGCGATCATGCGCGAGAAGGATGCGCTCACCGATCCGCAGCAGCAGGTGAAGGAGTCGGTCGGCTCGGGGCCGTTCGTCTTCGCCAAGGACCAGTGGGTGCCGGGCAGCAAGGCGATCTACCTCAAGAACAAGGACTACATCCCGCGCACCGAGGCGCCCTCGGGCTTCGCCGGTGCGAAGATCCCGGGTGTCGACCGTATCGAGCTGATCTGGATGGCCGATCCGCAGACCGCGATGCAGGCGCTGATCAACGGCGAAATCGACTTCTGGGAGAATCCCAACAACGACTTCCTGCCGATCCTCGAGAAGGCCAAGGGTGTGAAGCTGTTGAAGACCGGCAAGCTCGACAGTACCCAGGGCATGATCCGGCTCAACCATCTCGTGCCGCCGTTCGACAACATCAAGATGCGCCAGGCGATGTACCTCCTGATCAACCAGGAGGACTATCTGCGCGCGATCGTGGGCGATCCGAAGTACTACAAGGTCTGTCCCGGCCTGCTGACCTGCGGCGGCGCCTACGAGAACGACGGCGGCACGCAGTGGATGAAGGAGTACAATCCCAAGAAGGCCCTGCAGCTCATGAAGGACGCGGGCTACAAGGGCGAGCCGATCACCGTGCTGGCGGCCACCGACCACAACACCATCACGCCCGCCACGCAGGTCTTGATCGAGGCGATGCGCCAGGCCGGACTCAATGTCGACGTGCAGTCGATGGACTGGGGCTCGGTCGTGTCGCGGCGCGCCAAGCGCGAGCCGCCGGCGCAGGGCGGCTGGAACATCTTCGTGACGACGTCGGGCGGTGTCGGCTCGGCCAATCCCGTGCTGCACACCTGGATCGGGGCCGCCTGCGAGAAAGGCCTGTTCGGATGGCCCTGCGATCCGGAGATCGAGAAGCTGCGCAATGCCTTCGGCATGGCGTCCGACGAGGGTGAACGCAAGAAGATCTCGAAGGAGCTGCAGAGCAGGGCGATGGACGACGTGGTCTTCCTGCCGTTCGGCCAATGGGACACGCCGCTCGCCTATCGTGGCGACCGCATCGACGGCATCGTGCCCAATACCGGCCTGACCGTGCTGTGGGGCATCACGAAGAAATGACTCTCCGTCATCCCGACCGGAGCCGAGCAAAGCGAGGCGTAGCGGAGGGATCTCTCTTGTGATCGCAAGAAGAGAGGCCCTTCGGCTCCGCTGCGCTTCGCTCAGGGTGACGGCGTTGCCGCCATGACTGCCTACATCGCCCGCCGCGTCTTCGCCGTCCTGCCGGTCATGGCAGTGGTGGCGTTGTTCGTCTTCTTCCTGTTGCGCTTCGCGCCGGGCGATCCGGCCGCGATCATCGCGGGCGACGACGCCACCAGCGAGGCGATCGCCGCCGTGCGGGCAAAGCTCGGCCTCGATCGGCCTATGGCCGAGCAGTTCGGGCTGTGGCTCTGGGGCCTGCTGCACGGCGACATGGGCGTGTCGATCTTCTCCAACCTGCCGGTGACGCGGCTGATCGCGCAGCGGCTCGAGCCGACGGCGGCGCTCACCCTTGCTACCCTGTTCGTATCGGTGGCGATGGCCGTGCCGATCGGCGTCGTAGCGGCCTGGAAGGCCCGCAAGCTGGTCGACCGGCTGGTCATGGGCTTCGCCGTTCTGGGCTTCGCGGTGCCGGGCTTCGTGCTGGCCTACGTGCTGATCTACTTCTTTGCCGTACAGTGGCAGATGCTGCCGGTGCAGGGCTATCGGCCGGTGGGCGAAGGTCTCTGGCCTTTCGTCGAGGGTCTGATCCTGCCCTCGGTCGCGCTCGGCATCACCTACATGGCGCTGATCGCCCGCATCACGCGCGCGTCGATGCTCGAAGTCCTGCAGCAGGATTACATCCGCACCGCCAACGCCAAGGGGCTGGCGACCGACCGCGTGCTGTTACTGCATGCGCTGAAGAACGCTGCGGTGCCGATCGTCACCGTGATCGGCATCGGCATCGCGCTCTTGATCTCGGGCGTGGTGATCACCGAAACCGTGTTCAACATTCCGGGCCTGGGCAGGCTGACGGTCGACGCCGTGCTGAAGCGCGACTACCCGATCGTGCAGGGGCTCATCCTGGTTTTCGCGGCGGCCAAAGTGTTCCTCAACCTGCTGATCGATATTTCCTACGCCTTCCTCGATCCCCGGATTCGGTACTGACATGGTAGCGGTCACCGACGATCTCCCCCTGCCGGCCCGGCGCTTCTCGCTGGGCACCGCGATCCGACGCAACCCGACGATCGCCATCGGGACCGTGCTGCTGCTGATCCTGGTCGCGATCGCCATTGTCGGCCCGTACTTCGTCGGCAACCCGCTCAAGATCGCCCCGGTCAACCGCCTGCGCCCGCCGTCGGAGCGCTGGTGGTTCGGCACCGACCAGTTCGGCCGCGATGTCTTCGCGCGCACCATCTGGGGCTCGCAGGTCTCCCTGATCGTCGGACTCTCCGTTGCCGCCATATCGAGCACGCTCGGCCTCGCCATCGGCCTCGCCTGCGGATATTTCCGCCGCATCGACGGGCTGGTCATGCGGATCATGGACGGCGTGATGGCGATCCCGTCGATCCTGCTCGCGATCGCGCTGATCACGCTCACGCGGCCGGGCCTTGGCATCGTGATCGTGGCCATCGTCATTCCCGAAGTGCCGCGCATCGTGCGCGTGGTGCGCGCCGTGGTACTGTCGATCCGCAGCCAGCCCTATATCGAAAGCGCCATCGCGGGCGGCACGCGCAACACCAAGCTGCTGCTGCGCCATGTCCTGCCCAACACGCTGGCGCCGCTGATCGTTCAGTCGACCTACGTCTGCGCCTCGGCGATGCTGATCGAGGCGGGCCTCTCGTTCCTGGGCGCGGGCGTCCCGCCCGAAATCCCGAGCTGGGGCAACATCATCGCTCAGGGCCGCACCTTCTTCCAGATCGCGCCCTGGACGATCCTGATCCCGGGTGCCTTCCTCGCCACGACCGTGCTCGCCGTGAACCTGCTGGGCGACGGCCTGCGCGACCGGCTCGATCCGCGCCTGGCGAGGCGCCTATGAACGCAAGCGGGAGCGCGTTGCTCGAAGTCCGAGATCTGTGCACCCAGTTCAGCACGCTGGACGGCGTGGTGCGCGCGGTCGACGGCGTGTCGTTCGACGTGGCGCGCGGCGAGACGCTGGGCATCGTGGGCGAGTCGGGCTGCGGCAAGTCGGTGACGGCGCTCTCGATCCTGCGGCTGATTCCCCCCGAGACCGGCCGCATCGCGTCGGGTTCGATCCACTTCGAGGGCAAGGATCTCGCCACCCTGGCGGAACCCGAGATGAAGCGGCTGCGCGGTCATCGCATCTCGATGATCTTCCAGGAGCCGATGACCAGCCTCAACCCGGTGCTGACCGTCGGCACGCAGATCGCCGAGAACGTCGTGCGTCACCTCGATGTCTCGTGGAAGGCAGCACGGGAAAGGGCGCGCGAGATGCTCGATCTCGTGCGCATCTCCGACGGCCAGCGCCGGCTCGACGAATATCCGCACCAGCTCTCGGGCGGCATGCGTCAGCGGGTCATGATCGCCATGGCGCTGAGCTGCGATCCCCAGGTGCTGATCGCCGACGAGCCGACGACCGCGCTCGATGTGACCATCCAGGCGCAGATCCTCGACCTGATGCTCGAGCTCAAGGAGCGGACCGGCACGGCCATCGTGCTGATCACGCACGATCTCGGCGTCGTCGCGGAGACCGCCGAGCGTGTCGTGGTCATGTATGCCGGCCGCAAGGTCGAGGAAGCGCCTGTCGATGCGCTGTTCGCGCGGCCTTTGCATCCCTACACGCGCGGCCTGATGGCGGCGATCCCGCGCCTCGACGTCGATGCCGAGAGCGGCGGACGGCGCCCGCGCCTGCAGGAGATCCCGGGCCTCGTGCCGCGGCTCACGCAGCCCATCGTCGGCTGCGCCTTTGCGTCGCGCTGCAGTCTCGCGACGGACCGCTGCCGCGTCTCGGCGCCGCCGGTGGTCGATGCGGGCGGCGGTCACACGGTCGCGTGCTGGGAGGCCCGGCCATGACCGTGCCCGTGAGCGTTCTCGACGTCAGCGATCTCGTGAAGCATTTCCCGATCCACGGCGGGCTGCTGCAGCGGCAGACGGGCGCGGTGAGGGCGGTCGACGGCGTGAGCTTCTCCATTGCCAAGGGCGAGACGCTGGGGCTGGTGGGCGAGTCCGGCTGCGGCAAGTCGACGATCGGCAAGACCGTGCTGAAGCTGATCGAGCCGACGTCGGGCAAGATCGTGCTGGGCGGCGAGGACATCACCGCGCTGAAGCCCGCCGCGATGTGGCCGCACCGCAAGCGCATCCAGACGATCTTCCAGGATCCGTACTCGTCGATGAATCCGCGCCTGCCCGCGGGCACGATCGTGGGCGAGCCGCTCGAGAATTTCGACATCGCCCGCGGCAAGGAACGCGACGAGCGGGTCGCGAAGCTGTTCGAGAGGGTAGGACTGCGGCCTGACGCCATGCGCAAGTACGCGCACGAATTCTCGGGCGGTCAGCGCCAGCGGCTGGGCATCGCCAAGGCGCTGTCGGTCAACCCCGACGTGATCGTGGCCGACGAGCCCGTCTCGGCGCTCGACGTCTCGGTGCAGGCGCAGGTGCTGAACCTCCTGATCGACCTGCAGGAGGAGCTGGGCCTGGCCTATCTCTTCATCAGCCACGATCTCGCGGTGATGCGCCACATCAGCCACCGCATCGCGGTGATGTATCTCGGCCGCATCGTCGAACTCACGGACAAGCGCACGCTGTTCTCGACGCCGCTCCATCCCTACACCGAGGCGCTCCTGGCGGCTGCGACCGCGCCCGATCCGCGACGCGCACGCCGCAAGAAGGCGATCGTGCAGGGCGACGTGCCCAGCCCGGCCAATCCGCCCTCCGGCTGCCACTTCCACACGCGCTGCCCCTACGCGACGGCCGAGTGCAAGGTCGTGTCGCCGCCGCTGCGCGAAGTATCGCCCGGCCATCACGTGGCCTGCCTGCTGCGCTAGCGGCGAAGAGATTTTTCTTCCGGGCCGCCCATTAAACAAATGGGAATTTAATGGCACCGATTTCCAGAACTGAGTTGTTTCAAGGAGTTAGTGGATAGGGTCGCTGACCCCAAATGGGACCCGCGCGCGCCACGCTCGATCTGCCCCACAGTGCAGCGTCTCCCGTGGCCCCCGCGCTTCAGCCGCAGCCCAGGGTCCGGGTCCCCGCAAGGGAATATTGCGTATTACGCATTATTTGTCAAGTCCGCCTACGCAAGCCAGCCCTCGGGCTCAGGTCGAGCAGGAGCGGGTGCCGAGCCAGTTTACGAAAGCGGTCTTATCCCGCACCCCCCAATCGACAACCGCTTCGTAGACGAGGGCACTGGAGGCGATTGGCGGGGCCTCTCGTGGAGATCTTTCCAGTTCTCTTTTGATGGTCAAGATCGCTTCACGATGCTCATCGGTTATTCTCGGCAGCAAGGTGCGCAAGTGTGCGAGATCGGGTTGCCGATCAGGCTCATCGATGAACCAAACATCGAGGTTCCAATCTTCGCCGCTGAGGGTGCGGGCGCATATTCCCAAGTAGAGGCCATCAGGATATTCCGGCTCATTGGCTTTCCAATCAGCACTATCGTTTCTGAAACGAACGCCGCCGACATGGTCAGTCGTGATTAATAGTGCAGCGAGACCGGCAATGGAATGGCGAGTGGCTTCATCAAGGGCTTTGCAAATGACCGTAATGTCGATGTCGCGGCGAACCATCAATCCCATTGCCGAACTTCCGACCCGAACGGGACGACCGACTCGCTCAAGCATCGGCAAGAGGCCAAGCAATTCAACAACGCTGTCGGCCTTCTTTTGCAGCAAATCTTGGTCAGCCAATGATTTCGACATGGTCGCCGTTCGTTCGGGCCGATAATTTAGGCTTGCCGCGCGCCCGGCGCGGTGTCGCGCAGATAGGTGAGGGCAGCCTGCACACCACCCGCCTTGTGCGGCACCTTGGCGAGGCCCAGCGCCATCTCGACGCCGCTCAGCGCCCCCATCAGCATCAGGTCGTTGAAGTCGCCGAGATGGCCGATGCGGAACACCTTTCCCGCGACCTTCGACAGGCCCTGGCCGAGCGACATGTTGAAGTTCTCGAGCGCGATCTTGCGGAAGGCGTCGGCGTCGTGGCCTTCGGGCATCATGATCGCGGTGAGGGAGCCCGAGTAGGCCTTGGGATCGCTGCACAGGATCTCGAGGCCCCAGGCGGTGACGGCGATGCGCGTGGCCTCACCGTGGCGCGTGTGGCGCGCGAACACCGAGTCGAGGCCTTCCTCGAGCAGCATGTCGCAGGCCTCGCTCAGGCCGTAGAGCAGGTTGGTGGCGGGCGTGTAGGGGAACCAGCCATTCGCGTTGACGGCCAGCATGTCGTCCCAGCTCCAGAACGACTTCAGCATCTTGGAATTCTTCGAGGCCGCGATCGCCTTCTCGCTCACGGCATTGAAGGAAAGACCGGGCGGCAGCATCAGGCCCTTCTGCGAGCCCGCCACCGTCACGTCGACGCCCCAGGCGTCATGGCGATAGTCGACTGAGCCCAGCGACGAGATCGTGTCGACCAGCAGCAGGGCGGGGTGCTTGGCGGCATCGATGGCGCGGCGCACCGCACCGATGTCGCTCACCACGCCGGTCGAGGTCTCGTTGTGCACGATGCACACGGCCTTGATCGTGTGGCCGGTGTCCTCCTTCAGGCGCTTCTCGATGGCGGCCGGATCGGCGGGCTTGCGCCAGTCGCCGCCCATGAACTCCGACTTGATGCCGAGCTTGTCGGCCATCTTCTTCCACAGCGAGGCGAAGTGACCGGTCTCCCACATCAGCACCAGGTCGCCGGGCGACAAAGTGTTCACCAGGGCCGCTTCCCACGCGCCCGTGCCGGACGCCGGATAGACGATGACCGGCTGCTTGGTCTGGAAGACCTGGCGGACGCTGCGCAGGACCTTCTTGGCCAGCGCGTTGAACTCGGGCCCGCGGTGATCGATCGTCGGGTTGTCCATGGCGCGCAGGATGCGGTCGGGGACGTTCGTCGGTCCCGGGATCTGCAGGAAGTGCCGGCCGCTCGGATGTGAATTCAGGCGCATTGTCTGTCCCCTCGCATAGTCAGGCCCTTCGACGTCGCTTAGGGCAACAGCGCACCAAGAACTGCGCTGTTGCATTTTGTATACAACATGCCAAAGTGAGTCCAGATGGATGGCTCACATTTTCCGATCGCCCGGCAGGCGCTGCCCGAGGCGGCCGCCGAACGTCTGCGCAGCCTTATTATCGAAGGCGAGCTGGCGCCCGGCGCGCGCCTGAACGAGCGCGAACTCAGCGAGCGCCTGGGCGTCTCGCGCACGCCGTTGCGCGAGGCCTTTCGCATGCTGGCGGCCGACGGCCTGCTGGTCCAGCTCCCCAACCGCGGCGCGCAGGTGGTGGCCTTGTCGCGGGACGACGTGCGCCATGCCTTCGAGGTGATGGCCTCGCTGGAAAGCCTGTCCGGCGAGCTCGCCACGCAGCGCGTGACCGACGCCGACATCGCCCAGCTGCGCGCGATGCAGGCGGAGATGGAAGCGGCCCACGCCGCGCACGACCTGCCGAACTACTATCGCGTCAATCGCGCGATCCACGACCGCATCAACGCGATCGCCGGCAACCCGATCCTGACCCAGACCTTCAGGACCCTGAACATGCGACTGCATGCGCTGCGCTTCCGCTCGAACCTGGTGCCGGCCAAGTGGGATCAGGCCGTGGGCGAGCATCGCGACATGATCGATGCGCTCGCCACGCGCGATGGTGCGCGGCTGCGCGACATCCTCGCCCGGCACCTGAAAGCCAAGCTGCAAGCCGTCCTCGAAACCATGGATACGCCGTGAGCGATCTCGAACAGACTCTGCGCCGCACGATCAAGGGTGATGTGCTCTTCGACCGCGCCTCGCGCGGCCGCTATTCGACCGATGCCTCGATCTATCAGATCGAACCGGTCGGCATCGTGATCCCGCGCGACGAGGGCGATCTGGCGCTGGCGCTCGACGTGGCGCGCGACGCCAAGGCCGCGATCCTGCCGCGCGGCGCCGGCACATCGCAGTGTGGCCAGACGGTAGGCAAGGCGCTGGTCATCGATTTCTCGCGCTACATGCGGGAGATCGTGGGCTTCGACAAGGATCGCGCCGAGGTCACCGTGCAGCCGGGCGTCGTGCTCGATCAGCTCAACGCCTGGCTGAAGCCGCACGGCCTCTGGTATCCCGTCGACGTCTCGACCTCGGCGCAATGCACCCTGGGCGGCATGGCGGGCAACAATTCCTGCGGCAGCCGGTCGATCCGCTACGGCAACATGGTGCACAACGTGGCGGCCATCGATGCCATCCTGGCCGACGGCACGCGCGCGCGCTTCGATTCCCGGCGCCCCGAGGACATGCAGCCCGCCGTGCGCGCCATCGCGGACCGGGTGGCGGCGCTCGCCGTGGCCGAGCAGGACGAGATCGTGCGCATGTACCCCAAGGTGCTGCGGCGCGTGGGCGGCTACAACCTCGATATCTTTTTCCCGCAGTCGGAACGGCCGTACACGACCGACAATTCGGTGAACCTGGCGCACCTGCTGGTCGGCAGCGAAGGAACGCTCGCGGTTACCGAGCGCATGACGCTCAAGCTCTCGCGCCTGCCCAAGCACAAGACCCTGGGCGTCGTGAACTTCAACTCGTTCTACAAGGCGATGGAGTCTGCGCAGCACATCGTGAAGCTGAAGCCCACGGCCGTGGAGCTGGTCGACCGCACCATGATCGAGCTGGCGCGCGCCAATCCCGCGTTTCGGCCGGTGATCGAGCGGGCGCTGATCGGTAAGCCCGAGGCGATCCTGCTGGTCGAGTTCGCGGGCGAGGAGCGCGAGGCGCAGGTCCAGGACCTCAAGCGGCTCGTCGAGCTGATGGCCGATCTCGGCCTGCCGGGCAGTGTCGTGGAAATGCCGGAGCCCGGCCCGCAGGCCGCGCTCTGGGAAGTCCGCAAGGCCGGGCTCAACATCATGATGTCGATGAAGGGCGACGGGAAGCCCGTCTCGTTCATCGAGGATTGCGCCGTGCCGCTCGAGCATCTGGCCGATTACACGCAGCGACTGACCGACGTCTTTACCAAGCATGGCACGAAGGGCACCTGGTACGCCCACGCCTCTGTCGGCACGCTGCATGTGCGGCCGATCCTCGACATGCGCCGGGAGGGCGCTACCAAGATGCGTGCGATCGCCGAGGAGGCGTCGGCGCTGGTGCGCGAATACAAGGGCGCCTACTCGGGGGAGCACGGCGACGGCCTGGTGCGCTCGGAGTGGGTGGGCTGGCAGTTCGGTCCGCGCATCACCAAGGCGTTCGAGACGATCAAGGACCTGTTCGATCCCACCGGCAGGCTCAATCCGGGCAAGATCGTGCGGCCGACCAGGATGGACGACCGTTCGCTGTTCCGCTTCTCGCCGGAGTACAGGAATCCCGAGCACAAGCCCGCGCTCGATTGGTCGGCGTGGGACGTGCAGAACGATCCGCTCACCGAGGAATTGACCGAGCCCGGCACCGGCGGCGACGCGACCGGCGGCTTCGCGAAGGCCGTCGAGATGTGCAACAACAACGGCCATTGCCGGAAGTTCGATGCCGGGACGATGTGCCCCAGCTTCCGCGTGACGCGCGACGAAGTGCATCTGACACGCGGCCGCGCCAATACGCTCCGGCTGGCGCTCTCGGGCCAGCTTGGATCGCAGGGGCTGCTGTCGGAAGCGGTCGCCGAGGCGATGGATCTCTGCGTCTCGTGCAAGGGCTGCAAGCGCGACTGCCCGACCGGCGTCGACATGGCGCGCATGAAGATCGAGGTGAAGTCGGCAAGGCGCATGTCGAAGGGCCTGTCGCTGCGCGACAAGCTGATCGGCAACCTGCCGGAGATGGCGCCCTGGGCCCGCCGCGTGCCGTGGCTGTTTAATCTCGCGAGCTTCGTCCAGCCGCTGCTGGGCTTCGCCAAGGAGCGCTCGCTGCCCAGGTGGCGCGGCGATACGTTCCTGGCCACGACCGAAGTCGATGACGTCGATGCGACGGTCGTGATCTTCGCCGACACCTTCTCGAACAATTTCGAGCCCGAGATCCTGCATGCCGCGCGGCGGGTGCTGGTGGCGGCTGGACACAGGGTCGCCGTCGCCTGGCCTGCGCTGGGCTCGCGCGCGCTCTGTTGTGGCCGCACGTACCTGGCAACCGGACAGGTCGGCAAGGCCACGGAAGAGGCCGAGCGTGTGCTCGAGGCACTGGCGCCGTTCGTCGAGCGCGGCGTGCCGGTAATCGGGCTGGAGCCTTCATGCCTTTTCACGCTGCGCGATGAATTCCTCGCCCTGGGATTGGGCGAGGCGGCGCGCAAGACGGCGGACAATGCCTTCCTGTTCGAGGAGTTTCTGGTGCGGGAAAAGAAGGCGGGGCGGCTCACGCTCGACCTCAAGCCGCTGCCCCAGAAGTCCGCGCTGCTCCACGGTCATTGCCACCAGAAGGCGTTCGGCGCGATGAGCGCGGTGCAGGAGGCGCTGGCTCTCGTGCCCGATCTCGCCGTCAGCGCCATCGAGTCGAGCTGCTGCGGCATGGCGGGCAGCTTCGGCTACGAAGCCGAGCATTATAGGACATCGATCGCCATGGCCGAACTCTCGCTGCTGCCGGCCGTGCGCAAGGCCGACGAGGCGGCGCTGGTCGTCGCCGACGGCACCTCCTGCCGCCACCAGATCGCCGACGGCGCCGATCGTCAGGCGCTGCATGTGGCGCAGGTTCTTGATCGGGCACTCGCATAGGTAGTAGATCCGACAACAAATAGCCAAAATTATCCTATACGACTCTCCCGTCATCCCGAGCGGAGCGAAGCGCAGCCGAGGGACCTATTTTTGGAAGAGCGTAGTGAGACAGCCTGTCGTTTACATGATGGCTAGTGCCACGGGTCGAGCGCTCTACATCGGCGTCACGACTGACATGGCTCGCCGATTGGCGGAACACCGAGCGGGGCAAGTCGCGCATACCGCTAAGTACAGGATCAACCGTCTTATCTTCGTCGAGCACTTCGAAACGGCGCCCGAGGCCATCGCTCGCGAGAAGCAGCTGAAGGGTTGGCGGCGGAGCAAGAAGATCTTCCTAATCAATCAGGCCAATCCTGACTGGCGAGATTTGTCCGGCGAGATCGGAAGCTGAAAAAAGGTCCCTCGGCTTCGCTGCGCTCCGCTCGGGATGACGGGCATTTTCATTGATTTAATTGCAGCAGGACCCTCCCTGTGGCACCGTCGCGCGCATGCAGCAACGATCCAGAAACCCCTATTCCAGCGCTGAAATCGACCGGTCGAGCCTCGAGCGCGACAATGAAGAGCGGATGATCGAACTGGCCTCGTCCGGCGAGGCGCGATTTGTCCCGATCGATTCCGAAAAGAACCTCGTAAAGTCGGGCGGGATGCCCGAGGCGGTGTTCCTGCAGGGCATGATGGGCCGTGCCGTCGCGGGCGCCGCCGACCACCATATCTTCCTGGGGTACGTCGATGGCGCGCCGTACTTCGCCGTCGATGTGACCGGCAAAGACACGCCGGTGTCGACCCTGGGCGACTTCGTCGACCTGCGCCAGGTGGGGGCGCTGCTGTTCGCCAAGGAAGGGTCGATCCTGGCCTATGCGCGCGGCATGACCTACTGGCATCGCCGCCACAAGTTCTGCGGCGTCTGCGGGTCGATCACCACGGTGGCCAAGGGCGGACACGTCCGCCGTTGCACCAACGAGAGCTGCAAGACCGAGCATTTCCCGCGCACCGATCCCGCGGTGATCATGCTCGTCCATCACGGCGACAAGTGCCTGCTGGGACGCGGCAAGCAGTTTCCACGCGGCATGCATTCCACGCTCGCGGGTTTCGTCGAGCCGGGCGAGAGCTTCGAGGATGCGGTCGCGCGCGAGGTCTACGAGGAAGTGAAGGTGAGGGTGAAGAACGTCACCTATCGCTCGTCGCAGCCGTGGCCGTTCCCGGCGTCGGTGATGATCGGCTTCCATGCCGAAGCGGAGTCGCTCGACTACGAGGTCAATCTCGACGAGCTGGCCGAGGCACGCTGGATGAGCCGCGACGACCTCAAGCCGGAGAACATGCCCAAGGACGGTTCGTTCTTCATGCCGCGGCGCGATTCCATCGCCCGCCGCCTGATCGAGGAATGGCTCGGCCACGAGGCGGGCCCATCCATCAGCGGCTAGCGTAGCGTTTCGGGGGAGTAACCATGGCCAAGCTTTTTTCACCGGTCGATCTGGGCGGCGTCACTCTGCCCAACCGTATCGTCGTGTCGCCGATGTGCCAGTACTCGGCCGTCGACGGCAGCGCGCAGCCCTGGCATCAGGTGCACTACGGCATGCTCTCGATGTCGGGGGCGGGCCTGTTGTGCCTTGAGGCCACCCATGTCGAGCGCGAAGGCCGCATCACCCAGGGTTGCCTCGGACTCTACAGCGACGAGAACGAAGCGGCGCTGAAGCCGGTCGTCGAATGGGTCCGTGGCTGGATGCCCAACGTGAAGCTCGGCATTCAGCTGGCGCATGCCGGCCGCAAGGCCTCGGCGCAGAGGCCGTGGAAGGGCGGCGGTCCGCTGACGCAGGCCGACGCGCCCGATCTCCCCTGGACGACATTCTCGGCGTCGGCGCTGCCGTACGATCCGGTGGCCAAGTGGCACACGCCGGTGCCGCTTGATGGCGTCGGCCTTGCGCGGGTGAAGCAGGCCTTTGTGTCCGGTGTCGAACGTAGCCTGCGGCTGGGCTTCGACGTGATCGAACTGCACGGCGCGCACGGCTATGGGCTGCACCAGTTCCTCTCGCCGCTCAGCAACGTTCGTACGGATTCGTACGGAGGGACGATGGAGAAGCGCCGGCGCTTTCCGCTCGAGGTCTTCGAGGCCTGCCGCAAACTCGTGCCGGCCGACAAGGCGCTGGGGATGCGGCTGTCCGCGACCGACTGGGTCGAGGGCGGCCTCACGATTGAGGATACGGTCGAGACGGCCAGGCAATTGAAGGCGCTGGGCTGCGATTTCATCGACGTGAGCTCGGGCGGCAACTCGCCGGCCCAGAAGATCACCGTCATGCCGGGCTATCATGTGCCGTTCGCGGCACGCGTGCGCAAAGAGGCCGGCATCAAGACCTGGGCGGTGGGCGTCATCACCGAACCGCAACAAGCCGAGCAGATCATCGCCGCCGGCGAGGCCGACTGCACCGCGCACGCCCGCGCCTTCCTGCTCGATCCGCGCTGGGGTTGGAATGCAGCCCGCGCGCTCGGTGTGGATACGCCACCCTTGCCTCTGCCCGCGGCGCGTGCGACCACTATATTGCCGTTCAAGCCTCAGCCCGCGTTGCCGAGAGCGGCCGAATAGGAGACGCATGTCGAGCGTTCTGTTGGCTGAGGACGAATTTCTAATCCGCGCCGTTCTGGTCGATGCCCTCGGTGAGCTGGGCATGACGTGCATCGAGGCGTCGACGGGGCAGGAAGCCCTGGACGCCATCGCGAGCGGCACGCCGCTCGGAGCGATCATCGTCGATATCGGCCTCCCCGACATGTCGGGCGAGAAAGTGATCGCAGCCGCGGTCCAGCACCGGCCGGGAACGCCGGTCATCCGCTGTTCGGGCGCGTCGGGCGCGGTGCCGGACGTTGGCCAGAAGATCCACGTCTTTCCCAAGCCCTATAGCGCGACGGAACTTTCGAAGTTCGTGGCGTCGTTGATTTCCCAAGCCAGCCCCTGACGGCGGCGATGCGGCGGCTTCTCAAACTGCGGACGTGGACATTCCGGGGCACCGATGCGGCCGAATCTTCCATGGTCGTGGCGGTCGCCTGCCTGGTCATGCCGCTCGTGCTCTTTGCCGGCGCAAGCTGGCTCGCCCACGGTGAAGTGCAGCAGCAGGCCGAAGAGCGCATGGCGCGCACGCTCGACCTGCTTTACATCAACGTTCGCGCGACGTTCGAAACCGAATATCTCGTCGCGTCGAACGTCACCGAGGTGATCGACGAGTACTCGAATGCAGATATTCGGAAGAATGAACAGAAAGTACATGTCGCCCTCGAGCGTCTGATAGATCCCCTGCCGCAGGTCGAGAACGTGTGGGTGCTGGACGAGGACGGTAAGCCCCTTGTCACAGCCAAGGTGTATCCGGCACCTGTGGGCGTCGACTATGCCGACCGTGCCTATTTCATCGCCCACCGCGATGGAAATATGCAGCGCTACGTGAGCGAGGCGCTGCGCGGCAAGGTCAGGGGGACCGAGTTCTTCCAATACAGCGAACGGCGGCAGAAGCCCGGAGGCAGCTTCAACGGCGTGATCGCTGTGTCTATTTCGCCATCCTACTTCACCGCCCAATTCTCCCGCGCATCCAGCGACAAGGATTTCACGGCGTCGATCATTCGTGCCGATGGCGAAATCCTCGCCCGCTTTCCTGCGGGCGGTCCGGGCCGGCTGGGGCCGGAGACTGGCTTCATGCGAACGACCGCAGTCGAACCGGATCAGGGTCGATATGTCGTCGATGCCGGCGCCATCGATGGCATCGCGCGCATCTTCGTGTACCGCAAGCTGCCGGGAGTGCCGATCTACGTCGTGCACGGCGTGACGACGGCGAGCATCCGGAGCGCCTGGTTCTCGCGCATGGCGTCGCATCTGATCTTCGGCGTGCCGGCCACTCTCGGCCTCTTCCTGCTCGCCGTGCTGGCATCGCGCCGGGCCCGGCAGGAAGGTGCGGCCCTGGCGAGCCTGCGGGAGGAGAAGCAGCGCCGCGAGACCGCGGAGGAAAGCCTGCGGCAGTCGCAGAAGATGAATGCGATCGGCCAGCTGACCGCCGGCATCGCGCACGACTTCAACAATCTGCTGACCGGCATCGGAGGCGCCGTGGAGATGGTCGGGCGCCGGGTGCCGCAGCCGTCGGCGGAGGTCACGCGCTTTCTCGATCTGGCACGCTCAGGTGTCTCGCGTGCGGCGACGCTGACGCAGCGTCTGCTGGCCTTCTCGCGGCAACAGCCGCTCCAGATCGAGGCTGTCGACGCCAACAAACTCGTGTCGGGCATGTCCGAGCTGCTGCGCCGGACCTTGGGTGAAAAGGTTCAGGTCGAGACGGTCCTGGCCGGCGGCCTGTGGCGCGCCCGGGCCGACGCGGCCCAGCTCGAAGGGGCGGTGCTAACCCTCGCCATCTATGGCCGGGACGCCATGCCGGCCGGGGGCACGCTCACCATCGAGACCGCCAACGCCCATCTCGACGACGCCTATGCCCGCGCCAACGCCGAGGTGACGCCGGGCCAATATGTGCTGGTGGCCGTGTCCGATACCGGCTCCGGCATGGATCCGGAAGTGATCGCGCGTGCCTTCGAGCCGTTCTTCACCACCAAGCAGCGCGGGCAGGGCACCGGCCTCGGTCTCAGCATGACCTTCGGGTACGTGAAGCAGATCGGCGGCCACCTCAAGATCTACAGCGAGATCGGCCGCGGCACGACGGTGAAGGTCTATCTGCCGCGGGCGCTGGCCGAAGGGACCGCCGCGGCAGAGGCGACGCCGGAGCATGCCACGGCGATTGCCGGCAGCGGGCCGGTGGTGCTGGTGGTCGAGGACGATCCGGTGGTGCGCGAGTTCGCGATCTCCGCCTGCCGCGAGATCGGCTGCACCGTGTACTACGCGGAGAATGGCGCCCAGGCGCTGGCCCAGCTCGAGGCGCATGACGACATCGTCCTGCTGTTCACCGACGTCGGGTTGCCGGGCGACATGAACGGCCGCCAGCTGGCGGCTCTCGCGACCGACCGCTGGCCCGCGCTGAAGGTGCTGTTCACGACGGGCTATACGGCCAACGCCATCGTCCATCATGGCGTGCTCGACCATGGCGTGAATTTCATCGGCAAGCCGTTCTCGATTTCCGCCCTGGCCGCGAAGATCAAAAGCATCGGCTTCTAGGCCGGCCGGATGACGCCTGCTCCGTCGACGCCGCCCGCCGACCGCATCCTGCGGGCAATCCTGTCGACCGTCGTGGCGATGACGTGCTTTGCCATCCTGAACGGCATGTCCAAAACGCTCTCGACCTCGGGCTATCCGGTGATCGAGGTCATCTGGTCGCGGTATTTCTTCGCCTTCATCTTCATGATGGTGATGTTCCTGCCGGGCAACGGGCGCCAGCTCTTCACCATCCGCCGACTCGACACCCAGATCGTGCGCGGGATGCTTCTGTTCTTCTCGTCGTACCTGTTCTTCCACGGCGTGGTCTACCTGCCGCTCGCCACGGCGTCGTCGATCTCGCTGACCAGCCCGATCATCGTCACGGCGCTGTCCTCTCGCCTGCTCGGCGAGAAGGTGGGCATGCACCGCTGGATCGCCGTCGGCATCGGCTTCATCGGGGCGCTGATCGTGGTGAGGCCCGGCCACGCCGATTTCGACTGGCACGTGCTGCTGATCGTGGGCAGCACGATCTCGAGCTCGTTCTACCAGCTCTTCTCGCGCCGCTACGGCCAGACCGAGCGGCCGGACGCGTCGGCGACGGTCGCCACGATCGTCGGCACGATCGCGGCAACCCCGTTCCTGCCGTTCGAATGGGTGACGCCGGCCTCGACGTGGCATCTGGCGCTCTTCGTCGGCATGGGAATCATGGCGGGGACAGGTCACTACTTCCTGACCATCGCCTACAGCCAGGCGCCGGCCGCGGTGGTCTCGCCGTTCAACTACACGCAGCTCATCGGCGCCACGATCATGGGGTACCTGGTGTTCCACGACTTCCCAGACATGTGGACGTGGATCGGGGCTGCCGTGATTATCAGCTCGGGGCTTTACATCGGCTACCGCGAGCGGCTGCGGTATCGCGGCAAGGCCTGAGCCGCCTACTTGATGATCTTGTCCGGCAGCCACATGGCGATCTCCGGCAAGAAGCAGAGCACCACGACGGCCAGCATCATCAGGAGGACGAAGGGCACCACGCCCCACACGACGTCGCTGAGGGGGATGTCGGGCGCGATGTTCTTGATCACGAAGAGGTTGAGGCCGACCGGCGGATGGATCAGGCCCATCTCCATGACGATGGTCATGATGACGCCGAACCACACGAGGTCGAAGCCGGCGGCGCGCAGCGGCGGCAGGATGATCGGCGCGGTCATCAGGATGATCGACACCGGCGGCAGGAAGAAGCCCAGGATCACGACCATCACCAGGATAGCCGCCAGCAGGATCCAGCGCGACAGATGCTGCGCCACGACCCATTCGGCCGCCGACTGGCTGATGTGGAGATAGCTCATCACGTAGGAGTAGAAGAGCGACATGCCGATGATCAGCATCAGCATCGAGCCTTCGCGGATCGTGTTCTCCATGATCGGCCTGAGCTGTGCAGGCCGCCACACGTTGTAGATGACCGCAATCAGGATCAGGGCCATCAGCGCGCCCAGGCCCGCCGTCTCGGAGGGCGTGGCGTAGCCGCCGTAGAGCGCGAACATGACGCCGGTCAAAAGCAGGACGAACGGCAGGACGCGCGGCAGGGCGGCGAACTTCTGCGCAAGCGTAAAGGTCTCGCGGTCGAGCAAGGCGGAGTCCACCCCGCCACCGTCGTGCGTTGCCTGCGCCTTGCGCGTTTCGTGCTGGTAGCGCCAGGCCGCATAGGCCGCGAAGAAGAACACAAGAAGCAGGGCCGGGCCGATCCCGGCCAGGAACAGTTTGCCCAGCGACTGTTCCGACGCCACGGCATAAAGGATCATCGTGATCGAGGGCGGCAGCAGGATGCCCAGTGTGCCGCCGGCGGCAATGAGGCCGGCGGCGAAGCCGGCCGGATAGCCGCGCTTGCGCATCTCCGGAATGCCGGCCGAGCCGATCGCCGAGCAGGTCGCGGGGCTGGAGCCCGCCATCGCGGCGAACAGGGCGCAGGCAAAGACGTTGGCGATGCCAAGGCCGCCCGGCACCTTGCTCATCCAGACATGCAGTGCCGAGTAGAGATCGCGGCCGGCGGGCGAGCGCCCGATCGCGGCGCCCTTCAGGATGAACAGCGGGATCGACAGCAGCGTGATCGCCGACATTTCCTCGTAGACGTTCTGCGTCACGGTATCGAGGGCCGACGGTGGCATGAAGAAGATCATGAACACGGTCGCGACGGAGCCCAGCGCGAACGCGATGGGCATGCCCGAGAACATGACAAGCAGCGTGGCGCCGCCGAAGAGCAGGCCGATCTGGACGATACTCATGGCTTGCGGAAAACCTGCAGGAAGATCTGGAGCGTGAGAAGAGTCATGCCGAACGACATGGCGACATAGGGGATCCACAGCGGCGGCGCCCAGGCGGTCGCGCTGGTGTAGCCGTCGACCCAGGCCTCGTGGAACAGGGTCCACGACTTCCAGGCGAAGAAGGCGCAGAACGCCGCGCTGAGCAGGTCGACGATCGCCTGGCGCCAGCGATCGATATGAGGCGGCAGGATCGCCTTCAGCGCCTCGATGCCGATATGGCCGCGCTGCGACTGAACCCAGGCTGCGGAACCGAAGGTGACGCCGACCAGGAGGAAAACGGACAGTTCATCCTGCCAGTCGGTCGGCTGATGCGTGAAATAGCGCAGGACGACCGAATAGGTGAGAACGCCGGCGGCAAGAACAAGGGCGATCGCCGAGAAGAAGACGATCGCCCTGTTGATCAGGTCGAGAGGTTTCACGAGACCTGCTGGCTGAGCTTCAGGAACTCCGCATTGCTCGCGTTCTTCGCGGCATATTCCTTCCAACACGTCTCCATGGCGATGGCCTTCCACTTGTCGGCCTGCGCCTGGTTCATGTCGGCGGCCTTGATGCCGCGCTTGGCATAGACGTTGGCGACCTCGTCGTCGTCGGCCTTGGCCTTGTCCTCGCCGAACTTCTCGAGTTCGGCGCCGATGTCCATGATCGCGGTCTGCTGGTCCTTGGGCAGCGCATCGAACACCTGCTTGGACATCAAGAGCGGTTCGAACACGAAGAAGAAACCCTTGTCGCGGCCGGTGGTCAGGCTCTTGGCGATCTCTTCCAGGCGGAACGAGATCAGGCTCGACGAGGTGGTCATGGCGACGTCCATCGTGCCGGTCTGCATGGCGGCGTAGAGTTCGTTCGACGGCATCGAGACGACCGAGGCGCCGGCGCCGATCAGCATGAGGTCCATCTCGCGGCTGCCGCCCCGGACCTTCTTGCCCTTCACGTCTTCCGGCACGAGGACGGGCGTGGTGCTGCGGCTGGCGACACCGCCGGCCTGCCAGAGCCACGTGACGAGGACCGCGCCCTTCTCGGCCATCAGGGCGGTCATCTTCTTGCCGATTTCGGCCTTCTTCCAGGCGTAGCCCTGGGCATAGGAGCTGATCACGCCGGGCATGAAGCCGATGTTGTATTCGCCCACTTCGCCACCGGCGTAGTTCAGCGGATAGAGCGTCATGTCGAGCGCGCCTTTGCGGATCGCCGAATACTGCGCCACCGTCTTGACCAGCGAGGAATTGGGATAGACCTCGCCGCCCAGCGCGCCCTTGGTGCGCTTCTCGAGCTCGATCGCGAAGCGGCGGCACAACTGGTCGCGGAAATCGCCCGAATCGGCCGTGCCGCCGGGGAATTGATGGGAGATCTTGAGTTTCTTGGTCTCGGCCCGGGCCGTGCCGGCGATCCAGGGAGCGGCGAGGGGGGCAGCCGCAGTGGCAGCCAGAATCCGGCGGCGGGTGATCGTCATGGTCGTTCCTCCAGTGCGAAGCAGATGCTTGTTCGTTGGGCCGGATTGGGATTCATCTGCCCTGTAAAGTCAATCGGTCCGGAGGTCGCGACAGGGCGCGCCGGGCAGGTTTTGAGCAATTGTTGTTCAACTTTTGAGCGCGTGCACTGCAGCATTGAAGCTGCGCGGCAGACACGGCGTGCTGCCAAACGGTGGCACAGGCTTTGCACCTGTGTTGGCCAGCGCAGGCCGCGCGAGCGGTTCTCTTCGGTTGGCGTGCCGATGGAGCAAGTCTGGGCCCAGCACCGACCATCAGATCCCATTCCCACCACTCTTCGCTGGAGGAGACGCATCATGTGTGATCGCATTGGCTGTACGCATTTCCCCAACCTCACCAACGTCGACCTGTCCGGCGCCTCGGCCTCGCGCCGCAGGTTCCTGAAGGGCGCTGTGGCAACCACGGCCATTACCATGGCGGCGGGGCCCGGCATGATGATGGGCGGGGCGGCGCATGCAGCCGCCGGCATCAAGTCCACGCACGGTTCGGGCTTCTGCAATCTCAACATCTTCCTCGCCCACTCGCGCCAGTACTCGAAACAGGCGGGTGTGGAGCTCGAGTTCATCAACACGCCGACCTCGGCCGAGATGGTGACCTTCCTCGGCATGGGCCAAGTCGACGTCGGCCTGATGCCCTACACCAGCTTCATGGCGCTCTACGATGCCGGTGCGCCGGTCAAGATCGTGGCCGGCGGCGGGATCCAGGGCTGCGCAATCGTGGCCCAGCCAGGCCTCGACAAGCCGGAGAAGCTGAAGGGCAAGACGCTCGGCACCTTCCAGCTCGATACGCTCGAAGTGATGCCGTACGACTATCTGAAGAAGCACGGCGTCTCCTTCAAGGACGTAAAGGTCCGCTACATGGGCAACACGCCCGAGGCCGTCGAGGCCTTCAAGGCGGGTGCGCTTGACTGGATCTGCACGATCGAGCCCTACGCTTCGGCACTCGTGGCCGACGTGAAGGGCGCCGTCATGCTGACCGACGGCATCGATCTCTACGGCCCGGGCTATACCGACTGCGTGCTGGCCGCGCGCGCCAGCATCATGAAGGACAATCCCGCAGGACTGAAAGCCATCATCAAGGCGATGTTTCAGGCGCAGTACGATGCCGAGCAGAAGCCTGACGAGGTTCTCACCGAACTGGTCGGCAAGTACTACAAGACCTCGATGGAGAACGCTAAGATCGCCAAGGGCAAGCAGCCGGCCGTGGTCGACGCGCGCAGCCAGACGCAGTTCATCCTCGATCGCACCGACAGCGTGATGGAGATGGGCTACATCAAGAAGAAGCCCGGCCGCGACGCCATTGACTGGACGCTGCTCGAAGAGGTCATCAAGGAAAATCCCGACCTCTACGCCAAGCTGAAATACAAGTCGGCAGCCTAAATGGCCGTCGTCGCGCCCCCTGACGTATCCAGTGGGGTCGCCGCCGCCGGAGCATCCCGCCCGGCGGCGGTTGTGCGCCTCTTCGCGACCATGGCCGGCGAAAGCCTGGCGGCGAAGATCCTATGGACCTGTCTGTCCGTCGGGTTGTTCGCCGGGCTGTGGGAACTGTGCTGGTTCTTCGGCTGGGCCGATCCCAAGCTGCTGCCGCCCCCACACATTTTCCTGGGATCGATCGTCGACCAGGGCAAGTTCTTCAACACCGCGACGCGCTGGCAGGTGGGCAAATCGATGACCGACGGTCCGTCGGCCTTCGAGTCGGTGATGGTCACCATCGGCGCCACCACCATGCGCGTGTTCTCCGGGCTGGCGATCGCCTCGGTGCTGGGCGTCGGGGTGGGCGTGCTGATCCGCTACAATGCGCTCTTCGACAAACTGGTGCTGCCGACGATCACGCTGCTCTCGCCGGTGTCGCCGATCGCCTGGTTGCCCGTCGCGATCTTCATCTTCGGCATCGGCAATGGGCCTGCGATCTTCATGGTCGTGGTGGCGCTGTTCTTCCATATGGTGCTGGCTACCGTGACCCAGATCGACGGCGTCGCGCCCAACTTGATCAATGTCGCGCGCACCATGGGCGCCAGCAAGCGCCAGATCTATGGGCGGGTGATCGTGCCCGCCATCCTGCCCGGCATGCTGGCGGTGCTGCGCATGAACCTGTTCGGTGCCTGGATGGTCGTGCTGATCGCCGAGTCGACGGGTGTCGGCTACGGCATGGGCCAGGTCATCATGCTGGCGCGCAACACCTTCAATCCGTCGCTGGTGTTCTTCACCATCGCCGTGATCGGCGTGCTGGGTTTCAGCTTCGACTGGCTGCTGCGTCAGGCGCAGCGCCGCATCCTCTATTGGCTGCCCGACACCAAGGAGAAACTGCGTGGCCTTTGACGCGCCGACGTTCTCGTCGAAGGACGCCGTGGTCTGCCGCGGCGTGGGCAAGACCTGGGCGGCCGGCACGCGACGGGCGCACGAAGCATTGCGCGAGATCGACCTCGATGTCGCGCCCGGCGAATTCGTCGTCTTTCTCGGGCCTTCGGGCTGCGGCAAGAGCACGCTGCTGTACCTGATCGCGGGGCTCGAGGACGCGACCGACGGGACCGTCTGGTCTTTCAGCGACAAGGTCGAGGCGCCGTCGCCCGAGCGAAGCCTGATCTTCCAGGAAACCTCGCTCTTTCCCTGGCTTACGGTGTGGGAGAACGTGAGCTTCGGCCTGTCGATTCGCGGCGCCTCCAAAGCGGAGCGCCGGCTCGTTGCCGAAGAGGCGTTGCATCGCGTGGGCCTGAAGGCAGCCATGGAGAAGCGGCCGGATGAACTCTCCGGCGGTATGCGCCAGCGCGTGGCGGTCGCCCGAGCGCTTGCGATGCGGCCCAAAGTGCTCCTGATGGACGAGCCGTTCGCGGCGCTCGACGTCCAGACTCGCGCGCGCATGCAGGACTTCCTGCTCGATGTCTGGAGACAGAGCGGCGCGTCGGTACTTTTTGTCACCCATCACATCGACGAAGCCGTGGCGCTGGCCGACCGGGTCGTGGTTTTCACGTCGCGGCCAGGCCGCATCAAGACCATCGTGCCGATCGATCTGCCGCGGCCGCGCAATCTCTTTTCTCGCGAGGCGGAAGCCTTGCGCATCCAGCTCACCGACCTGTTGCGCGACGAAGTTGACCGCGCCTTCGCCGAACAGGAAGCTCTTTCCGCCACCGCCTGACCCCAAGGGAGAAGCCACAATGGCCACCAGCCTGATCCGAAGCCGCGCCACCATCACCGGCGTGAACGACCGCTTCACCTGGAACGAGATCAAGGACGGCGCCGTCCTGCAGGAGGATGGCGTGATCGTGGCCGTCGGCACCTATGACGACCTGCACCGCAAGCACCCGACCGTGCCGGTGATCGGCAACGGCAAGGAAATTCTGCTGCCGAGCTTCGTCAACGGCCACCACCATGTCGGCCTGACGCCGGTGCAGCTCGGTTCGCCCGACATGCCGCTCGAGCTGTGGTTCATCACCCGCATGGTGATCCGCAATGTCGACCTCTATCTCGACACGCTTTACTCGGCATTCGAGATGATCGGCTCGGGCATCACGACCGTGCAGCACATCCAGGGCTGGATGCCGGGCACGCTGCCCGACGTCGAGAAGCGCGCCAACGACACGATCCGCGCTTACGAGGATATCGGCATGCGGGTCAGCTACTGCTACGCCGTGCGCGACCAGAATCGGCTCGTCTACCAGGCCGACGAGGAGTTCGTGGCGTCCTTGCCGAAGGAACTGCAAGGACCGATGCAGCGCTGGTTCGACCGGTTCAAGATGAGCCTCGACGACGCGATGGACATGTTCAAGTCATTCCATTCGCAGCACCACAACAAGCGCCGCGTGAAGATCCAGCTGGCGCCAGCGAACCTGCACTGGTGCTCCGACAAGGCGCTGACCAAGCTCAGCGACGCGTCGTCTCAATACAATGCGCCGATGCACATGCATCTGAACGAGACGGCCTACCAGAAGGAATATGCCTGGCGCCGCGGCAACTGCACGGCGCTCGAGTACCTCGATCGCTTCGGCATGGTGAACGAGCGGCTGACCCTGGGGCATGGCGTGTGGTTGAGCGAGAAGGATATCGACCGGCTGGCAGCAGCCAAGGGCTGTGTCTGCCACAACTGCTCGTCCAACTTTCGCCTGCGCTCCGGCGTCGCCGCGCTCAATTACTTCGAAAAGAAGGGCGTCAATACCGCGATCGGCCTCGACGAAGCCGGTATCAACGACGACCGCGACATGCTGCAGGAGCTGAAACTGGTGCTGCGTGCCCATCGCGTGCCGGGCATGGTCGAGGCCGACGTGCCGACGATGTCACAGGTGCTGCGCATGGCAACGGTCGGAGGCGCCAAGACCACGTCGTTCGGCACGCACCTTGGCACCCTCGAGGTGGGCAAGGCCGCCGACATGGTCCTGATCGACTGGGACAGCGTCGCTTATCCTTATCTCGACGAACTGACACCGACGCTCGATGCCGTCATCCAACGCGCCAAGCAGCAAGCCGTGACGATGACGATGTGCGACGGCGAGGTGATCTACCAGGACGGCAAGTTCACCAAGGTCGATCGCACGGCCGCGCTGAAGGCGCTGCATGACGATCTCGCCAAGGCGTTCAGCAGCGACGAGATGGAACGCCGAAACCTGTCGAAGGCGCTGCTGCCGCACGCACGGAAATTCTATTCCGAATACATCGACACCTCGAAGCACGTGCCGTTCTACCGGCCGAGCTCGATGGTCTAGAGGGTCACCCGCGCAATATAGAAGCCGTCGATGCCGCCGCGCTCTGCCCACATGGAGGGCAGGGTGCGGACGTCGCCCGCCTGGGTAATGGCGTCCGTCAGTTCCGGCATCTCTTCGGCCGTTACCGGTACGCGCTTCACGCGACTGTCGCGCGAGAGCAGTCCCTCGATGCGGGCCGCGCCTTCGTCTTCCTGCAGGGAGCAGGTGACGTAGACGAGCGTTCCGCCGGGCTTCAACAGGTCGACCGCACGCTGCAACAGGCGGTCCTGGGTCACAGTAAGCCTCGCCACATCGTCTTCGTCTTTCAGCCAGGCAATGTCCGGATGTCGGCGCAAGGTGCCGGTGCCGGAGCAGGGTGCATCGAGCAGGATCGCGTCGAACTTCTCCGTTGTTTCCCATTTTGAGACATCGGAGGTCACCAGCTCAGCGGTGAAGCCGGCGCGCGCGAGGTTCTCGCCCAGGCGGTTCATGCGCCGGCCGGAGATGTCGACGGCGGTGACGTTGGCGCCCGAGGCGCAGAGCTGGAGCGTTTTGCCGCCGGGCGCGGCACAGAGATCGGCGACCTTTTTGCCGGAAATGTCGCCCAGCAAGCGGGCCGGGATCGCAGCGGCCGCGTCTTGAACCCACCACGCGCCTTCGGCGAAGCCCGGCAGGTCGGGAATGTTGCCGCCGGACGGCCGGCGGATCGTGCCGGTGGGCAGCAACTCGCCGCCGAGCTGGCCTGCCCAGAATTCGGCGTCGGCGCGGACCGAGAAGTCGAGCGGTGCCTCGATCAGATGGGCGGCGGCGATCGCACGCGCGGCCTCCTCGCCATAACTTTCGGACCAGGAGGTCCAGAGCCAGGCGGGTGCATTGAGGTGCGCGGGATCTCGGTCGCCCAGCAGTGCCGCGCCTTCGCGCGCGATGCGGCGCAGCACGGCGTTGACCAGACCTTTCACGTGCGGAAGTCCTGCCTGCTCGACCAGCCGGACAGAGGTATCGACAGCGGCGTGGGCCGGCGTGGCGAGGAAGAGGAGCTGGGCAGCGCCGATGCGCATCGATTGCAGGGCCACGCTGCCCGAGTCGTCGAGCGGCCGCTCGATCAGGGCGCCGAGGACGCCGTCGATCTCGCCCAGCCGCCGCAGCGTTGTCGCCAGGACCATGCGGACAAAGGCGCGATCGCGCGGATCGAGCTTGGGAAAGCCCTGGTGCTGGGCGAGCGCGTCGTCGAGCGGCTGGCCCTTGTCGAGGCATGCGACCAGTACGTCGAGAGCGACTTGGCGGGGGGCGAGGTAGGCTGAAGCATCCATTGTGCGGGCGCTATAAACCCCGTTGGGCCTCGTGTCATCGGGCAGCCCGATAAACCTGCATGAGCCACGAATACTCCGTACATAAAATACAATAAGGGGCAGGGCTAATTGGCCGCACCTCGGTAGAATTCGATCGAGCCGTTTCAGGCTCGTCGACGAGAGCAGGTTCCGTCCACCCCCAGATGGCCGGGATTTGGCAAAGGGCTATTCGAAACAAGGCAATTTGATTTGGAGATACAGATGCTGTCCATTTTCCGCCAATTGATGAAGAACAGCGATGGCGCGACCGCCATCGAGTACACGCTGATCGTCTCGCTGATCGCCGTCGCCGCGATTACGGCCATGGGCAAGGTCGGCGGCAAGATCACCAACGTGCTGACCAACGTCTCTAACGCGATGACCTGATTTCTCCTCCTGCTTACCGGGGGAGAGACAGCGAGGCGGGCGGTCCGGCAACGGGCCGCCCGCTTTGCGTTCGGGCGCTTCGTAAGGTTACTGTGGGGATGAAAGGATTTCCCCGCATGAAGAGAGTTGGTTCGTTCCTCGGCGACTGGTGGAGCCTGGTCGTCCCTTATTTCAGGTCGGAGGACTGGCGTTGGGGCATTCCGCTGCTGTTCGGGGCAATCGCACTCACCTTCACCGGGGTCGGCCTGGAGGTGCTGTTCAACGAATGGAACCGGCGCTTCTACGACAGCCTGCAAAACAAGAACGAGGCGGTGTTCTGGCAGGAGATCGTGGTCTTCTCGTGGCTGGCGGCGCTCTTCATCATGAATGCGGTCGCGCGCGGTATCGTCAGTCCCTACCTGCGCCTGCGCTGGCGCCGTTGGCTGACCAACCATTACATCGCCCACTGGCTCGACGGCCGCGGCTACTACCGCATCGAGCTGCAGCGCTCCGTCGATAACGTCGACCAGCGCATCGCCGAGGACCTGAATTACCTCGGGCAGTACACGATGCAGCTCTTCCTGGGCTTTCTGAGCGCCGTGGCGACATTGCTTTCGTTCATCGTCATTCTCTGGCAGCTCTCGGGCCCGCTCCATCTTGGCTTCATCGGCCTCGACGTCACGGTCCCTGGCTACATGGCGGTCGCGGCATTGGCGTACGCGGTGGTGGGTTCGTTCCTGGCCAACCTCGTCGGCCGCCGCTTGATCCCGCTCAACTTCCTGCGCCAGCGCTACGAGGCGAATTTTCGTTTCTCGCTGGTGCGCGTGCGTGAGAACGCCGAAGGTATCGCGCTTTACAACGGCGAGGCAGACGAGAGAAAGACCCTGCTCGGGCGTTTCGCCGACGTCTTCAGCAACGGATGGCAGGTGCTGTTCACGCAGGTGCAGCTCGCGTTCTATCAATCGGGCTACGCCCAAGCCGCCATCATTTTTCCCTTCCTGGTTACCGCGCCGCGCTTCTTCGCCGGCGCTATTACCCTCGGCGTCATGATGCAGACGGCCTCTGCGTTCGGCCAGGTCCAGAGCGCGTTGTCGTTCTTCGTCGACAACTACACCTCGCTCGCGGAGTTGCGGGCCGTCATGGATCGTCTGAAGGGCCTGCGGGCCGCAGTCGACGAGCGGCCACCGGCGGCGATCGACGTTGAGCCCGAGTCGGGTCGCACCGATGTGGCGACCGAAGGCCTGACGCTTGCCCTGCCGACCGGTCAGGCGCTGCTCGAGAACCTCAATCTCAGCCTGAAGCCCGGCGTCGCGACGCTGGTTTCGGGCGAGAGCGGCTCGGGCAAGAGTACCTTGTTCCGCGCGCTGGCCGGCATCTGGCCGTTCGGCCAGGGCAAGGTCCACATACCCGCGGGCGCCCGCGTGCTGTTCCTGCCGCAGAAGCCTTACATCCCGATCGGCACGTTGCGCGACGCGGTGAAATATCCCGACGAGCATTCTGCCGCGACCGATGCGGAGATCGTGACGGCACTGGAGGCGGCGCAGCTCGGTGCCCTCACGGGGCGTCTCGACGAGACGGCACACTGGACCAACATGCTGTCGGGTGGCGAGCAGCAGCGGTTGGCGATTGCCCGCGCGATGATCTTCAAGCCCGACTGGCTGTTCATGGACGAGGCGACGGCGTCACTCGATGTGCCCAACGAGGCGGCAATCTACCGCGAGCTGAAGGCACGCCTGCCGAACATGACCCTGATCTCGATCGGCCATTCGCCGGCGCTGAGGCAGTGGCACGAGCGCACCATCGAGCTGCAGCGCAAGTCCGGCGAGGTCGGAAAGCTGGTGGAGAAGCCAGCCTAGGAGAAGGCGACGAAGCCCAGGCAGCCGATCAGAAGAAGGACGACGACCCACAGGCCGGTGAGCGCGGTGCCGGCCCGTCGGCCTCCGTCGCGCAGGATCAGCCAGATGCCCGCGATGGCGCCCAGCAGCAGGCCCGCCATGCCACCCATCTCGGCGACGCCCATTGCGGTCCAGCCGGCATGAGCGCTGGCGGGCGTGTGCATCAGGATCTGAGCGGCGATCATGCCGATGACCGTGCCGCCGATCAGAGCGCCAGCCAATCCACCCATCAGTATGAACAAAAGGCGGATCAACTCGCTCTCTCGCGGCTACGCGCCCAGCGGGTCCGGGCTAGCGCAGGCTGGCGTTGATCCGGTCGAGCGCCGAGGAGCCGGGGCAAAGATCGCGGGTGCCCAGCGTGTTGAGCGGCACATCGACCGTGTTCAGGTGATGATGCATGTCCTTCGGAGTCGGGTCGACGTAGAGCAGGCCGGTGACGACCTCGCCCGCGGCGAGGCCTTCCTGGACGCGCTTCATGGCGGCGATCTTGTCGGACGGATCGTATTCCTCGCCGAGCTTGTTGAGGCGCAGGATCGATCCGTCGTGCTGGCGGACCACTGTCGTGGTGCCGGGATCGTACTGCGTGGTGATCTCCTCGCGGCCCTCGATGAAGTCGATGCGGTTCAGCGACTCGTTGTGCTCGCGCACATAGTCGTAGCTCTTGGTCGAGCCGGGATGGTTGTTGAAGGCCACGCAGGGGCTGACGACGTCGAGGAAGGCTGCACCCTTGTGCGCCATGGCCGCCTTGATCAGCGGCACGAGCTGGTGCTTGTCGCCGGAGAAGGACCGGCCCACGAAGGTGGCGCCCATCAGGATCGCGAGCGAGACCATGTCGATCGCCTCGTCGGAATTGGCCGCGCCCTTCTTGCTGATCGAGCCCTTGTCGGCGGTCGCCGAGAACTGGCCCTTGGTGAGGCCGTACACGCCGTTGTTCATGACGATGTAGGTCATGTTCACGCCGCGGCGCATCGAGTGCGCGAACTGGCCGAGGCCGATCGAGGCGGAATCGCCATCGCCCGACACGCCCATGTACATCAGATCCTTGTTGGCGAGGTTGGCGCCGGTCAGCACCGACGGCATGCGGCCGTGCACGGTGTTGAACCCGTGGCTGGCGCCCACGAAATAGGTCGGGGACTTCGACGAGCAGCCGATGCCCGAAAGCTTGGCCACCTGGTGCGGCAGGATGTCGAGTTCGTAGCAGGCCTGGATGATCGCGGCGCTGATCGAGTCGTGGCCACAGCCCGCGCAGAGCGTGGAGACGGCGCCTTCGTAGTCGCGGCGGGTGTAGCCCGCCTTGTTCTTGACCAGCGACGGATGGTGGAGCTTGGGCTTGGCGATATAGGTCATGACGCGGCCTTCTCGAACGGGACGACCTTGAACTGGGCGAGTTTCTTGGCGATGTCGCCGGCGATGAAGCGGGCGGTGATCGGCGTGCCGTCGTAGTGCAGCACGGGCACGAGCTTGCGGGCGTCGAGGGTGAACTCGTTCATCACCATCGAGCGCAGCTGGCCGTCACGGTTTTGCTCCACGATGAAGACCTTGTCGTGCTCGTGGATGAAGTCCTCGACCGCCTGGCTGAACGGGAAGGACCGGACGCGCAACGCATTCACGTGATGGCCGTCGGCCTCGAGATGATCGAGCGCCTCGGCCATCGCCGGGCTGGTCGAGCCGAAGTAGATCACGCCGTACTTGGTGGGCTTGGGAGCTGAATAGCGCAGCGGCTGCGGCGCGATCTTCGCGGCAGTGAGGAACTTCTTCTGCAGCCGCTCCATGTTGCGCACATAGACGGCGCCTTCCTCGGAGTAGCGCGCATATTCGTCCTTGGTCGTGCCGCGGGTGAAATACGAGCCCTTGGTCGGATGCGTGCCGGGGTAGGTTCGATAGGGA
>CAIWTJ010000216.1 GCA_903915535.1 Enhydrobacter aerosaccus
ATGATCGTGGCGCCGCCGCCGCCCCACGACGACATCCTGCTGGAGTAAGCCCAAGCGCATGTTGCTGCTGTATGTCGCGGCGATCTTCGTCGTCCTGATCCTGTTCTCGATGCCCATCGTGTTCGCGCTGGGCGTCGCCGGCGTCGCGGGTCTGTGGATCGGCGGCTACGACATGCAGGTGCTGTCGTCGTCGATGGTGTCGGGCTCACAGAGCTGGGTGCTGCTCGCCATCCCGGCCTTCGTGTTCGCCGGCGGCCTGATGGAAAAATGCGGCATGAGCCACGCGCTCGTGGCCTTCGCCCGCGCCCTGGTCGGCTGGGTCAAGGGCGGGCTCGGCATGTCGGTGATCGTGGTCGCCTATTTCTTCTCCGACATCTGCGGCTCGAAGATGGCCGAGGTTTCGGCGCTGGGCTCGACCCTGATGCCGCCGCTCACCAAGGCGGGCTACAAGCCCGCCGACTCGGCCTCGCTGATCGCGGCCGGCACGGCGATGGGCATGCTGGTGCCGCCCGCCATCTTCATGATCGTGATCGCGCAGGTCACCAACACCTCCGCGGTGGCGCTGTTCCTGGCGGGTTTCATTCCGGCCGCGACCATCATGGTGTGCCTGATGGTGCTGGTGTACCTGCGGGCCCGCAAATACGACTGGCCGGTCGACGGCAAGCCCAGCGTCGCCTTTCTGTGGAGCTCGGCCAGGAGCGCCGCCGTGCCGATGGTGATCCCCATCGTGATCCTGGGCGGGTTCTTCCTCGGCATCTTCACCGCGACGGAAGCCGGCGCCGTGGTCGCGGGCTACGCGTTCCTCACGGCACGCTTCTATTACAAGAACGTCTCCTTCAAGGAGATGGGCAAGCTCGCCTACGAAAGCGCGATCCTGACGGCGTCGGTCGTCTACCTGCTCGCGGTCGCCTCGGTGTTCCAGTACATCATGGGCGTGTCGGGCGTGCCGTCGATGCTGGCGCAGGTGCTCGAGCCGCTGAAGAGCACGCCGTGGCTGTTCCTGATGTGCACCGCCTTCATCACCATGATGTTCGGCATGGTGCTGGAAGGCCTGCCGGCCGCGGTGGTGCTGATCCCCGTCGTGTTCCCGATCGCCGAGAAGATGGGAATCGATCCCATCCACTTCAACATCGTGCAGACCGCGGCCGTCGGCATCGGCCTGTTCCTGCCGCCGATGGGTGTGGGCCTCCTGATGGCGCTGAAGTTCGCCAACCTCACGGTCGGCCAGCACTGGAAGACCTACATGCCCTACGTCGCGGCGCTGATGATCGGCCTGATCCTGATCATCCTGTTCCCGCAACTCTCGCTGTTCCTCCCCAAGAGCGCGGGCCTGATCAAGTGATACCTCCCCCGTCTTCGGGGGAGGTGGCGGCGGAAGCGCCGACGGAGGGGGTGAGCCACGCGACAGCTCTCTCCCATTCCGACTCATGATCTGTAACTTGGAAGCAACCGGACTCGGGCTTGCCCCCTCCGTCGCGGATTACCGCGCCACCTCCCCCGAAGACGGGGGAGGGATTATTTTGCCTTCGCCGCGCACTGGTGGAGATAGACCTGCAGGTGGGCGTAGGCCATGCGCAGGTTCGGCGTGGCGATGCCCGCCTTCTTCGCGCGCGAGATCATGTCACCCACGATGTGGTCGGCCTCGACCATGCCGCCGGCCTGCAGGTCATGCAGCATCGAGGCCGTGAACTTCGAGCCTTTCACCGTCAGGAACTTGCGGATGGTCGCCATGCCTTTCTCGCCGGGATCGTGACCGGCCGCGGCAGCGACCTTCTGGCCCTCGTCGACCGTTTCCATCACGATCGCCATGCCTTCGTCGGCCTCGAGTATGTCGCCGGACGAGCCGCGCATCAGGCAGTTGGTCGCGGCGAGCGAGCACAGCATGATCCACTTGTCCCAGAGATCCTGGGTGATGTTCTGGTTGAGGCCGCCATCGACGCCCGACTTCTTGATCGCGGCATCGAGCTCGACCAGCGCGGGCCGGGCCGGCGCGGCCGAGCGTTCGCCGAAGGAGATCGCGGCGAACGGGCTGGTGTGATGGATGACGCCGTCGGCGGTCATCGCGACGCCGACGCGCGCCAGGCCGCCCACGACCTTGTCCTTGCCGAACTTCGCGTCGAGCACGTCGAGATGGCGGAGCCCATTGAGCAGCGGCACGACCGTGGTGTTCGCACCCACCGCCGGCGCGATCGCCTCGATCGCCGAGTCGAGATCGTAGGCCTTGCAGGTCAGCAGCACGACGTCGTACGGCCCGCCGTCGCTCGCCTTCAGGACGGTCTTCACCTTCTGGGTGATGTCGCCCTTGGTGCTCTTGATCACGAGCCCGTCGCGCTCGATCGCTTCGCGGCGCTTGGGGCGCACGAGGAAAGTCACGTCCGCGCCGGTCTGGTGCAGGCGGCCGCCGACATATCCGCCGATCGCGCCGGCGCCTAGGATCAGGATCTTCATTTAGCGAGGCCTCCGCGGGCGCGGCGCGCCTCATAGGTTTGCAGGTGCGCGTAGGCGAAGCGCAGGTTGGGTGCAGCGATGCCGTGCTTGCGGGCGCGGCCCAGCATGTCGCCCACAATCTGGTGCGCCTCGACGGCGCCGCCCTTTTCCATGTCGCCCAGGATCGACGCCACGGTCTTGGCGGCCTTCGTGGTCAAGGCCGTCAGCACGTTGGTCCGCACCTTGTCGTTCGGCGCATAGCCCTCCGCCTTCGCCACCTGGCAGCATTCGCCGAAGATCTCGGTCATGATCGCGAGACCGTCCTCGGCCTCCATCATGTCACCGATGGTGCCGCGCATCGCCGAGCACATCGAGGCGATCGAGCCCAGCATGATCCACTTGTCCCAGAGATCCTGGTTGATGTTGGCGTTCAGGCCGCCCTCGATGCCCGCCTTCTTGCAGGCCGCGTCGAGCGCCACCAGCGAGGCCCGTGCAGGCCCGTCCTCGCGCTCGCCGAACGACACGCCGGAGGAGCCACTGTGCAGGATCTCGCCGTTGGGACCGAGCATGCCCGCGATGCGCGCGAGGCCGCCCGCCACATGCGTGGCGCCGAATTTCGCGTCGAGCTTGGCGAAGTGCGCGTGGCCGTTCAGCATCGGCACGATGGTGGTATCCTTGCCGATGGCTGGCGCGATCGATTCCATCGCCGAGTCGAGGTCGTAGGCCTTGCAGGCGAGAATGACGATGTCGTACGGCCCGCCTTCGCTGCCCTTGGTCACGACCTTGACGGGCACGGTCGCATCACCCTTCGGGCTCTTCACGACGAGGCCCTCCGCCTTCACCTTCGCGGCGCGCTTCTCGCGCAGCAGAAAGGTGACGTCGGTTCCGGCCTGGGTGAGGCGCGCCCCCCAGTAGCCGCCGACCGCACCGGCGCCGAGGATGAGGACCTTCATTTCTTGATGCTCCGTTCGGCGAGCCAGTCCGAGAGCCAGGTGGCGAGGTCGTCGGTCTGGTGATGGATGTGATCGAGATTGGTATCGGCCGCGCGCTTTACGCTCTCCTCGGTGCGGATCCACACCGTGCGCATGCCCATGTCGTGGGCAGGCTTGAGGTTGACGGCGATATCGTCGGCGAAAGCGGCGCGCGTCGGGTCGACGTTGTGCTTCTTCACGAGCTGGTCGTAGATCGCTTGATGGGGCTTGGGCCAGTACTCGCCGGCCACGATGTCGAAGATCGCCTCGAAGTGATGGGCGACGCCCAGCCGCTCCATGACCTTGGTGGCATGCGGCACGTCGCCGGCGGTGAAGACGATCTTGCGGCCCGGCAGCGCCGCCAACGAGCGCTCGAGGTCGGGGTTGGGCAGGATCGGCGAGTAATCGATGTCGTGGACGTAATCGAGATAGTGGCGCGGATCGACGCCATGCAGGCTCATCATGCCGCGCATCGAGGTGCCGTGCTCGCGCCAGTACTGCTTCTGGATGCGGCGCGCTTCCTCGGCGTCGACCTTCAGCCAGTCGGAAATGTAGCGGCCGATGCGCACGTCGATCTGCGCGAACAGGTTGCTGCGGGCGGGGTACAGCGTGTTGTCGACGTCGAACAGCCAAACGTCCGGATCGTGCTTCGGAGGGGTCATTTGGGGATTTTGATTAATGGCCCACCGTGCGCTTGTCGAGCCGGCAGCTTATAAAGGGAGGCAATGGATACCCTCTCGATTGTCCTGCTCGTCGTCGTGGTTTTTCTGGTCCTGGGCGTTGCCGTGCTGCTGATGCGGCAAGGGGGCAACGGCCGCACCGAGGAAGCCATGCGGCACCAGCAGATGGCGCTCGCCGACACCGTCCAGCGGGTGGAGCAATCGCTGCGCGAACAGGAACGCACCTTGGCTGCCGTTGTGAACGAGCGCCTCGACCGCACCGAGAAGGCGACGGGCCAGATCGTTACCGACCTGCGCGAGCGGCTGGTCCGGATCGACGAGGCGCAGAAGAAGATCGGCGACCTCTCGACCCAGGTCGTCAGTCTGCAGGAGGTGCTTTCCAACAAGCAGGCGCGCGGCGCCTTCGGCGAAGTCCAGCTCAACGACCTGGTGCAGAACGCGCTTCCGCCGTCGGCCTACGAATTCCAGTGCACGCTCTCGACCGGCTCGCGGGTCGATTGCCTGCTGAAGCTGCCCAACCCGCCGGGCTCGATTGCCATCGACGCCAAGTTTCCGCTCGAGAGCTATCACATGCTGCGCGCCGTCGCGGCGGGCGATGCGCCGGCACTCGCGGCCGCGCAACGTGCCTTCCAGCTCGCGATGCGCAAGCACATCGGCGATATCCGGGACAAATACATCCTGCCCGGCGAGACTGCCGAGTCGGCGCTACTGTTCCTGCCCTCGGAGTCGATCTACGCCGAGCTGCACGCCAATTTCCCGGCGATCGTCGACGAGTCCTACAAAGCGCGCGTCTGGATCGTGTCGCCGACCACCATGATGGCAACGCTGAACACCGTGCGCGCCGTGCTGAAGGACGTGCGCATGCGCGAAGAGGCCGGCAAGATCCAGAAGGATGTCGGCCTTCTTCTGGGCGACGTGGATCGCCTCGCCGACCGGGTCGACAACCTCAAGCGTCACTTCGGGCAGACCGAGAAGGACCTGCGCGAGATCGAGACTTCGGCCACGTCGATCAAGCGTCGCGGCGAGCGCATCCTCGACGTCGACCTGGGCGAGACCCCGACGGCGCTCCCCCCAAAGCTCTAGTAGCGAATC